>JBBQKY010000071.1:0-12067 GCA_038327385.1 Propionibacteriales bacterium
TGGTGGATCTCCGCGGTGCCGCCGTTGATGGCGCCGCCGACCAGGTTCGCGTCGCGCTCCTCGAGCTGGGGCGGTGCCAGCACCCGCCTCGCGATCACGCAGGAGGCGAAGTCCGGCGCGTACTTCTCGATGCGTCGCTGCATGCGGTCGGCCATCCGCTCGGCGTCGTCGTGGTCCCAGGCCCCGGTGATCCCGCCGTCGCCCGCGTCGGAGTGCACGACCTGAGGCACGTGCGTGTAGGCCCAGAACGACTCGGTGCCGGTGGGGGACCGGGTGGGGTCGCTGGTGGTCATCTGACCCACGAGCAGGAACGGGTCCGCCGGGACCGCGTGCACGGACAGCTGCTGCAGTGACGAGATGAGCTCGTCTGTGGAGTCGGCGATGTGCACGGTGCCCGGCATCCGGTCGGGCGGCGACGCCCAGGGAACGGGACGGTCCAGCGCCCAGTCGACTTTGACCGTCCCGGGGTCGAGGGCGAAGCGCGTCATGCCTCGTCTCGTCCTGGCCGGCAGGTCGGCCCAGCCGACCAGGTCGCCGTACAGGACCGGTGCGGCCACGTCGGCGAGGACGGCCCGGCCGACTTGGATGGTGGCGCCGCTGTGCAAGGTCACGGCCCGCGCCCGCCCGCCCTGGACCGAGATCGCCTCGACGTGACTGTCGCACCGGATCTCTCCGCCCTTCGACTCGAGCCGCCGCCCGAGCGCGTGGCTCAGCTCGCCCGCGCCGCCCACCGGAACGGGGAAGCCGACCGTCTGCGCGAGCATGGCGAGCAGGAGGGCCATCAGCCCGGAGCCGGTGGCGTCGAGGGGGATGTCGCTGTGCCCGGCGTTGCCGGCCAGCAGCAGCCGCGCGTGTTCGCTGCGGAAGCGCACCTCGGCCAGCTGACGGGCCGGCTCGAGCAGCATCTTGACGTACGACAGCCCGCCCACCTTGCGCAGCTTCGCCAGCGTCTTGACCCCGGCGCGAACTGGCGGGAAGGGGCTCATCAGGGCGTCGACCAGACTCGACCCGATGACCTGCCAGTCGTCGTACAGCTGTTGCCACGCGTCACCGTCTCCGGAGGCGTGCCTGTCGAGTGCGGCGGCGGTGTCAGCGACGTCGTCGTACAGGAGCGCCCAGCTGCCGTCGGGGAGCGGGTTGCCGAGTACGGCGGGGGCTCGCCGCCAGGTGAGGCCGTGCTCCTCCAGGCCGAGGCGCTTGATGACCGGGGAGGCCGCCCCCAGCGGGTAGAAGGCGCTGAACGTGTCGTGGACGAAGTCCGGGTGAACATCGCGGTCGCTGCGGACTGCGCCACCGATGTCGGGCTGCGCCTCGAGCACCAGGACCGACCAGCCCGCGTCGGCGAGGACGTTGGCGGCGACGAGCCCATTGGGGCCGGCCCCGATCACCACCGCGTCGGGGGTGTCACTCATGCTGCCGCCCCTCCTGAGCATCAAGAGCAACTACGGTAGCCGCCCGCGGCCCGACGCCGGCCTGCGGTGTCCGGACCGGCGCAAGCCTCACCGTGGCAGCAAGTTCCGCGCATATGTGCGGAACTTGTCACCGCGCGGCGTCGTACGACCACAACTTTCGCGCACATGCGCGGTTCTCACGGGCGCGCCAACCTCACCGGAGGCACTACGACCTCCCGACGGTCGTCGGGCAGCCGCCGGGTAAGTCGCCGGGCGTCGAGCAGCTCCAGCAGGGGGAGCGCCACCCGCCGGCTCGTGCCCAGGTGAATCCGCGCCTGGCTGCTGGTGAACGGCTGCTCCAGCTGCCGCAACAGCGCTACGGCCGCCTGGTCAGCACCCGGGAGCAGGACGACGTGGTCATTCACCCGGAGCACCCGGCCGGCCCGCTCCGCCGCTGCCAGCGCGGGCCGATCGAGGCCGAGCTCGGTCAGCCGAGCGGCGTCCGGCGCCGCGAACGGATTCTCGACCAGCTCCGCCTCGAGTCTCTGCAACGCGTTCACCAGGGGGGCGGGCAGCGTCGGCTGACCCTCGACGACCCGACCACCCTCGACCCGGAGCGGATCCGCAACGATCGCTGCGACCAGATCCGGCGCCGGCAACCGCTGGGCGGAGGCAAGCACGGAGAGCGGCATTCCAGGATCCAGTGGGTGTGCTCGAACCCACGCTTGTAGGTGGCGTGCCAGGTCCCGCTGCATGTGTGGAACTGCGTGCCGGTCGAGCAGCCAGTCTCCAGCCCTGACGGCGACGGCCTCAACCGCCGCCTGGTCAGCGCTCACCCCGTACCGCCGTAGCTCGCTGACGCGGACCACCACGCGCCGCCTCAGCTCGTCCGCCAGGTCCGGAACTCCGGAAGACGTTGCAAGCTGCCCCGTACGACGCTCTGCCGCCCCTCGTCTGTGTAGTGGTGGGGGAGCGGGATCCAGCACCACAGCGCCCCAGAGCCGGCGGCCGCCCGGGTCACGCAGGACGGCGCGGTCGCCGACGTGCAGAGGCAGCCGACGGCCGAGACGTAGCCGGTAGAGGTCGCCGCCGAGGGGGCGGGAGCGCACCGGCACCGACGCCGACCCGACGTGCAGCAGCGGCCGCTCCGGCACCCCCCCCGAACCCGAGAGCCGCACGTCTACCTCCGTAGCCAGGTGCCAGGCGCCCGGCTGCACGAGGGCGCTGCCACGGCGGAGGCTGGGCGGGGCCCCGCCGCCGAGGCGCAGCGCCACCCGCGCCACACCAGTTGCGGTGTCGGTCGGTTCGCCGAGCATCTCGAGGCCCCTGATCCGGACGCTCGTCCCGTCATGCCAGAGCTCGTCTCCGGTCCTCAGCCGGCCGGCGGGCAGCGTTCCGGTGACGACGGTGCCGGCGCCGGAGACGGAGAAGCGGCGGTCGACCCAGAGTCGTACCGGTGCGTCCACGTCGGGTGCCGGCAGCCGGTGAACCAGCGCGGCGAGCGCGACTCGGATGTCGTCCAACCCGGTCCCGAGCCTGGCGCTGACGGGCACGATGGCGGCTCCTCGCAGTGACGTCTTCGCAATCTCCCGGCGCACCCGGTCGATCGCAGGCGGTGGGTCGGCCAGGTCGGACCGAGTGACCGCGACGACTCCGTGCTCCACACCGAACGCGTCGAGGGCCGCGAGATGCTCAGCCGCCTGCGGCATCCACGGGTCGTCCGAAGCGACGACGAACAGCACGGCCGGCACCGGACCAACCCCCGCGAGCATCGTGGAGACGAACCGTTCGTGACCCGGTACGTCGACGAACGCGACGTCTCCCGCGCCGGGGAGGGCTGTCCAGCAGTAGCCGAGCTCGATCGACAGACCGCGACGGCGCTCCGCGTCGAGCCGGTCCGGGTTCTGCCCGGTCAGCGCCTGGACCAGCGTCGACTTCCCGTGGTCGACGTGACCGGCGGTCGCGATGACGTGCATGGAGCCAGCTCAGCCGCCGGCTGCCCGGCGCACGCAGCCGGCAAGGGTCGCGTCGCGTTCCGCGTCCACAGCTATGAGGTCGAGGATCAGTCGGTCGTCGCAGACGTGGCCCACGACCGCAGGCGACCCCATGCGCAGCGGACGGGCCATGGCCGCGGGCAGTGTGACGGCGGCACTCGGCAGCATGACATCGGGCGCGCCTCCGCCGCCGACCACCGCGGATGTGCGGATCGGCTCGGCCGTCACCACATCGGCAACCTCCCGGCAGATCGCCGTCGCACGGAACAGCAGCACCTCGGGGTCGGACTGGAGAGCCTCGACCACGGGAGGGGTCGGTCCCGAGAGGGTGGCCTCGAGGGCGGCAAGCGTGAGCTTGTCGACGCGCAGCGCACGCGCGACGGGGTGGCGCCGCATGCGGTGGACGAGGTCGGACCGGCCGAGGACGAGCCCGGCCTGCGGGCCGCCGAGCAGCTTGTCCGCCGATGCGGTCACCAGCGCCGCGCCTGCGCGAAGGGCGCTCTTGGCATCCGGCTCCTTCGGCAGCCTCGGTTGGGGGCTCAGCAGCCCGGAGCCGATGTCCACGACGATGGGAACCCGCAGCGGCGCCAGCTGCTCCACGGAGACGGACGCCGTGAAACCCGTTACGACGAAGTTGGACGGATGCACCTTGAGCACGAGTGCCGTCGCGTCCGTGATCGCAGCCGCGTAGTCGTCCAGGTTGACGCGGTTCGTCGTACCCACCTCGCGCAGAACCGCTCCGGACGCAACCAGCAGGTCGGGTATCCGGAAGCCGTCACCGATCTCGACCAGCTCGCCGCGGGCCACCACGATCTCCCGCCCGCCGGCGAGCGCCGAGGCGACCAGCGAGAGGGCAGCGGCGCCGTTGTTGACGACGAGCACGTCCTCCGCGTCGGGCACGGCGCGGGCAAGGGCGGCGAGAGCGCCCCGCCCCCGACGGTCCCGAAGCCCCGTCTCCAGGTCGAACTCCACGTCGGTGGACCCGGCTGCTGTCAGGACAGCCAGCTGGGCGGCCTTCGACAGTGGTGCCCGCCCAAGGTTCGTGTGCACGATCACACCGGTCGCGTTGATGACCGCCCGCAAGCCTCCGGCGCTCGGCGGCAGGGACCTCAGGACGGCGGGAACGACAGCAGACGGCTCGAGGGTGCCAGCCCGACAGCTGTCCAACGCCGCCACGACCGCCGCTTTGACAGTGGCACGGTTCTGCTGCTCCAGTGCCTGGTCCAGGCGTGGGTCACCGAGCACCACATCGGTGCGCGGCACTGACCGGCGCGGGTCCTGAATGACTGTGACCCGCCTCCCTCCGGCCGCTGGCCACGGGCGCCCGGCGCCGCGGCTCGTGGCGGAGGCGGACGGGAATCGAACCCGCCTGACCGAGATGCTCGGCCACAACGGTTTTGAGGACCGCGCCCATCACCAGACGAGGTACGCCTCCGCGCCAAGGCTAGCGACCATCGCCACCGCGGGAGGTGCGCGGGTGTACGGCGACGGAACCGCGCCTGTGCGCGGAAGTTGTGCACGGGAGCACCGTGCCTGCACGGAAACCGCGCCTGTGCGCGGAAGTTGCGCACGGAAGCGCCGTACCTAACCTTGGCGAGCGAGTCGGCGGCCCGGTCCCGACTGGCCCGCTCGACAGCACCCACCAGCTCACTGTGCCCGTCCCGACGTGTGCTTGTCTGAGTGCAGGGTTAGCGTTGTCGTCTCGAGCTGCGTACGCGAGAGGAGCAGGCGGTGGGAGCCAAGACGTTCATCGGCTCGTGGCCGGTCATCCGGCAGTTTCGCGACGGCGACGTCCTCGGTCGGGGCGCGGCTGTCAAGTCGCCGCACAGCGAGGCGTGGCACGCCCGCACCGTCGACGCGGACCGCGTCGTCGACTCCGTCTGCCCCTACTGCGCCGTGGGATGTGGCCAGAAGGTCTTCGTCAAGGACGAGAAGGTCATCCAGATCGAGGGCGACCCGGGCAGCCCGATCTCGCGCGGGCGGCTCTGCCCCAAGGGCAGCGCCAGCCGGCAGCTCGTCACGTCGCCCGCTCGCGTGACGAGCGTGCGTTACCGCCGTCCCTACGGCACCGACTGGGAGGACCTGGACCTCGACACGGCGCTCGACATGATCGCCGACCGGGTCATCAAGACCCGCAAGGACTACTGGCAGTGGGAGGCCGACGGAAAGCGCGTACGGCGCACGACCGGCATCTCGAGCCTTGGAGGAGCGACCCTCGACAACGAGGAGAACTACCTCATGAAGAAGCTCTACACGGCGATGGGCGCCATCCAGATCGAGAACCAGGCGCGTATTTGACACTCGTCCACCGTCCCCGGTCTGGGGGCGTCGTTCGGGCGGGGAGGCGCCACCTCCTTCCAGCAGGATCTCGCCAACAGTGACTGCATCCTGATCCAGGGCTCCAACATGGCCGAGTGCCACCCGGTCGGCTTCCAGTGGGTGATGGAGGCCAAGGCCAAGGGCGCGACGATCATCCACGTCGACCCCCGCTTCACGCGCACCTCGGCGGTGGCCGACATCCACGCCGCGATCCGCGCCGGCACCGACATCGTGTTCCTCGGCGCGCTGGTCAACCACGTGCTGAGCAACGACCTCGACTTCCGCGAGTACGTGGTGGCGTACACGAACGCGCCCGCGATCATCACCGAGGACTATGTCGACAGCGAGGACCTTGGGGGACTCTTCTCCGGCTTCGACGAGGAGAGGCGCACCTACGACAGTGGCTACTGGCGCTACTCGAACGCCGACGACCTAGACCCGGCCAACGACTCGGCTGACCACGACGAGCATGCACACAGGGCGAGCCGCGCCGAGGCGGCGGGCTCCGGCGGTCCGACCGTCGGAGCGAAGCCGGAGCGCGACGAGACGCTGCAGCACCCGCGCTGTGTGTTCCAGATCCTGAAGCGCCACTTCGCCCGCTACACCCCGGAGATGGTGCAGGACGTCTGCGGTGTCCCCGAGCAGCAGTTCGCCAAGATCGCCGACGCCCTGGGCGCCAATAGCGGCCGGGACCGCACGACGGCGATCTGCTACGCCGTGGGCTGGACGCATCACGCCAGCGGCGTGCAGGTCATCCGCACTGCCGCCATCCTGCAGCTCCTGCTGGGCAACATCGGCAGGCCGGGCGGCGGCATCATGGCTCTTCGGGGGCACGCGAGCATCCAGGGCTCGACCGATATCCCGACTCTCTACAACATCCTTCCGGGCTACCTGCCGATGCCGCACGCCGACCAGCACCGGAACCTCGACGAGTACGTCGCGAGGGACGAGGGCGCGGCCGGCTTCTGGGGCAACATCCGCAGCTACGCCGTGAGCCTGCTCAAGTCGTACTTCGGTGACGCGGCGACGGCAGACAACGACTTCTGCTTCGACTACCTGCCGCGGATCACGGGCGACCACGGGACGTACCAGACGGTCCTCGACCAGATCGCCGGCAAGACCAAGGGCTACTTCCTGGTTGGCGAGAACCCGGCCGTCGGTACGTCGAACGGGAAAATGCAGCGTCTCGGCCTGGCGAACCTCGAGTGGTTGGTCGTCCGTGACCTGGTGATGATCGAGTCCGCGACTTTCTGGAAGGACGGCCCGGAGATCGAGACCGGCGAGATGCGGGCCGCAGACATCGGGACCGAGGTCTTCTTCCTGCCGGCCGCCGCGCACACCGAGAAGAGCGGCACCTTCACCAACACGCAGCGCCTGCTGCAGTGGCACCACAAGGCGGTCGACCCGCCGGGTGACGCCACCAGCGACCTCTGGTTCTACTACCACCTCGGATTGCGGATTCGCGAGAAGCTGAAGGACTCGACCGACCCGATGGACCGTCCCCTGCTGGACGTGACGTGGAGCTACCCGGAGCACGGCGCAGACCGCGAACCCAGCGCGGAGGCGGTGTTGCGCGAGGTCAACGGCACCGGCCCGGACGGCGCTGCGTTGTCGGCTTACACGGAGCTGAAGGCCGACGGGTCGACAGCGTGCGGCTGCTGGATCTACTGCGGGGTGTACGCGGACGAGGTGAACCAGTCGGCCCGGCGCAAGCCCGGGATCGAGCAGACCTGGGTGGCACCCGAGTGGGGCTGGGCCTGGCCCGCCAACCGCCGGATGCTCTACAACCGGGCCTCGGCCGACCCGGACGGCAAGCCGTGGAGCGACGGCAAGGCCTATGTCTGGTGGGACGCCGACGAGGGGAAGTGGACCGGTCACGACGTACCGGACTTCATCCCTGACCGCGAGCCGCACCACGTGCCGCCCGAGGGAGCGAAGGGCCCGGACGCCATCGGCGGTTCCGACCCGTTCATCATGCAGACCGACGGAAAGGGCTGGCTCTTTGCCTCCGCAGGCCTCGCGGACGGCCCGTTGCCCTCGCACTACGAGCCGCCCGAGTCTCCAGTGCGCAACTCGGTCTATGCCCAGCAGGGCAACCCGACAGCCAAGCACTACGAGTCGCCGGTCAACGTCGCGAACCCCGACCAGAGCGAGGTGTTCCCGTTCGTCTTCACGACGTACCGGCTCACCGAGCATCACACCGCGGGCGGGATGAGCCGCACGCTGCCCTACCTGTCTGAGCTGCAGCCGGCGTTCTTCTGCGAGGTGTCGAGAGAGCTCGCCGCCCAGCGTGGCCTCGAGCACCTGGGGTGGGCCACGATCATCACGTCGCGCGCGGCCATCGAGGCGCGCGTGCTGGTCACTGCGCGGATGCGCCCGTTGCGGATCGCTGACCGTGTCGTGCACCAGATCGGGCTGCCCTACCACTGGGGCGGAACCGGTCTGACGACAGGTGACTCAGCGAACGACCTGGTGAGCGTCACCGTCGACCCGAACGTCAACATCCAGGACAAGGTCGGGACCTGCGATATCCAGCCCGGCCGGCGACCACGTGGACCGGCCCTCGTGGCGTACGTCGAGGCGTACCGCCGGCGTGCGGGGAGCGGCTCATGAGCGGTCATCGTCTGTCGGGTGCACTGCACGACGTGAGCGCCGACGCGGGGTACGCCGACCCGCCGCCGCGGATGGGTTTCTTCACCGACACCAGCATCTGCATCGGGTGCAAGGCGTGCGAGGTCGCCTGTAAGCAGTGGAACGACGTGCCCGAGGACGGGCTTCTGCTGACCGGCATGTCGTACGACAACACCGGCGAGCTCAGCGCCAACACGTGGCGCCACGTGGCGTTCATCGAGCAGTCGGCGCCGATCGTCCCGGTGCTGGACAAGGAGCTGCCGGCGCCGGCCGCGAGACCGGTGACCGATCTGGGCATGCCGGGCCTGCGGTCGGCGGACCCGCAAGGAACGACGACCAACGACACCGACCTGCGGTGGCTGATGTCGTCGGACGTCTGCAAGCACTGCACCCACGCCGCCTGCCTCGACGTCTGCCCGACCGGCGCCTTGTTCCGCACGGAGTTCGGCACCGTCGTCGTCCAGGCTGATGTCTGCAACGGGTGCGGGTACTGCGTGCCCGCCTGCCCCTACGGCGTCATCGACCAGCGCAAGGAGGACGGTCGCGTCTTCAAGTGCACGTTGTGTTACGACCGGTTGAAGGTAGGCGAGGAGCCCGCTTGCGCCAAGGCATGCCCGACCCAGTCCATCCAGTTCGGCGAGCTCGACGAGCTCCGGGAGCGCGCCGACCGGCGCGTTTCCGAGCTGCATGCGCAAGGGGTCGACGTGGCACGGCTCTATGGCCAGGACCCTGACGACGGTGTGGGTGGCGACGGCGCCTTCTTCCTGCTGCTCGACGAGCCAGAGGTCTACGGGCTGCCGCCCGACCCGATTGTGACGACCCGGGACCTGGTAGCGATCTGGAAGCACGTGGGCGCGGCGGCGGTCACGCTGCTGGGCGCCGGCGCCGCGGCGTTCCTTGGGAGGCGGCGGTGAGGGAGCAGCGGTTGGTGCCCGACGCCGAGCCGTCCTCTTACTACGGCAAGCCGATCCTCAAGACACCGACGTGGAAGCAGCCGGACGTGCCGTTGTACCTCTTCCTGGGCGGCGCCGCTGGTGCCTCGTCGGTGCTCGCCGAGGGTGCCGCCCTCAGCGGCCGCCCCGCGCTGCAGCGCGCCGCGCGGTTCGTCGCGGCCGGTGGGGCCGGGCTCGGCTCCGTTGCCCTCGTCCACGACCTCGGGCGCCCGGAGCGCTTCCTCAACATGCTGCGGGTCTTCAAGCCGACATCTCCGCTGTCGGTGGGCTCCTGGATCCTGGCGCCGTTCGCCAGCCTGGCTTCGCTGGCGCTGGCGTCGGACCTGACTGGGGTGGCTCCGCGCGTCGGTCGCGCCGCCGGTGTCGGCGCGGCGGCTCTCGGGCCGCCACTTGCGACGTACACCGCCGCTCTGTTGTGCAACACCGCCATCCCCGCCTGGCACGAGGGCTACCGGGAGATGCCGTTTCTTTTCGCCGGCAGCGGAACCTCGGCGGCAGGTGGACTGGCGATGATCGCCACGCCCGTTGACCAGGCCGGTCCGGCTCGCCGGATGGCGGTCATCGGAGCCGCCGTCGAGCTGGTCGCCAGCGAGCGGATCCAGCAGCGGCTGGGCATGCTCGCCGAGCCGTACCAGCAGGGGCGCCCAGGGTTCTTCATGCGCACGGCCCGGGCGCTGACGATCGGCGGCGTGGCCGGCTCCGTGGTCGGAGGCCGGTCACGGGCTGTCTCGGTCGTCGCGGGGTGTGCCTACGCCGCGGGGTCCGTGCTGACCCGGTTCGGCGTCTTCCAGGCCGGTCTGGCGTCGGCCAAGGACCCGAAGTACGTCGTAGTGCCGCAACGCGAGCGGATGCGCGAACGTACGCTGACCAGGTGACGCGCGCCGCTACCCAGTTACGGCTCACCCAGACGGCTTCCGGGGGCGGCTGCGCCTGCAAGGTGCCACCGGGGGAGCTGGAACGCATCCTGCGCGACCTGCCGGGCTCCCGGCAGACCGGGAACCTCCTTGTGGGGTTGGACAGTGGCGACGACGCAGCGGTGGTCCGCCTCGACGGCTCGCGTGCGGTCGTTGCCACCGCTGACTTTTTCACGCCGGTGGTCGACGACCCGTACGACTGGGGGCGGATCGCCGCCGCCAACGCGTTGTCCGATGTCTACGCGATGGGCGGGGAGCCGCTCGTCGCGGTGAACCTCCTAGCGTGGCCACGCGAGACGATTCCGTTCGAGCTCGCTGGCGACGTGCTGCGCGGCGGCGCAGACGTCTGCCTGGAGGCCGGCTGCTTCCTGGCCGGTGGCCACAGCATCGATGACGTCGAGCCGAAGTACGGCCTGGCGGTCACCGGCATCGCTGACCCAGATCACCTGCTGCGCAACAACCGTGCGGCAGCCGGGCTGCCGCTGACGCTGACGAAGCCTCTGGGTCTCGGGATGCTCAACAACCGGCACAAGGCGACGGGCTGCGACAACGAGGCGGCGGTCGCTGTCATGACCACCCTCAACAGGGATGCCTCGCGTGCCGCTCTGGCGGCCGGTGCAGTGTCCGCGACGGACGTCACCGGGTTCGGGCTGCTCGGGCACCTGTTCAAGCTGCTGCGCGCGAGTGGTGTCTCGGCCGTGCTGCACGCCGGCGCCGTTCCATACGTCGACGGCGCGCGATCCGCTGCGGCCGACGGCTACGTGCCGGGCGGCAGCAGGCGCAACCTCGACTGGGTGCGGCCCCACCTGACGTCTGAGGTGGACGAGGAGGAGCTGCTCCTCCTTGCGGACGCCCAGACCTCGGGCGGTCTGCTGGTCGTCGGGGAGGTCCCCGGGTATCCGGTCATCGGTGAGACCACGCCCCGCGCTGTCGCATACATCGCCGTACGACGCTGACGGCGACCCTGCGGGCACGGTCACCTGACAGGATGGACGGATGCTCGACGTCGAGATCCCCGTAGCGGCGCCGGGAAGCGGACCGCGGATGCTTGACGCCTTCCGGGCTTGCTTGTCCTCGGTCCTGGAGATCCCGATCGGTGCGGTGCCGCAGGGGGACAGCGACCTGCGCACCGGTGTCGCCCAGTGGCGGACGTGGCTCGCCGGGCGAGGCGTCGGTCTGGTCCCGATCGCCGACGCATCTAGATTCCAGTGGCCCGGCTACTGGATCGGCGTGCTCAGCGCCACTCCGGAGTTTCAAGAGGCGGCGGTGCTGATGTTCGGCACCCCACCCGGCGTTGTACTCAGCCCGCAGGACTCCGCGCTGCTGGGGCGACCGGCCGCCGACCTGCCCATAGCAGAGGGGTATGTCGCCGCGCCCTTCGATCCCGCATTGAGCGCCGACTCGGCAGCGCCAACAAAGCGGGGGCGAGTCGAGGCCATCGCAGTCGCCGACCGCGCCGAGGCGCCCATGCAGGACCTGACGACGGCCCGGGCGATCCCGGGACGAGGATTGGAAGGTGACCGATACGCCAAGCATGCCGGCACCTTCTCCTCACGCAGCGGCAAGGGCGTCGGCTACGACCTGACGCTGATCGAGGCCGAGGTCCTCGACGAGCTCACCTTGGCCGACGGCAATCGACTCGGATATATGGAGGCGCGGCGCAACATCGTCACCCGCGGCATCGACCTCAACAGTCTGGTCGGCCAGCGCTTCAAGGTCGGCGACGCCGAATGCATCGGTCGCCGGCTCTGCGAGCCGTGCGCCCACTTGGAGAAACTCACCCACCGCGGCGTTCTGCGAGGGCTGATCCACCGCGGTGGCCTTCGAGCCGACATCCTCACACCGGGCACCATCAGCATCGGAGC
>JBBQKY010000072.1:0-12023 GCA_038327385.1 Propionibacteriales bacterium
CGTACCCCGTCGCCGTCGAACGGCCGCACGCTGACACCTTCCTGGTTGCATGCGTCGGCGAAGTCCACGCTGTCGTCGCCCAGCGCAAGCCAGACGAAGTTGCCCTGAGCGTCCGGCACCGTCCATCCCTGCCTCGTCAGCGCGTCGTGGACGCGCCGGCGCTCCGCCACGATCGCCGAAACCCGGTCGAGCAGCTGCGGCTCCGCCTCAAGAGATGCGATGGCCGCGGCCTGCGCGACCGACGAGACGCCGAAGGGCAAGGAGCACTTGCGGATGGCTTCCGCGACCGCTGGCGGCCCGATCGCGAACCCGACCCGCAGACCGGCAAGCCCGTAGGCCTTCGAGAACGTGCGGAGTACGACGACGTTGTCGCGTCCAGTCGCCAGCTCGAGCCCGTCCCGGCAGCCCGCATCCCGGACGAACTCGCAGTACGCCTCGTCGAGGGCCACGAACACCTCACCGGGCACGGCATCCAGGAACTTGGTCAGCTCGTCGCCGTGCACCGCGGGCCCGGTCGGGTTGTTCGGCGAGCAGACGACCACGACCTTCGTCTTGTCGGTCACGGCCGCCAGCATCGCCGGCAGATCGTGGCGCGCCTCCGCGGTCAGCGGCACCTGGACGCTCCTGGCGCCGGTGAGCCCGACGGCGATCGGGTACGCCTCGAAGGAGCGCCAGGCATGGACGACCTCGTCGCCTTCCTCGCAGCTGGCCTGCAGCAGGTGGTAGAGGACGGCGACCGAGCCGGCACCCGAGGCGACCCGGCTCACCTCGACGCCATACCGGTCCGCGATGGCGGCGTGCAGCGCCGAGACTCCCATGTCCGGATAGCGGTTCAAGGTCAGGGCTGCCTCGGTTGCCCGCTCGACGATGCCCGGCAGCGGCGGGTATGGGTTCTCGTTGCTCGACAGCTTGAAGGACTTCGCCAGACCCGCCGATGGCGGCTTGCCTGCCTTGTATGCAGGGATGTCGTCCAGCGCCTTGCGGAACCGCGGGGTGGCCATGAGCCTCACTGTAGACAGCGCCGGCAGATGCCGCGGGCGCTGTCGGCACCCGGCCATCCGTAGGGTGCTGTGTCGTGCCCGTCAGCCGCGATCGCCGCCGTGGCTACCTCCTCGTGGTGTGTGCCGCCGTGCTCTTCTCACTCAACGCCGGCGTCTCGCGAGCGATCCAGGGAGCTGGGGTGGCCTCGTCCACGCTCACGACGGTGCGGTGCACCGGCACGGCAGTCGTTCTGCTCGCCGTGGTGCTGGTACGACGAGAGCGGCTTCGGCTGCCGCGAACCCTCGGTGAGCTGGTGCGCGTCCTCGGCTTCGCGATCTCCGGCGTCGCCCTCGTCCAGTGGCTCTACTTCGTCGCGATCGACCGCCTCCCGGTCGGCGTCGCACTGCTCCTCGAGTTCACCGCCCCGGTCCTGGTGGCGATGTTCGCGAGGTTCGTCTACCGCGAACAGGTCAGGAGCCGTATCTGGCTCGGCATCGCGCTCTCCCTGGGCGGTCTGGCGTTGGTCGCGCAGGTATGGTCCGGACTCACCCTGGACGGCCTCGGTGTGCTCGCCGGCTTCGGCGCCGCGGCGTCGCTGGCCGTGTACTTCCTCATCGGCGAGCACAGTGTGATCGCGGGCACCCCGCTCGTCGTGCTGACCGAAGCGTTCATCGTCGCGAGTGTGTTCTGGAACCTCCTCGCGCCAGCCACCAGACTTCTCGACACGAGCGTCTCGAAGCCTCGAACCCTCGGCGGCAACGTGGCGTCCCTGCAGGCACCGCTGTGGCTGCTGCTCGGGTTCATGGTCGTGCTGGGCACCGCCGTACCGTTTCTCGCGGAGCTCAGCGCTCTTCGACATCTCAGCGCAACGGAGGTGACGCTGGTCGGCATGCTCGAGCCGGTTGGCGCGACGATCCTGGGCTGGACGTGGTTCGGTGAGACGCTCGGGTTCATCCAGTTGTGCGGCATGGCCGCCATCTTGCTGGGGATAGCCCTTGCGCAGAC
The DNA here is from genome assembly GCA_038327385.1 of Propionibacteriales bacterium. Taxonomy (GTDB): domain Bacteria; phylum Actinomycetota; class Actinomycetes; order Propionibacteriales; family Nocardioidaceae; genus JAWWPG01. The sequence goes on from JBBQKY010000072.1 coordinate 1,987, forward strand.
GGCTCGGTCGTCACGGGGCCAGCCGCTGACCACGGCACCGGGCCCTTGAAGCGCATCGGCAGCTTCTAAATCGCAGCTTCTAGTCGGCGCCGACCTCCGTGCCTCGGCTGTCGCAAAGGTCAGAGGGGCGCGCCACCTGACCGCCCGGCACCGATCGGAGATCGCGTCCGATGACGATGTCGAGGGGGTTCGTCATGCACCGGACCGACCCGCCGCCCTTGTGGAACTCCGATACGTCGCAGATCTCTACCGTGAAACCGCGCGCCTCGAGCTCCGCGCGTACTCGACCGGGGCAGGCAGGCATCACGACGGTTCGTCCCATGACTACCGAGTTGGCACAGAAGGTCAGCGCTTCCGCCTCGCTCAGCACCACCGGGTCAGGCACCAGCGCGACCAGGGCTTGGGCGCTCGGCTCGTCGAAGGCGTCCTGGCAGATCAGCGCCGTCTTCTCGTCCAGTGGGCAGAAGGCAAGATCCAGGTGGTACATGCCGGGGTGGCGGATGCGGACGCCGAGAACCGCGATGTCGAGCTCGCCGGCCAGCTGCTCGAGCGCCAGCTCGTCGGTCCGGGGTCCGTACCCGACGACCAACGACCCGCCGAATGGGAACGCGTCGCCGGCCTCGAAGAACGCACCAACTCCTGAGCTGCCGACGTGCACGGGTGTGAAGCCGGCTCCGGCGAACCAGCTGCGGGCGGTATCGGACTCGTTGCGTCGTTCGGCGTGCCGCATGTGTGACATCGCGACCCGTGTTACGGCGCCGTCGGTGAGCGCCAGGCCCAGGTTCATCGCGTACACCATGTCGGGCGCGTCCGACCGCTGCTCCAGCACGTCGACGTGGGCACCGGCTCCTTCGAGCCGCGCGCGGAGATGCTGCCACTGAGTCGTCGCGAGAGCAGCGTCCGGCTGCGCGGACGGGTCCATGTAGGGGTTGATCGTGTACTCGACCCGGAAGTGGTCGGGTCGCACCATCAGATAGTGCCTCCCCCAGGCCAGGTTCTCCTCCACCGCCGTACGCAACGCCGCGCCTCCTGTCTGATTGTCTGACAATAACGCTAGCACGGCGCAATCGTCTCCCGGCATCACCGGTCCCCGCCGCCGCCTTAGGCTGGGACGACCATGTACGAGGACCTGCAGGTCGAGCACTCCTCGACGGTCGACCGGGTGGCGGAGGAGATCAGGAGGGCTCTGTTCGCCGGGCGGTTCGAGCCTGGTATGCCGCTGCGTGAGGTCGCGTTGTCGGAGGCGATGGGCGTCGGGCGCAGCACGGTTCGAGAGGCGTTGGCGATGCTGGTGGCCGACGGTGTCGCCGTCCGCACGCCCAACAAGGGGGTGGCTGTCAAGGAGCTCTCGACTGCCGACGTGAGCGACCTCAGCCGGGCGCGTGTCGCACTCGAGTCGGCCGGTGTACGTCGCTGGGACGACGCCACGCCGGAGCAGCGCTCCGCTGTCACAGCGGCGGCCGACAGCTACGCGGAGCTGGCCGAGAGCGTGACGGACCCAGGCGTGCTGACCGAGGCGCATCTGCAGATTCACCGGGGGCTTGTCGGCCTCACCGGAAGCCGCCGCCTGCTGGCCGCCGCGGACGCCTACAACGCCGAGCTGCGACTGGGCCTTGCCCACCTCGACCGGGTCCGGGGCAACGTTGCCGAGCAGGTGCGTAGCCACCGCTCGCTGGTGACCCTGCTCGAGGCCGGCCGCCTCGACGAGGCCGCGGCCGAGCTGGACCGGCACCTCGCCGCCGCCGAAGTGTCCCTGAGCGATGCCATCGGACGTGACACCATCGACACATGACCAACTGGGCTCTGCGGGTCCTCTCCAACGCCTGCGCGCTGGCCATTGCGGCCTGGCTGTTCGCCGGGATCGACGTCAACGGCTCGTCCCGAAGCGACCGCATCCTCACGCTGATGCTCGTCGCGCTCATCTTCGGTCTTGTCAACGAGATCGTCCGACCCATCGTGGCCACGCTGTCGCTGCCGCTCTACCTCCTGACGTTGGGGCTCTTCTACTTCGTCGTCAACGCGTTGATGCTCCTGCTCACCAGCTGGCTGGCCGGCGGGCTGAACCTGGGCTTCCATGTCGACGGCTTCTGGACCGCGGTCTTCGGCGCCATCGTGATCACCGCGGTCAGCTGGGTCATCGGGATCGCCCTACCGTCTGCCAAGAGCCGCGGTAGGCGTTGACCGGTGGCCCACCTGCCCGCCCCGCGAGGCACGCAAGCCGGGACCTACTCGCTGGCTCTCGTGTGTCTCGGCAACATCTGCCGCTCGCCGATGGCCCACGTCGTACTCCTGCAGAAGCTCGCGAGGGCGAAGCTGTCCCCCCAGGTCGCGGTAGCCAGCTCGGGAACCGGCGACTGGCACATCGGTGAGCCGATGGACCGGCGGGCCGCCGCAACGCTGGCCGGACATGGGTACGACCCGACTCGCCATCGGGCACAGCTCTTCCTCGACGAGTGGTTCACCAGCCAGGACGCCATCCTGGTCATGGACAGCAGCAACTTGCGCGACGTGCTGAGACTGGCTCCACCAGCGGCCGACCGCCAGCGGGTCCTCATGTTCCGTGCCTTCGACCCGCTCGCCGGTGCCGACCTCGACCTCCCAGATCCCTGGTACGGCGACCAGGAGGCCTTCGAGGAGGTGCTCGAGGTGGTCGAACGCACGGCGGACGAGCTGGTCCGCCGGCTCTCCGCTAGCTCTCCATGAGGTGACGTCGAAGTGGATTGGGCCCCCGAACCGTCGTACCGTCGACATATGGCACGTATGGCCAGCATCGCTGGGAAGGCCGAGGCGTTGCTTCGAACTGCCGTCGTCGCCACCACTCCGATCGCCGGCGGGGATGTCTGTAGTGCGACCCGGGTGCGCCTCAGCAACGGGCGGAACGTGTTCGTCAAGACCCGCTCGCACGTGCCTGACGACTTCTTCTCCGTCGAGGCAGCCGGGCTTCGCTGGCTCGGGGAGGAGGCCGGCGGCGTGCGGGTTCCCGAGGTGCTGGCTCACGCGGCCGACTGCCTGATCCTGTCCTGGGTCGAGCCGGGCCGGCCGAGTCCGGACGTCGTCGAGGGCTTCGCCCGCCGGCTCGCCGTCACCCACGCAGCCGGCGCCGCCACCTTCGGGGCGAAGACCGACGGCTACATCGGGACGGCGCCCCTGGCCAACACGCCGGCCGAGACGTGGACCGAGTTCTGGGCGACCCGTCGGGTGCTCCCCTATCTGAGAGCGGCCCGGGACCGAGGCGCCATATCGCCGCCCGACGCTGCCGCCGTCGGCGAGGTCGTCGCCAGCATCGAGAGCCTGGCCGGCCCCCCGGAGCCACCGAGTCGTATCCACGGCGACCTCTGGAGCGGGAACGTGGTGTGGAGCTCGACTGGAGAGGGCTTCGTCGTGGACCCGGCAGCCCATGGCGGCCATCGCGAGACCGACCTGGCCATGCTCATGCTCTTCGGCGCGGCTCACCTGTCCCGTCTTATCGAGGCATACAACGAGGCAAGCCCGCTGGCCGATGGCTGGCTCCAGCGGGTGCCGCTGCACCAGCTGCACCCCCTTCTCGTTCATGCTGCCATGTTCGGTGGGTCGTACGGCGCACGGGCGGGCGACGCGGCTCGGGCGTTGCTGACCGCCCGCCAGGGGGCGCCGTGAACGGTCGCCGTACGCCTGCTCTTAGGCATGTCTCAGATCGGCGTGGGAGCCTGGGAGCCATGCGCATACTGGTCGTCGATGACGACCGCGCCGTACGCGACTCCCTTCGCCGCTCCCTCGAGTTCAACGGCTACGAGGTTGCCGTGGCCAATGACGGGGTCGAGGCGCTCGCCCGGATCAACGGGTTGGCCCCGGACGCGCTGATAGTCGACGTGATGATGCCGCGTCTCGACGGGATCGAGACCACTAAGGCTCTGCGTGCCGCCGGAAACGATCTGCCGATCCTTGTCCTCACCGCGCGTGACTCGGTGAACGACCGAGTCGATGGCCTGGACGCCGGCGCCGACGACTACCTCGCCAAGCCGTTCGCCCTCGACGAGCTGCTGGCCAGGGTCCGGGCGATGCTGCGCCGCCGGGCTGTCGGGGCTCAGCCGGCTCAGGACGAGGCTCCCCTCACGTTCGCCGACCTCACTATGAACCCGGTCACGCGCGAGGTTGACCGGGCCGGCCGGTCCATCACGTTCACCCGGACCGAGTGGGACCTGCTCGAGCTGTTCATGCGCCGCCCGAAGCGCGTTCTCGAGCGGGCGTTCATCCTCGAAGAGGTGTGGGGCTACGACTTTCCGACGACCGCGAACTCGCTCGAGGTCTACGTGGGTTACGTCCGGCGCAAGACCGAGGCGGAAGGAGAGCAGCGGCTCCTGCACACGGTGCGCGGTGTGGGATACGTCCTACGCGAGACACCCCCGTGAAACGAGTCTCGCTGGTCACCCGGATCGCCCTCCTGGCGGCCTGCGCGGTCGGTCTCGCGGTCGCGGTCGCGAGCCTCGCCGCCTACCTGACGCTTCGCTCTCAGCTGCACGACCGGCTCGACGACTCGCTGTTGCAGCGTGCCAGGCAGGCGAGCAGGACGGACGTCGTACAGCAACGACGTGCGGTGCGTGTCGCCCCGGGTCTCCTGCAGGCGGCCGATGTCCAGTTCTTCCTGGTTACGCCGTCCCGCGTGTTGTCGCTGAGCGACCCGAACGACGTCCGGCCCCCGTCACCCGACGAGGCCCGGGTAGCTCGCGGCCAGCTGAGTCACACTTTCGGAAATGTCGACGTGACGGGCACGGGCTACCGCGCCGTCACCGTGCAGGCAGGGCGCGGGCTTGCGCTGATGCTGACCCAGTCACAGGCGCCGATCGAGAGCACGATCAACCGGGTTGGCCTCGTTCTGCTGCTCGTCGGAGGTGGCGGCATCATCGCCGCCGGGCTCATCGGGCTAGCCGTGGCCAGGTCTGCCCTGCAACCGGTACGACGGCTGAGTGCGGCCGCCGAGCACATCGCCCGAACCGAGGAGCTGACGCCCATTCCCATCACGGGCGACGACGAGATCGCCAGCCTGGCCGCATCTTTCAACGACATGCTTGCCGCCTTGGGTGCGTCCCGGGACCGGCAGCGCCAGCTGGTGGCCGATGCCGGGCACGAGCTGCGGACCCCCCTGACGAGCCTGCGGACCAACCTCGAGCTGCTCGCGCAGGCCGACCGGCAGGGAGGTCTGACCGACATCTCGCGCCAGGAGATCTTCAGCGACGTCACCGCCCAGGTGGAGGAGCTCTCGACGCTGGTCGGCGACCTCGTCGAGCTGGCGCGAGACGAGCCGCTGTCGAGAACGCCGGAACCGCTCGACCTTGCCGACATCGTGGCGCGCGCGGTCGACCGTGTACGCCGGCGAGCACCGTCGGTCGTGTTCGAGACTCGGGTGGCACCATGGTGGGTGGTCGGCGAGCCGCAGATCCTCGAACGGGCCGTGACGAACCTTCTCGACAACGCAGCAAAGTGGAGTCCGGCGGGAGCAACGGTGCAGGTCACCCTGAGCGGTGGTGAGCTGACGGTGGACGACGAGGGGCCGGGCATCGCGGAGGCCGATCTCCCGCTGATCTTCGAGCGCTTCTACCGGGCGTCCGACGCCCGGATGATGCCGGGCTCGGGACTCGGTCTGTCCATCGTCCGGCAGGCTGCCGAGCGGCACGAAGGGTCGGTATGGGTTGCCAACCGCAGCCCACACGGCAGCAGCTTCAGGCTGGTGATACCGGGGAGCCCCTCTCCACGGCCGCAGCAGGCACCGGCAGCCGCCAATGGGGCGGGGCCCGTCGACCACGTGTCGGTCGGGCGGCCATGATTCACAGAAAGGTCTGCAGGTGATCTCAGCAAGTACTCAGCCACGACCGACAGAGTTGACCACGTGAACCCCGCGGACCCGACTCCGCCCGAGTACCCATCCGGGTACGTGCTGAGTCCCCCGGCAGCGCCGCCCAGGCGCGGCGGACGGGTCGTCGGGGCGGCACTCCTCGTCGGCGCAGTGGCCGGTGGAGCCGCCGGCTTCAGCGGAGCGGCGTTGCTGCACGAGACGTCCTCGCACAACGCCGCCTCGCTGAGCTTGTCGCAGACGACCGGGCTCGCGGTGGTGCCCGACACAAGCACCGCGGCACCAGGAAGATCCTCGGGCAGCGCCGAGGCGGCAGCCGCCAACGTCCTGCCGTCGGTGGTCAAGATCTACGCGATCTCTCCCCAGGCAAGCGGGTCCGGCTCGGGGATCGTGTTGACGACCAATGGTGAGATTCTCACCAACAACCATGTGGTCGAGCTGGCCGTCAACGGCGGGAAGCTGGCCGTCAGCTTCAACAACGGCGAGACGGCATCGGCGAGCATCATCGGCCGCGACCCGCTGACCGATCTGGCCGTCATCCAGGCAGCGGGCATCACGGACGCAAAACCCGCAGTCATCGGCCACTCGGGGGCTCTGCGGGTGGGTGAGCCCGTGGTTGCGGTTGGTGCTCCGTTCGGGCTCGACAGCACGGTGACGTCGGGGATCGTCAGTGCGCTCAACAGACCGGTGACGACGCATGGCGAGCTGGCGAACGACCCGTCCACGGTCTTCCCAGCGATCCAGACAGATGCCGCCATCAACCCCGGCAACTCAGGTGGGCCGCTGGTCAACGTCTCGGGTCAGGTCGTGGGCATCAACTCGGCGATCCGGACCGCCACCTCCAGTGGCTCCTCTGGTCAGGCTGGGTCGATCGGCCTCGGTTTCGCCATCCCCATCGACGAAGCCATCCCGATCGTCGAGCAGCTTCGCAAGCACGAGACACCCACGCATGCCCGGATCGGCGTGACCGTCGCGAAGGCGACGGACAAGCTCGGCCTGCCGGCCGGCGCGCTCGTGAACACGGTCGAGAAGAACACACCCGCGGCGAAGGTGGGCCTGCAGCCCGGCGACGTCATCACCAAGCTCAACGGCGCCGACATCACGGACGCCAACTCGCTCGTCGCGACCGTCCGCGCCTACCGGCCCGGCGACCAGGTGACGCTGACGGTGGTCAGCAAGTCCGGCGCCACCTCGTCCGTCCAAGTCACGTTGGGCTCCGACTGACTCGACGGCCCCCAGACACGCCCCAGCAGTCACCCGTCCCCGGCTGCTGGGGCGTCCCTTTTCGCTGGGGCGACCGGACCGCCTCAGGCGTCGGCTGGCGCCGTCGCGAGCAACCTGGTCACCAGGCCCGCGAGGAGAGCGAAGCCGTTCTCGGTGAGGATCGACTCGGTATGGAACTGGACGCCGGCGTAGTGCGGGCCTTGCAGGACGTTGATGTCCCCTGTGTCTGGGTCGGCGTCGACGCTGACGCCGGCCGGCAGGACGTCGGTCTCCCCGACCCGAGCCACGAACGTGTTGTAGAACCCCACGTTCTCCGCTTTCCCGAGGATGTCGACGCTGGTCTGCGTGCCCTGGAAGACGATGTCCTTGTAGCCGAGCTGCAAGCCCAGCACCCCACACAGCACCTGATGCCCCAGGCAGACGGCCAGGAAGGGCCGTCGTGCGGCGAGCAGCTCCTCGACAGCGGCGCGCACCGTCGCGATCTTCGGGTGGTCCAGCACGCGGGGGTCGCCCGGTCCGGGTCCGACGATGACCAGGTCGGCAGCGTCGAAGGCGCCGCTGCGGTAGTCGCGGTGGCTGAGCGTCGTACTCTGCATCCCGAGCACCTGCAGCATGTGCCGGAGCATCGAGACGAAGTCGTCCTCGCCGTCGAGTATGACGACCTTCCGTCCCGCGAGGGCCGACACGGGCGCCACGCCGGACTGGTCAGCCAGCCAGAAACGGCTCAGTCGTCGGTTGCGGGAGAGCAGGGCTGCCTGGACGGCGGGTGAGGCGACGAGCGAGGCCACGTCCGTCGTTGCCGTGCCGGCGCGCGGCACCAGACCGAACGCGGCGAGGATGCCGGCTGCCTTGGCGTGCGTCTCGGCGACCTCGGACAGCGGGTCGGAGTCGCGAACCAGCGTGGCACCCGCGGTTACCCGCAGCTCTCCTTGCGGGCTGACGTCCGCCGTGCGCAGCACGATGGGCGCGTCGAGCGTCGGGCCACCGTCGGCGTCGCGGCCGAGAAGCGCCAGCACGGACCCGTAGTAGCCGCGACCCGACCGCTCGTACTTGCTGATAAGCCGGCAGGCGTTCTCGACCGGGCTCCCTGTCACCGTGGCAGCGAACATCGAGTCGCGCAGCACGTCTCGCACGTCGAGTGTCGAGCGTCCTTCGAGGAGGTACTCGGTATGGATGAGGTGGCTCATCGGTTTGAGGAACGGGCCGAGGATCGAGCCGCCCTCGGAACAGATGGCGCACATCATCTTCAGCTCTTCGTCGACCACCATGAAGAGCTCGTAGATCTCCTTCTCGTCAGCCAGGAAGGCCAGCAGCCGGTCGCTCAGGTCCTCCCGATGCGACGGAGGCCCGAGGCGGAACGTTCCGCTGATCGGGTTCATGGAAACCTGGCCGGCCCGCACACGCAGATGGCGCTCGGGGCTCGCGCCGATGAGGTACCGGTCGCCGGTGAAGACGAGAAACGTCCAGTAGGCACCGCGCTCCTCCTGCAGGAGGCGGGTGAAGACGCCGAGTGCCTTGTCGGCGTCCCAGGACTCGAGCGTGGCGAGGTAGTCCCGGGCCAGCACCAGGTTGGCTCCTTCGCCGCTGCCGATCTCATCGCGAATGACCGTTGAGACCAGGTCGGCGTAGTCGCTGTCGCTTACCGCGAAACCGGCTCGTCCGACTGTCTGCAGAGCCTCGTCGGGGACCACCTCGGCGAGCAGCTGTGCGACAGGCAGCCGCGCCTCGACCTCGATGTCGATGCTCAACAACGGGGTGTGGTCGGGGTGTGCCTGAAACCCGCGCTCGCGGATCTGCGCGAACGGCACGCAGACCAGCCGGTCCAGACAAGGGCCGTCAGCTGGAACAGCGGTTTCGAGCGGTACGTCGCGCAGCGTGCCGTGCTCGAGACGCACACCGCCGAGAAGCGTGACGTCCTCATCGCCGGCCAGTCGCACCAGGGCCCAGGCGGGCCGGGCCATGACCTGCTGCAACAGCCTGGGTGCCGCCGTCACAGCGCTGCCCTCCAGCGGTCGTCGGTGCCCACCACCTGCAGGCGCTGGGTGGCGCGGGTAAGCACGACGTACAGGGTGCGGACACCGGATGGCGACTCGGAGACGATGCGGTCCGGCTCGACGACGACGAGCCCGTCGAACTCCAGGCCTTTGGTGTCGAGGGCGGCGAGCACCGGCACTCGCTCCTCGTCGCGAGGGCGCAGCCAGCCGGCAACCTCGTCCTGCCACCCGGCGGGGACGACGACCGCCACCGTTCCGGCGAGCTCGTCCGCCAGTGTCTCCGCGGCGTCGGAGACCGCAACCGCCAGCCCGCCGCGGCCGACGTCGGTGATCACCGGCTCGACACCGGTCGTCCGCACGGCCACCGGAAGATCGGCGTCAGGAATCATCGCCCTCGCGTAGCTTCCGGCGAAGTCGAAGATCTCCCGCGAGTTGCGGTAGTTGGTCGACAGCCGGAACGCGTTGTGGTCCTTGCCGCGCAGGGCGGACGCGCGGGCGGCGGCCGCCTCCGCGGGGTGCGGCCAGGAGCTCTGCGCCTCGTCTCCGACGATGGTCCAGCTCGCGTGCATCCCCCGCCTGCCGAGCATCCGCCACTGCATCGGCGACAGGTCCTGTGCCTCGTCCACGAGCACGTGGGCATAGCCGTCGTCCTCCAGCGAGCCCGTGGGTCGCCCCACGCCGGCTGCCTGCGGACTCCCCGCCACCCGCTCGTCGTTGGTGGAGACCTCGGGGACCGTCTCGTCGTCGAGATCGTCCAGCGGGTCGTCCTCGTCGTCCGGGAGCTCGGGCGCGTCACCGAGCAGGTAGCGCAGCTCGTCGACGAGCGGCACGTCCTCGACCGTGAGCTCACCACCCAGGGACTCGGCCAGGTCGTCGACCTCGCTGAGCGTGAGCAGTCGGGCCGCGTCGGCCCTCAACCTGTCCTTGTCCGCAAGCCAGCTCAGCACGTCGACCGCATCGAGAACCGGCCACCACCCGCGCACGAAGTCGAG
>JBBQKY010000073.1:0-11870 GCA_038327385.1 Propionibacteriales bacterium
ACCGGCCAAGGCCGGACACGATGGACAATGAGATGGAAGCCAGCCCTCAACGCGTTCGCCATCACCTTCGCCGACCGCTGGCCAGCAGCAGAAACCTACTGATGAAAACCGCCGGAAACACCGTTCCTGTTACAGACCCGACCGCCCAGTGCTGGAACATTGGGTAGCGCCCGGTGTTGGTGTGGTAGCGCACCACCGAAGAGTGGTAGACGCTCGTCAGGTGCGCGTTCAGGGCGGCGCTGATGGTGTTGACGACGTGGTGCCGATGGTGCTGGCCCATTCGGTAGTAGTCGTAGCCGATCGCTGCGCTGCCGGTGAGCTCGGCGTTGAACCTCGAGACGGTCGCTGGAACCATCTGTGCATACGTGCAGCCTGCGTAGTCCGGCGGGTCCGGGTTGCAGTACGCCGGCTTGACGCCCGTGGCAGTGTCAGACACGGGCAGAGTCAGCGATCCCGCTTGTAGGCCTGGCATGGCACCCGCCGCGACGCCCACGTTCTGGGCCGGCGCCGCACCTGCGTCCAGCGGCACCATTGTCGTTACTAGCAAGGCAGCAATGCTGCCGCCGATCAGTCTGTTGATCGTCCAGGCATTAGCCTTGCCTGGGGAACCTGGCACCGTCGGGTGTACCCCCGTCGCGCCCTACGAGTCTTCCTGGTCGACCCGGACCGGCAGGGGTAGGAGCTCCGGCCGCGCCGACGACAGCGACGCGCTCGCGTCTTCCTCGGTGGCCACCTCGATGGCCCCGCCCGCATCGCCTCGGCGGATCGCCCACCGGAGATAACCCGCCGAAGCTGCGACGACTCCGGCGCTGACCCAGAATATCGAGCGGTAGCTCAGCAGTGTGACGAGGAGGGCGCCGAGCGCAATGGATCCGGCCTGCGGGGTGCCGAGAAGTACATCGGCTGCCGCGGACACCCGACCCATCAGCCGCTGCGGCGACCGGCGTTGAAGCAGCGTGTTGAGTGCCACGATCAGGATCGGCAGGGCCGTACCGAGGACGACCGTGCCGGCCAGGAAGCCCCACAGCCACGGCGACGCCGCGCCGATCGCCAGTCCGGCGGCAATCAGGACCAGCGAGAAACAGACGGCCAGGGCCTCGTCGAGCCGCCGGACGACCCTCGCCGACATGACGCCGCCGGCGATAGCGCCGACTCCCTGCACCGAGACGACGACGCCGACGAAGCTCGCCGGTCTGCCGAAGGACTGTACAGCGGCGAAGATGGCGGACTCGAGGAAACCGACGACCAGCAAAGCCACCGCGACGGCGGTCAGCGTGTGCCGAAGAGTCGTGTCGTGCCAGATGTGCCGGACACCGGCGCTGAGCTCGGCGCGCCAATGGCCGTCCTCGCGCACCGGCTTAACCTCGCGGAGCTTGAGAGCAGCGATGGCGGCAGCGGCAGCGACGAACGAGACCGCGTCCAGGGCCGCGACTACGGCGCCGCCTGCCCAGGCATAGAGACCGGCTCCGAGGAGTGGCCCGAACAGGCGCAGCGCCTCTTTCGTCGTCGCCAGGGAGGCATTGGCGTCGACCAGCAGCGCGTCAGGAAGAAGCTCCTTGAGCAGGCCGTTCAGCGCGGCGGGAAGCACGACCCAGGAGATGCCGTACAGCACGGCCACCGAATAGATCAGCCAGACGTCGCCGGCGTCGTGAACGAGCAACAGCGGGCTCAACGCCGCTGCGCTCGCGAGGTTGCCCCAGACGAGCACGGTACGGCGTTTGGCGCGGTCGACGAACATGCCGGCGATTGGCGCTGCGAGCGAGGGCAGCGCCATGAAGAAGAACGTCAGGCCCGCGGCGCCGTTCGAGCCGGTCAGGGACTTCACCCAGATCGCCAGCACGATCAGCATCAGGGAGTCACCGAGCATGCTGGTCAGCAGCCCGGCGAACACCAGGGGGAAGCCCCGCTGCCGGAAGGCGGCCTTCATCGTCCTGCCGGCCGGGTCGCGTCCCCGGGGGCACAGCTGAGCGGCACCACCCAGCCCATCATCGCCATCAGACGCGAGCCAGGCGGGCGCCGTCCGGGATCCTGGTTGCGCTCGAGGAGGCCCTCATCGAGGAACAGGGACTCGATCCTGGCGCCGAGCGCTTGTGCCTCGGCGTCGGTGAGCCACAGCCGGTTCTGGACAACCGAGGTCGCGTCCCGCCATCGCTGTTCCTCGTTCGGCTGGTTGCGCATGCTTGCCTGCATCACCTGGAACTCGCGGTCGTAGAACACATCGCTGAGGGCGGTCGCCAGTGTTGGGTCCTCCGCGTCGTCGCCGAACGTCAACGACTGCGCCACGTACCTCCACGGCCGGGTTCGGCCGGGACCGTCACTTTGCCGAACGAAACCGTGAGCGGCGAGCCGACGAAGATGCCAGGACACGTTCGCCGGAGTCTCCCCCAGGCGCCGCGCCGCCTCGCTCGCCGTGAACGATCCCTCGGCGGCGAGAAGCTCGAGCAGGCGAAGCCGGACGGGATGAGCGAGGGCTTGCATCTCGGCGGCAGAGGTGATCCGGCGTTGGGTAAGGGCCATGCATCGAAAGTACTCTTTAGAAAGAATCCTTGCAATAGCCTAGTCGCCATCCATGCCGAGAAGTCGTAGGATCCTGGTCAGATCGGCCAGGTCGGCGAACTCGATGACCACGCGCCCCTTGCGGCTGCCCCTGACCACCTGACAGCGAGTCTCCAGTCGCTCCGACATACGCCCCACGACGTCCACCAGCTCCGCGTCAACTGCAGGTGGTCGAGGCGAGCGTCGGGGCGGAGCGGGTCTGCCAAGAGTGACTAGCTCTTCCAGCCCGCGTACGGAGATGCCTTCCGCAACAGCACGATGCGCCAGTCGCTCCTGCTCCTCGGCTGCCTCGACAGCGAGCAGTGCCCGGGCGTGGCCGGCCGAGAGGACCCCAGCCGCTACCCGGAGCTGCACGGGCGGAGACAGCCGCAAGAGCCGTAGGGTGTTCGTGATGTGCGGCCTCGATCTGCCGACCCGAGCGGCCAGCTCGTCATGGGTGCAGCCGAAGTCGTCCAACAGCTGCTGATAGGCAGCGGCCTCCTCGAGAGGGTTCAGCTGGGCGCGGTGCAGGTTCTCCAGCAGCGCGTTGCGCAGCATCGCGTCATCCGACGTCTCCTTGACGATCGCCGCGATCGTCTCGAGGCCAGCCGCCTGTGCTGCCCGCCAGCGCCGCTCGCCCATGATCAGCTCGTAACTACCGTTCGCGTTCGCGCTCGGTCGCACGACCACCGGCTGCAGGAGACCCACAGCCTTGATGGAGGCGACCAGCTCCGCCATGGCGTCGTCGTCGAAAACAGACCGTGGCTGCCGCGAGTTCGGCTGGATGGCGCTGATTGGTAGTTCGGCAAAAACCGCGCCTGGTACGGGCGCGGGAGCGGTGGATGTCGCATCATCGAACGCCTGACCGTGAGCAGGTACGGCGCGTCCGGGCCCGTCGGGTCTGCCTGGGATGAGCGCGCCGATGCCTCGACCCAGGCCTCGATGTGGAGTACTCACGCGCCGTCCTCTCCGTGCACGTTGGTGAGCTCGGCGGCTACCTCGCGGTAGGCAAGGGCGCCGGCCGAGCCCGGGTCGTAGGTCAGCACGGTCTCGCCGAAGCTGGGAGCCTCCGCGATACGCACCGAGCGAGGGACGGCGGTACGCAGCACTTGGCTCCCGAAGTGGCGGCGTACCTCGGCGGCGACCTCGGCGGCGAGGCGGGTACGAGCGTCGAACATCGTGAGCACGACAGCGCCTACCCGTAGTCTGGGATTGAGAAGCAGGCGGACCTGTTCGATCGTGCGCATCAGCTGCGTTAGGCCTTCGAGCGCATAGAACTCGCACTGGATCGGGATCAGCAGCTCATCGCCGGCGGTCAGAGCGTTGACAGTGAGGAGGCCCAAGGATGGGGGACAGTCGATGAACACGTAATCGATGCGCCGCCCGGCAGCTTCCTCCTCCTCGAGGTAACGGGCGAGCGCAGCGCGCAGCCTGGTCTCACGGGACACCAACGGCACCAACTCGATCTCGGCTCCGGCCAGGTCGATGGTGGCGGGTGCCGCCCAGAGGCCCGGGACCTGCTCACAGATGACCACGACATCGCGCAGGGTCGCCGTGCCGATCAGCACGCCGTACACATTCGCGACGCCCTCGGAGTGCTCGATGGACAGCGCGGTCGACGCGTTGCCCTGCGGGTCCATATCGAGGAGCAACACCCGCAGGCCGCAGGACGCCAGGGCGGCAGCGACGTTCACCGCGGTCGTCGTCTTCCCTACGCCCCCCTTCTGGTTGGCCACGACCATGACGCGGGTGTGCTCGGGTTTCGCTATCGGCGCTGGACTGGCGCGGCCGGCGGCTTCGGCCAGCCCCCCTGCCGCCCGCTCCGGCGACGCGGTCGCGGTTGCGCTCGCGGCTACGGTCCGGCTGTCGGTCGGCGGCTGCCCTGTTTCACGTGAAACAGGGGTGATCCATCCGACGAAGGCTGGCGATGTCGCGCTCCACGACGGCCACCCGAGTCCTGGGACCACGGAGTACGACGAGCTCACCTCACCCCTGCGCATCTCATCGGCCTGACCTTATCCGAACCACGGTGGTCGGAGGCTCAACGAAACCGGCTCCGTAGGTTTCCACTGCCACCTTCTCGACACCCAGGCGGTGCAGGACGGGCCACGTACGACGTACCTCTTCGGCGGCCATCGACCCCCGCAGCGCGACGAGCTCGCCGCCTCCGCGCAGCAATGGCAGACACCACCTCACCAACGTGTCCAACGGCGCAACGGCCCGAGCCGTCACTGCCTCGAAGGAGGCCTCGCCCGCCATCTCCTCGGCGCGACAACGCCGGACGCTTACGTTGGACAAGCCCAGCACAGCAGCGCTCTCCCGGAGGAAGGTCGCCCTCCGGAGCAATGGCTCAACCAGCGTGATGGACAGGTCGGGCCGGCACAGCGCCAGGACGATGCCCGGCAGCCCTGCACCGGAGCCGATATCGCCGACCCGTATGGCGGACCCGAAGATGGGCGCGATGGCCGCGCAGTTGAGTATGTGTCGTTGCCACAGTCGTGGGCCTTCCCGCGGACCGAGCAGACCCCGCTCGATGCCCGGACCCCGCAACAACTCGGCATAGGCGACAGCCTGCGGTGCCTGATCCGCGAACAAACTGGTCAGCACTGCCGGCGGTGGCTCGTCCGTTTCACGTGAAACCACGCTGAGCCGACCGGTCAGGCGGGGAGAACGACCACGCAGCGGGTGGGCTCGACACCCTGCGACTCGCTCCGGAGACCGGCGATGGCGACAGCGTCGTGGACGACTTTGCGCTCGAACGGTGTCATGGGCACGAGTTTCGCGGGCTCACCCGACTCCTGAACGTCGTCGATGGCCTCCCGAGCGAGCTCCGCAACCCGTTCGCGGACCTTCGCCCGGTAGCCGCCGATGTCCAGCATCAGTCGCGAACGCTCTCCGGTCTCTCGGTAGACCGCCAACCGGGTCAGCTCCTGAAGAGCGTCCAGAACGCCGCCGTCGTCGCCCACCAGGACACCGAGGTTCTTGCCGACGACGGACACCGCCGCACGGTCGCCCTCGACGTCCATGTCCAGGTCTCCGTCGAGGTCGGCGATGTCGAGGAGCTCCTCGAGGTAGTCCGCCGCGATGTCCCCCTCCGCCTCGAGCCTCTTGACCCCGTCGAGGACGGCCGCCGGCGCTTCGATGCTGTCCTCCCTGACGCTGGCGTCGGCTGGCTCAGTGGGGTCGGGCGTGTCTGTCATGGGCTACTCCGGATGGGGGAACGAATGGGAACAGTGAACGCAACGACGGGGCTAGGTCGCGGCCGGCCGCTCGGGAGGGTTCTCGTCTCGCCGAGCCGGTGGGCGCACCCCCGGTCGGCTTTGCGGCGGCGTCTTGGGTGCGGGCGCCTTCGGTGAGCTGGACTGCTGGCCCTTGCTTGGTGGCTTCTTGCGCTGCTGGCGGGTCTTCTTCTTCGGCTGCTGGCGTTCCGATGCCTTGGTCACCGGGGTGGGCGGTAGGTCGGCTGCCCTGGAGCCGGCGCTCGGTGGCGGCGCCGCCTTCTCCTTGTCGCGCCGCTGCTTGGCATCGAAGGCCGGGGTTCCAGGCGTCGGGTTGTTACGGATTACGTAGAACTGCTGCCCCATCGTCCACAGGTTGGACGTCGTCCAGTAGAGCAGCACACCGATAGGGAACGCGATGCCGCCGATGGCGAACACGATGGGCAGCACGTACAGCAGCAGCTTCTGCTGCTGCGCAAACTGTCCGGTGAGGGCCGACTCCGGCATGTTCTTGCGCATCAACTGCCGCTGGGTGGTGAACGTGGTCGCGGTCATCAACAGGACAAGCAGGCCGGTAAGGATCTTCGGCGCCAAGGTCGCCGACGAGGTGAACGACTCGGAGATCTTGGCGACCCCGAACAGCACGCTGTCCCGCAGCGTCGCGACCTGGTCCTCGCGGAGGAACCCCACTGGTTTGTCGTGCGCCGCGTTGTTGAGGGTCCGGAAGAGGGCGAGGAAGATCGGCATCTGAAGCAGTAACGGGAAGCAGGACGCGAGCGGATTCGTCCCGGTGTCCTTGTAGAGCTTCATGGTCTCCTGGGTCAGCCGCTCCCGGTCATGCCCGTACTTCTTCTGTAGCTCCTTGACCTTCGGCTGCAGCAGCTGCATGTTGCGGCTGTTCTTGATCTGCTTCACGAACAGTGGAATCAGGCAGATCCGGATCACCAGCGTCAGCCCAACGATGGACAGCGCCCAGGACGCACCCTCCGGCAGCGACAGCACGCCCCGGAACAGCCCGTGAAAAACGATCAGCACGCCAGAGGTGGCGTAGTACAGCGGCGTCATGATCGCGTGACCGATCGTCAAGAAGAAGTCGATCACTCCAGCTCCTCGCTGACATCAGCGGACCACGCGGTCCACCACGAAAACACCATCGGCACGGGGTCATACCCACCGGCCGCCCAGGGGTGACAGCGCGTCACGCGCCGCGCAGCCAACCAGCTTCCGCGCGCGGCGCCGAATCGCGTCACTGCATCCAGAGCGTACGCCGAACACGACGGGTGATAACGGCAGACCTGTCCGTACAGCGGGCTGACGACCACACGATAGGCCTTCAGGAACCAGATGAGGGGATATTTCACCGGCTCGACCGACGGCTGGACAGGGCCCGAAGACCCACGTCGAGGTCAAGTCCGAGCTCACGAAAGGACAGGGATGCCGCGACGGGGTTGGCCCTGACCACGACGACAGAGCTGCGCTGGTCGAGCGCTGGCAGCCGCAGCGCCATCAAGTTGCTCAGCCGCCGTCTGACGAGGTTGCGAGTCACGGCATTTCCTACCGCTCGGCTGACGATGAACCCCACCCGAACGGGCTCGTCCTGGTCGGAGAAGATCTGGTGCAGGACAACTGACCGAGAAGCCGCGCGGAAACCCCGTCGTACCGCGTTGTCGAACTCCACGGAACGGCGCAACCGATGGGGTCGCGGCAGCACGGCAGCGTCAGGCGGCGAGACGGGCGCGGCCCTTGCGCCGGCGGTTGCCCACAATGGCGCGTCCGGCCCGGGTTCGCATGCGCAGACGGAAACCATGGGTCTTGTGTCTGCGCCGGTTGTTCGGCTGGAACGTACGCTTGGTCACGACTCAGGGCTCCCATGTCTTATCTGCTTCGGGTCAGTGGCCGGAACCGTCGATAGCCGGTCACCGCTGCGCCGCCGGTAAGGGTGACGGGTAGGTGCGGCTCCCGACGCTGGACCGACTCCACCACGGTACGCGGTGCGCGAGAGGAGGGTCAAACGTCCGGGGCCGCCGACGGCCCCTCATCCCAACCCTTCAGTGTCATGGAGTTGGGCTACTTCTCGGCCGCGACACGCCGTCCGGAGTGCGCCGCTCGGCAGTTTCCGGCTCCAACCTGTGGACGACGGCTTGATATACCGGCCTAGAACTTGTTAGCGTCCGGCAGAACGACGGACTTCCGCCGCCGCGCGGCGCATCTCGGCCAGATCTGTCCACGCAGGTTTTACACACCCTGTTGATAAGTATGTGGACGCCCTACTCGGCAGGGGTGCGGAGCAGAGAGGGCGAGGGCGGTGCAATGACCGAGGTTGGCGGTCTGAACCAGGCATGGACGGCGCTCGTCGCAGACCTCCCACCGAGCCAACGCGCCTGGCTGTCCACTGCAAGACCTGTCACGTTGCACGAGAGCACGGCAATCGTCGCGGTGCCCGACGACTTCACCCGCAACCAGCTCGAAACACGCCTGCGTTCCACCCTGGAGGCCGCCCTTACCCAGGCGCTGCGCCAGGAGGTACGGCTCGCCGTCACGATCGATGCTGCGCTCGCCGACGACGTACGCCAAGATGGCATCCTTCCCGACATCAGTGGGTCCTTCGGGGCTTCGTCTCAGCTCGAGCCGGGATCTCCCGTCCTATCGGAGTCCTTCGGGGGCTACGGGACGGACAACGCTCTGAGCGTGCGCCAGGCGCGGCTGAACCCCAAGTACGTCTTCGAGACATTCGTCATCGGCTCGTCCAACCGCTTTGCCCACGCCGCCGCAGTCGCGGTGGCCGAGGCCCCCGGCAAGGCATACAACCCGCTGCTGATCTACGGCGAGTCGGGCCTGGGCAAGACGCACCTCCTCCACGCTATCGGCCACTACGTGCGAAGCCTGTTCAACGGCGCGCGGGTGCGCTACGTCAGCAGCGAGGAGTTCACGAACGACTTCATCAATGCGATCCGCGATGACCGGGCAGCCGGTTTCCAACACCGATATCGCGATGTCGATGTGCTGCTCATCGATGACATCCAGTTCCTCGAGGGCAAGATCCAGACGCAGGAGGAGTTCTTCCACACGTTCAACACCCTGCACAACGCGAACAAGCAGATCGTGATCACCTCCGACCGGCCACCCAAGCGCTTGGAAGCATTGGAGGACCGGTTGCGTAACCGGTTCGAGTGGGGGCTGATCACCGACGTCCAGCCACCCGACCTCGAGACGCGGATTGCCATCTTGCGTAAGAAGGCCGCCACGGAGCGTCTGACTGCTCCTCCGGACGTCCTCGAGTTCATCGCGAGCAAGATCCAGACGAACATTCGTGAGCTCGAAGGTGCCTTGATCCGGGTGACCGCATTCGCCAGCCTGAATCGCCAACCGGTCGACCTGACGCTCGCCGAGATCGTCCTGAAGGATCTGATTCCCGAAGGTGGCGAGCCGCAGATAACCGCGGCAGTCATCATCGCGCAGACCGCCGCCTACTTCGGCCTGTCGATCGACGACCTGTGCGGAGCCAGCCGCAGCCGGGTCCTTGTCACGGCGCGCCAGATCGCGATGTACCTCTGCCGTGAGCTCACCGACCTGTCCCTGCCGAAGATCGGCCAGCAGTTCGGGGGTCGAGACCATACGACCGTTATGCACGCCGACCGCAAGATCAGGAAGCTGATGGCGGAGCGCCGGAGCGTCTACAACCAGGTTCGAGAGCTGACGAACCGGATCAAGCAGCAGGCGCGTCAGGCGTGAGGCGGTGCGCACACATCCTGTGGAAAGTCTTGTGGAAAACGGCCGCCCTGCGGTGGGCTACCTGTGCACAGGTTCCGGGGATGACGGTGTCGACCGGCTCTCCTCCACGCCCTTGGGCCGTGCAAGCGGCGTTCTGCACAGCCCGCTGCGGCCATGTTCTACAGGCTGACCTGCGCGGATGTCGGTTTTCCACTTCGTCCACAGCTGCTATGACGACGATGAGACGATGAGATGACTGACATGGTCTCAACCGCTACCTCCGGCCCATGTTGGGGACAACGAAACGATCGCGGCACCAGCGCTGTCCCCTGGCAGTGGCGCGTGGCAGGATGCGCACCAATGTGCGATCCGCAGTTATGGCCGCAGCCGCAGGAGGGATGACAGCGTGAAGTTTCGGGTCGAACGAGACGTGTTCGCCGACGCGGTCGCTTGGACGGCACGCAGCATCCCCGCCCGCCCGGGAACGGTCCCGCAGCTGTCGGGCATCATGCTCAGCACCGCAGCCGACGGTCTAGCGATGAGCGGCTTCGACTATGAGACGTCGGCCCAGGTCACCGCGCACGCCCAGGTGGCCGACGAGGGCAACGTACTGGTGTCGGGCCGGTTGCTGGCCGACATCGCCAGGGCGCTCCCGCACCAACCTGTCGAGGTAGCCGTCGATGGCAGCAAGGTGAGCCTCACGTGCGGCAGCTCCAGGTTCAGCCTCCAGACCATGCCTGTCGAGGACTACCCCGCGCTTCCGGAGATGCCCTCCACTGTCGGGTCGATCGACTCCGACGTCTTCGCCACCGCCGTCACCCAGGCGGTCACTGCCGCGGGCCGTGACGACATGCTCCCCGTCCTCACCGGCGTCAAGATGGAGATCGAGGGTGAGCGGCTGTCGTTGCTTGCGACCGACCGCTTCCGGCTCAGCCTGCGCGAGCTGACGTGGGAGCCCGACCAACCCGACATGGAAGCGAGCGCTCTCGTGCCGGCTCGTGTCTTGTCCGACACGGCGAAGTCGCTGGCACCGGGGTCCCGGGTCCAGATCGCGTTGGGGTCTGACGGTGGCAGTGATGGGCTCATCGGGTTCTCGGCGGATAGCGCCAGCGGGCGCCGGCTGACGACGACCCGACTGATCGAGGGTGCGTTCCCGAACGTGCGCCAGCTGTTTCCGAACGCGACCGACGTCAGCGCCCGTCTCGACGTAGGAGCGTTGATCGAAGCGGTCAAGCGGGTGTCTCTCGTGGCGGGGCGCAACACGCCCATCAGGTTGACGTTCAGCGACGCCATGGTGACGCTCGAGGCTGGTAACGGCGAGGAGGCGCAAGCCTCTGAGTCCCTCGACGCCGCGCTGACCGGGGACGGGATGACCATCGGCTTCAACCCGTCGTACCTGCTGGATGGGCTGGGGGCGATCCTCGGCAGCCACGTCCATGTGGCGATGACCGAGCCCGGCCGCCCGGCCGCCTTCGCTTCGCTGTCGGACCCCGATGGTGATCCGGACCTCGACTTCCGTTACCTCCTCATGCCGCTGCGGATGCAGGGCTGAGCCACCAGATCTGCCGGCACGAGAAAGGACCGCGATGCACCTCGGACTCGTTGGACTAGGGAAGATGGGCGGGAACATGCGCACCCGGCTGCGCGCCGCCGGGCACACCGTCGTCGGGTATGACCACAATGCGGAGCTGAGCGACGCTGCCAGCCTCGCCGACATGGTGGAACAGCTCCCCGAACCCAAGGTCGTCTGGGTAATGGTGCCCGCGGGTGCTGCGACGCTGTCGACGATCACCGAGCTCGCGGACCTGCTGGGAGAAGGCGATCTCGTCGTAGATGGCGGAAACTCGCGCTGGACCGATGACCAGCAGAACGCGGAGACGCTTGCCGGCAAGGGCATCGGCTTCGTCGACTGCGGTGTCTCGGGAGGCGTCTGGGGTCTCGAGAACGGCTACGCGCTGATGTGTGGTGGCGACCCGGAGGACGTCAAAAAGGTCCAGCCGGCCTTCGACGCGTTGAAGCCCGAGAGCGAGTTCGGCTTCGTCCACGCGGGCAAGGTCGGCGCTGGGCACTTCTCGAAGATGGTCCACAACGGTATGGAGTACGGCCTCATGCAGTCCTATGCCGAGGGCTGGGAGCTTCTGCAGACGGTCGACCTGGTGGACAACGTGACCGAGGTCTTCCGCTCGTGGCGGGGGGGCACCGTTATCAGGTCCTGGCTCCTCGATCTCCTCGTCGCGGCGCTCGACGACGACGAGGAGCTCGGCCACATCGAAGGGTGGGCCGAGGACTCGGGCGAGGGACGCTGGACGATCGAGGCCGCCATCGACAACGCCGTTCCGATGCACGCCATCACGGCTGCGCTCTACACCCGCTTCCAGTCCCGCCAGGACGGGTCCCCGGCCATGA
>JBBQKY010000074.1:0-11748 GCA_038327385.1 Propionibacteriales bacterium
GCAGACGAGCAGCACATCGAGTTTCACACTCCCCCCGACAGAGACCACGAGACATCGACCGTGCAGCGGGATGACAGCTCTGGGGCGGCTCTCCCGGCGATGGCGCCCGAGCCTGCCCCCGACAGCAGCGTCACCGCGCCCAGCGTCGGCGCAACAACCGCGGCTCCGCCGGCGCCGGCTTCAGCGCCCCAGCCCTCGTCGGCTGCCAGCACGACAGACCTCGAGGAACTGGCCAAGCGACTCTACGAGCCGTTGTCCGCCAGGCTGCGCGCCGAGCTGTGGCTGGACCGCGAACGAGCGGGCCTCATGACGGACCGGCGACGCTAGGAGACAGCAATGGCCCAGAACCCGATGTATCCCGCCCCAGCGGTCACCGTCTGTTTCGCGGTGACCATCGACGGCGACGGCCTGGGCTACTTCAACAGCTGTGATGGTCTTGGTGTTGAGGTCGTTATCGAACAACGCGAGGAGGGTGGGAACAATGGCTTCGTCTGGCAGCTTCCGACCCGGATCAAGTACTCGAACGTGAAGCTGTCCCGGCCGATCTGCGACGACACCAGCAAAGTGATGCAGTGGTTGTCAAGCATGACCACCGGGGTGAAGCGCAGCACCGCCAGCATCACCGCCATGTCCACCGAGGGACAACCGGTCGCAGTCTGGGCTTTGCGCGAGGTGATCCCGGTGCGATGGACCGGACCTAGTCTCAACCTCGACTCTCCCAAGGTAGCCACCGAAACCCTTGAGATCGCGCATCACGGCTTCAGCGCATCCAAGGCGACGCAGAACTAGGGGAAGTCATGGGCTCGCCTATCGCTCTTCAGACCGGCACGTCCCTGAGTAGGACTCGGGATCAGATGCAGCTTGCCGAGCTTCGGCTCTACGACCCAGCGACCAGCGGCGCTGGCGGTAGCCCCGGGAGCTTTCGCACGAGCATCCCCTTCCAGTTCAACCCGAAGGAGGTGTCGATCCAGAAGTCGGCGAAATGGGAGAGCAAGCCGGCCAAACAGTCGCAGAAGGCTGGGCCGCCCGAGTTCATCAGCGCAGACGCGTGCAAGCTCACCCTCGAGATGTTCTTCGATGCGACGGATACCCAGAACGACAGCGTCTTGAAGGCCGTAGAGAGTCTCTTCAGCTGTTGTGTGCCTACCGACGAGACAGCCAAGAGCAAGAAGCCGATGCCTCCGATCGTGATCCTGCATTGGGGTTCGGTGATGAGCTTTCCCGGCTACGTCACCTCGGTCAATGCCAAGTACACGTTGTTCAACGCTCAGGGCCTGCCGATTCGCGCCACCTGCAGTGTGTCCATGCAGGAGATGCCCACTGAGCCGTGGCGACAGAACCCCACATCTGGAAGTGACTCGGTACGTCGTTCCCGTCGCCTCCGTGGCGGTGACACGCTCGCCTCCGTGGCCCACGCCGAGTACGGCGACCCTGCCATGTGGCGCTCCTTGGCGGTGTACAACCGGATCGACGACCCGCTGCGTTGCCGGCCCGGCTCGCTTCTCCTGCTACCGAGTCCGGAGGAGCTGACGTGACCGGGGGATCTGCCAGCAACACCTGCATCGTCGAGATCGACACGGCCGCCCTGCCATCCGACATCGCTGCGCTGTTGATAGCGGCGTACGTCGACGACAGCCAACGGCTTCCAGACATGTTCGAGCTCAGGTTCCGCGATCCCGATCGAATCGTGTTGGCCAAGGCAAAGGCAGCAGTAGGGTCGAAGGTCCGCATCTCCGTCATGACGGCCACCGGTCAGACGCCCGCCCTCCTGATGTCCGGTGAGATCACGGCGCTCGAGGCCGAGTTTGACACCGGCGGCACGTTCACGGTGATTCGCGGCTACGACCCGGCCCACCGGCTGTTCCGCGGCCGTCGAACTGAGAGCTATCTGCAGATGACCGCGTCCGACATCGCACGAAAGGTGGCTCAGCGCGCGGGCCTGGAAGTGGGCGACATTGCTCCCGCGACGACGGTCTTCGAACACATCTCCCAGGCCGGCACCAACGA
This sequence comes from Propionibacteriales bacterium, assembly GCA_038327385.1. Taxonomy (GTDB): domain Bacteria; phylum Actinomycetota; class Actinomycetes; order Propionibacteriales; family Nocardioidaceae; genus JAWWPG01. Next base: position 2,008 of record JBBQKY010000074.1, read on the forward strand.
CTGGGACCTGCTCGACTCCTTGGCCAGGGATGTGGGCTACGAGATCTCCGTGCGCGAGGGCAAGTTCAACTTCACGCCACCCAAGTCGGCGAGCAATGCGCCCCAAGCCCAAGGCGCGCAACCGACGAATCCTCTGGTTCTCAACCTGGGTACCAACCTGTTGCGCTTCCGGGCCGTCGTCACCTCGGCGGAACAGGTCAAGGAGGTCGAGGTCAGGGGTTGGGATCTCACCACCAAGCAGGCACTCACCTCGACGGCGCCCGCGAAGACGTCCACCGTCCAGCTGCCGGACGTGTCACCCGAGACGTTCGCCCAGGCGTTCGGCAACCCGGTCTATGTGTCCACTGACGTACCGCATCGGACGCAGGCCGAGGTCGACACCGCGGCGAAGGCGCTCGCGGAGGAGATTGCCGGCGCCTTCGCGGAGTTCGACGGTGTAGGGCTCGGGAACCCCGAGATCCGGGCCGACGCGGCAGTCACGGTCGACAACGTCGGATCACCCTTCGACGGCAAGTACACGGTGACGCGTTCCCGACACCGCTTCGACCCGATCACCGGTTACACGACGGCGTTCTCGGTCACGGGCGCCCACGATCGCAGCATGTTGGGTCTCACCGGCGGGATGCGTAGCCTGCCGTCTGCTCCGCAAGGCGTCGTCATCGGACAGGTGAGCGACGTCAATGACCCAGAGCATGCCGGCCGCGTGACCCTCAAGTTCCCTTGGCTCTCGGACGACTACGTCAGCGCCTGGGCCCGAACGGTCCAGGCTGGTGCTGGCAAGGACCGCGGCGCGCAGATCCTGCCGGAGGTCGGTGACGAGGTCCTGGTCTGCTTCGAGCAGAGCGACATTCGGCGGCCGTACGTGCTCGGCGGGCTGTACAACGGCGTCGACAAGCCCAACAGCCAAGGACCCACGATCGTGGACTCTGGCTCCGGGGCCATCAACTGTCGGTCGTTCGTGTCGCGTCGCGGACATCGGATCGATCTGCTCGACCAGGACGGTCAGTGCGAGGGTGTGAATTTGGCCAGTGAGGACGGCAAGGTCAGCCTGCTGCTGGACGCGACGAAGACCAAGGTGACGGTGCACGCGGACGGCACGGTGCTGATCGAAGGCAGCCAGGGCATCACGATCGACTCGGCCGGCGGCAACCTCGAGCTGAAGGGCGGCCAGATCTCCATCAAGGCGACCAACGGCGTCACCGTCGATGGAGGCGGCGGCGCCGTCAACGTGCAGGCCGGCGGGCAGCTCCAGCTCAAGGGAGTGATGGCGACCTTGGAGGGCAGCAGCCAGACAGAGGTCAAGGGCGGCTCGATGGCGTCCATCTCCGCAGCGCTGGTCAAAATCAACTAGGAGGGCGATTCCGCATGGAACCTGACTTCATCGGCGCCGGGTGGGCGTTTCCACTCAAGACCGACGCCACCGGTGGTGTTGCGTTGGTGACCGGTACCCGGGAGATCGAAGAGTCGATCCGGTTGATCCTGGGCACCGCCCGAGGCGAGCGGCCCATGCGTCCGGAGTTCGGCTGCCGTATCCACGACCACGTGTTCGGCCCGGCCAACGCCGCGACTGCCGGTCAGATCGCGTATGACGTCCGGGAGGCGTTGGAGCGATGGGAGCCGCGCATTGACGTGCGTGACGTGACCATTGCTTTCGACCGCATCCAGGCCGGTGTGCTCTTCGTGGACGTGGCGTACGAGATCCTCGGCACCAACGACCCACGCAACCTGGTCTTCCCCTTCTATGTGATTCCCGAAGAGGAGCTGCCAGCACCCGTGCTGGGCGGCGAGCTCGAGGGTGGTGAGCTCCATGTTGCCCGCGCCTAACCTGGACGACCGGACGTTTCAGGGGCTCGTGGACGAGGCCAAGCGACTCGTGCAGAGACGGTGCCCTACCTGGACCGACCACAACGTCTCCGACCCCGGTGTCACCCTGATCGAGGCGTTCGCGCAGATGGTCGACCAGCTCATCTACCGCCTCAACCGGGTTCCCGACCTCAACTACGTGCGGTTTCTCGAGCTGATCGGGGTCGAGCTGCGCCCGCCCGCGGCGGCCACGGGTGACGTGACGTTCTGGCTCTCCGCTGCGCAGCCGCAGGACGTCCTCGTGCGCGCCGAGACAGAGGTCGCGACCCCCCGCACCGACATCCATGAGCCGATCGTCTTCACAACGACCAAGGACCTCGAGATCCTGACCTCCTCCTTGTCGCATGTGGGGCGTGCACCCGCCGGCGCCGATCCGCAGGACATGACGAGCGCCTTGTCGAGTCGGAGCGGCTTCGACTGTTTCTCAGCCGTCCCGGTGCCCGGCGATGCCCTGTTGATCGGGCTCTCACGAGCGACGCCCTCGTGCGCGATCAACATCCGGCTCGACTGCTCCGTCGCCGGTGTGGGCGTCGACCCCCGCCGCCCCCCGCTGGTGTGGGAGGCGTGGACCGGCGGTGGTTGGCTGGAGTGCGACCTCGATCACGACGGGACCGGCGCCCTGAACAGGCCAGGCGACGTCGTCGTCCACGTGCCGCCACAGCACCAGACGTCCATCATCGCGCGACAGCGAGCCGGTTGGATACGCTGCCGGCTGATCGAAGCCGAGGCGGATCAGCCCAGCTACACCGCCTCACCGCGCATCCTGGCCGCTTCGGCCTTCACGGTCGGCGGCACGGTGCCCATGGCGCATGCGGAAGTTGTTCATCGGGAGTCTCTCGGACACTCCGACGGGACGCCGGGCCAGCGGTTCGTCCTGCAGCGCCGGCCGGTAGTCCCCGCGGACGAACCCGCCACGCTGGACGTCGTCTCCCCAGACGGCGTCACACAATGGCACCAGGTGCCGCACTTCGCCGAGTCGACCGAAGACGATTTGCACTTCCGGATCGACGCCTTCAACGGTGAGGTGCAGTTCGGTCCCGCAGTTCGGCTGGCCGACGGTGGCCTTCGCAGCTACGGCGCCATCCCGCCGATCGGTTCCGCGATCACCATGTCGGCGTACCGAACCGGGGGCGGTCGGCGCGGCAACGTTGCGAAGGGCGCCATCCGCGTGCTCAAAACCAGCGTGCCGTACGTCGCCAGGGTGGAGAACCGATCACCCGCGATCGGCGGAGCGGAGGCCGAGAACCTCGACGAGGCGAAGATTCGTGGGCCGCTGCTACTGAGGTCGCGTGGCCGATCGGTGACGGCTGAGGACTTCGAGGAGCTCGCCCGCGACGTTGCCCCCGAGGCCGCTCGGGTCTACTGCGTCGCATCCCAGAGTGCCGCAGAGGCGGGTGGAGTGCGACTGCTGGTCGTGCCGCACGTCGCAGCCGACCCCGTCGGCAGGATTCGACTCGTGGATCTGACTCCTCCGGCGGAGACCCTGGAGCGCATCGCGCATCGCCTCGACGAGCGTCGGCTGGTCGGTACTCGCCTGCTGGTGGCGCCACCCGACTATGTCGGTCTCACAGTTGTGGTGGACCTGACCGCTCGGCCGCGGTTCGACCCGGACGAGGTCAACGAGGACGTGCTGCGGGCGATCTACCGGCTCTTCCACCCGCTGATCGGTGGGCCGGATGGGACCGGCTGGCCGTTCGGGCGCTCGGTCCTCTCTCACGAGGTGCATGCAGCGCTCGCGCGCATCCCAGGAGTCGAGATGGGTCAAGAGATAAATGTGTCGCTGTTCCCGGCGGATGCCCGTACCGGACGGCGATCCGCACCGGTGCAACGACTCGACCTGCCGCCCACGGGGCTGGTGTTCTCTTACGAGCATCAAGTGCGTGTACGACGATGAGAGCCGCCGTGCCCGAGCTGAGGACGCCGCACCCGCTGGCGGAGACGCTGCCGTTCCTCTACCAGGACGACCCGTTCACGCGGGGACTCTGCGCAGGACTGGACGAGGTTCTGGCGCCGGTGATCTCCACGATCGACAACATGCCGGCGTATCTGGACCTGTCCATGACGCCCGACGACATGCTCGGCTGGCTCGGCCATTGGGTCGGACTGGCGGTAGATCCGGGACAACGGCCGTCCGACCAACGCGACCTGCTCCGCTCGGCGACCGTGCGCCACGGCTGGCAGGGAACCCGGTACGGCCTTGAGCTGGCCGTCGAGGCGCTGTTCGGGCTACGGGTAGAGGTGCTCGAGTCCGGGGGTGTCGCCTGGTCGGAGAACCCTCAGGACGCCCTTCCCGGCGACGAGGTGCCGGCCGTCGTTGTTCGGGTGTTCCCCGACCTGGAGAGCGACATCGACGAGGATCGCCTCGACGCGGTGGTGTCGGCCGTCAAGCCCGCGCACGTGATGCATCGAGTGCAGGTGGTCTGGGCGTCCGATCCAGCATGAATGGTGGTGTGCCGGCCTGCGGGTCCACCTCCAGTTCGAGAGTCACCTTACGGAACTCGCGCCGGGTCATCTCGGCCGCCGTTCGATCACCCATGCCTTCTTGGATCTGCGCCAGGAGGGACCACGCGGAGTCCCTCATCGGTTCCACCATGAGCGCTCGGCGCGCCAAACGCAGCGCGTCCTGGAGCTGGCCCAGGTGTCTGTGAGCGCGCGCGGCCGAGTCGGCGGCCCCTGAACAAGCGAGACGCAACCGCTCGCGTTCCGCCACCACCCACTCGCTCGGGCCGATCTCCGGTAGCAGATCATCGGTGTAGAGATCGACAGCCCCCGACCAGTGTCGGAGCGCCGCCTCGTCATCACCGAGACTCTGCGCGTGCTTAGCTCGCCGGATCTGTTGCTCGAACTCTTCTGTGTCGAGTACCGCTTCCGGGAGCACCAGTGCATATGCGTCGCCGCGCCGCCGCAGGGTCTTGTCTCCCAGGCCTGCAGCGGCAAGACATTGACGCACGTTCGAGACTGCGACCTGGAGGCGATGGGTGGCGGCGCCGACCGGAGCTTCCGGCCACAGGGCTTCGATGAGGACCTCTCGATGGACCTCACGGCCGTGGTCCATGGCGAGGAGCAGGAGCAGGGAACGCGATCGCGGGCGAAGGCCATCAAGTGGGAGCGGCCTATGGTCCTGGACCAGCTGGAAGTTGCCCAGGCACTGGATGCGAACTCGTCGGGGGAGCGTGCGCTCCTTCGGACCGCGATCGACGGTCTCTGCGGGAAGATCCCAGGCGCAGGCGCTGAGCAAGCGCTCGATAGTCCCAGCGCCGTCAACCAACCCAACCGTCCTCTCAAGATCGGCTGCCACCGTGGCGATGGCGACGGCGTCGTCGGAATTGGCGAGACTCGCGACGCTGGCCATAAGTCTCCACGCCCACGCTGCAAATACGGGGGCGTCGAGGGCCTGGGCCGATGCTTGCATCAGTTCGATCCATCGACGCGCGGACGCGTGCTCAGCCGCGACGGCGCGCGATGTTGCAAAGAACCACGACAGCAGGAGTACGCCCCAGTCGTCCTCGTCGGCTCGGCACTCGTCGATGAGCTTCAAGCACGCGTCGGCGCGCCAGGGCTCGGGTCGAGCAACCAACAGAGCCGCCGCCTGCAGCCCTCGGCCGATCCTGGCCAACCATGAGTGCTCAGCGAGCTCGGCCCTCAAGATAAGGTCTTCGAGCTCACTCACATAGGACTTTCGTGCACCGTCCGCAATCTCCGCCACTGTCAGGGCGAGCCAGGCCGACAGCTGGCTGAAGGTCTCCGCCCCTTCATCCATCCCCGATCTCTCGCCCACCAGGGTGGTCAGACACGCTCGGGCCTCCGCCACCCTCCCCGCAAGCAGCCTGCTGATCCCCTCCGCCAGTGGATGCGCCTCCGCCGATCCGGGGCTCGGAGGCGGCTGTACCCGGCGAGTGGCGAAGCGCACCAGCTCGACCACACCACGTGAGGACGCCAGATGCTGGGTAGACGTGGACCGTGCTCCCATGAGCACGGCGTCTGGCAGCCACGGCGAAGCCAGACCGCGCTCCTCTGCGCATCTGGAGACGAAGTCCGAATCATCGAGAAGCGACTCTGCGTGGCGGTAGGTCCGGGTCGCGGCCGCAACCGACCCGGAGCGAAGTAACCGCCTCGCCCGGGCCAAGGTGAGCCATGGGTCGTCGTCGGGGAGAGGGAGGCGCGTCAACGAGTCCGGACTAAACGCGATTTGTACGTCGCTTTGTTGCAGCAATCGCGCAACCGACCCCCAGTCGTTCGAGAGGGCGTACGCACGCAGGGCCTCGCGGATATGGCCGGCCTCCTCCAGCAGTCGAGCACTTCTCGCGTGCAGGTCAGCAGCGGCCCGGACGCCGAGCTCGTCGACGAGAAGTCCCTCGAGATGGGTCTGAAGGACCTGGTGATACCGGTAGTAGGACCCGTCCTCGGAGGCGACCGTGAAGAACTGGAGGCGCTCTAGCTCGTCGAGGATCGTGGCGCTTCCCGTTTTGTTCAAGAGCGCGTCACACAGCGGCCCAGTCAGTCGGCTCAATGTGCTGGTGTACAGCAGGAAGATACGGCGTTCCGGATCGAGCTCCTTCAGGACGTTCCAGGTGAGGTACGAGCGGAAGAGCTTGCTACGGCCGTTGAGGTGTGCCACAGCTCGAGACCGCTCGGCGTCCGACTTGCCGGATGTCGCGAGCTGGAACAGTTTGAGCCCAGCTGCCCATCCGCCCGTCTGGCGGGTCAGCGCCGCCGCCGCCTCGGGCGACAGCGGCTCCTCGTAGACCCTGCGGAAGAGCTCCTCGACCTCCCAGTAGCGAAACCGGAGGGAGTCGTTGTCGAGCTCCAACAACGTGCCGGACACCAACAGGCGCGGCGCATTGATGCCCAGGGGGCGGCGGGATCCCACGGTCACCCGAAGCTGCGATGGCCGGAGCCGGAGAAACCGCTCGAGAGCGGCTTGCGCAGGCGTGCCGTTCAGTACGTGCGCGTCGTCGATGATGAGCTGGACGGCGCCGTCTGCCGACGCAGCAACCGACGAGACGATGTCTTCGACCGTCCAGGCCGGCTGCGGGCGCAGCGGTACAGCATGCGATAGCGCTCGCGACAGGTTAGCCACGAAGGCAGGTTCAGACGTGTCCTCCGGCGCGGCTAGATACCAGGCGACCGGGAGGGGATTGGCCGCGGCAACCCGAGCCAGCAATGTGGTCTTTCCCGATCCGGCGGGCGCCACAATGGTGATGAGCGAAGGGCCATCGCCATTGAGTATGGGCTGCTCCAAACGCTGCCGTTCGAGCGCGAACGGACGAGCCCCGACTCCCCTGCCGCGGGAGCCGCTCACCATCTCGCCCGACTCGGAACGTGTCCCACGCTGGTCTCCGATCGGTCAGTGCCACGCGAAGCCGGATGCGGGGTCCTCGTGGCTGCCATCGTCGGCCAGGCCGGGATCGGTGCTCGAGTCGGTACCGTCGTCGACGCTGGGGGTCGTGACCGGCGCATGCAAGGGATCGAGGCCGTAGCGCATCTCGAAGGAGTCGGTGACACCGTCTGAGTCAGTGTCCGGGGCATTCGGGTCGAGTCCCAAGGCCACCTCGGTGCTGTCGCTCAAGCCGTCATGGTCCGTGTCGCTCGAGTGCGCGTCCAGGCCAAGCCGCTTCTCGACCACATCGGTGAGCCCATCGTGGTCGCTGTCCCTGAGCCCGTGCCGCGCGTTCTGTGCGAAGACGCCAGTCCCGACGACTCCGGCGATCCCTGGGAGATGGCCGGCGTCGGTCCCGGCCGCTATCTCTACCTTGTCGGATCGGCCGTCGTGGTCGGTGTCCCTCGACAGCGGGTCGGTGTGAGTGACCAGCGCCTCATAGGCGTCAGAGAGGTGGTCGTGGTCGCTGTCCTTCAGGTTCGGGTCCGTCCCGGCCAGCTTCTCGAAGGCGTCCGAGAGCCCGTCGTGGTCGGCGTCCGAGGGCGTCTCCGGGGCGGTACCGGCGTACATCTCGTCGTACGACAGCGCCGTCGACACGGCCTGTGTGTGGTCGCTAGGGATCGCGTTCCCGGTCATGGCGCTGGTCAGGACCGCATTCGTCACCGAGCCCGAACCAAGACCCGGGATGACACCGGCGTACTGGAACCGCCCGGTCGCCGGGAACTCGTTCACACCGTAACTCGTCCCGCGGGCCTCGATGGTCTTCCCGTTGCCGAGGCTGATCGCCACGTGCGACAGCGTCGGTCGAGGGCCGCCAGGGGTCGGCAAACTGGAGAACTCGAAGAGCAACGCACCGGGAGTCTTCAAGGCTTCACTGACTGGCATCAGCGCGTTGTGGTCCTTGAGAGCAAGGTACTGGTACATGGCACCGTCCGGGACCGTCACGCCGGCCTGCGCCGCCGCCCATTGAGTGAGCTCGGAGCAGTCGAAGGCATTCGGATCGGGGTCGCTGAGCGAGACCTCGTGTCCGTAGATGTACTTATCGCCCGCCTGAGCGACGGCGGCATGGAGGAACTCCTCCAGCTTGTTGTTGGACTGGGGCGTGGTACCAGCGGCGACCGCGCTCGCGGTAACGGCTCCGCCGTCGAGGTGCTGCAACCAAGCCTCGTAGTCAAAGGCCGTGACCGGAACGCGTGCCTCGGTGTCCGCGGCATGGTCAGCGAGACCATCCAGTCCCGCCCGGTAGGCGACCACCTGGCCGGCCGCCTCTGTGGACAGGTCATGATCGCCGATGGCCACCGCGTGGATGTGGTCGCCGTCGAAGTTGGCCGTGGTTCGATGCCAGGCCGCGAACCCCGAGAGTCGCATGGCATGAACGGTGTCTTCAATCTGCTGTGGCGTCATCCCGGCCGTGTTGACATCGATCGCGCCCCCACCGTCGTGTGTTCCCGCCGAGGCCTGCGCACCCTGTCCGCCCATGTAGGAGCCTTGGAGAATCGACAGGTTACGGCCGAGCTGCTGATCGGTCTGGTCCACCATCGCGATGGTGCGCCCGTTGAGGATGAGCGGTCGTCCCGAAGAGTCCTCGCCCAGGTGGAAGCGGTGGTACGCCTGGCCGGGCTCGAGCGCGACCTTCTGGTACGCCTCAGTCGGCGGCTGTGTGAAGTTGACCAGCTGTGGGCGAGCCGGGGTCGAGTCGGTAGGTCCGTTGCTCGCCGAGCCGTCACTGACTGGAGTCGGCAAGTCGCCGGTCCCGGTGTCGGCCTGCAAGGGGTCGGTCCCGTACCGCATCTCGATCTGGTCGGACAGTCCGTCGTGGTCTGAATCCCACGCCATCGGATCCAGTCCGAACGCCACCTCGGTGCTGTCCGAGAGCCCGTCGTGGTCACTGTCGGCCTGCAGCGCATCGGTGTGCGAGACGGCCTTCTCGTAGGCGTCGGAAAGTCCGTCATGGTCGGTGTCCGACGAGCGCAGATCAGTGCCGGCGGCCCGTTCGAACGCATTGCTGAGTCCGTCGTGGTCGCTGTCGCGCTGGGCACCGAGGGCCAGGCCGTGGTTGATCTGGTCGTACGGCGCTGACCCGCCGTCGAACGAGGCGCCCTGCAGCCCACCTGACGAACTGTCAGTCAGCGGTGCGGGAAGCGCGGCGCCATACCCTATGACCCCCCGGCCGTCACCTTGATGGCCCGTGACCGCCTCCACCTTGGGTAGGTACTGCATGTAGGCGGCGCTGCCTGTGCCTCCGGTATGGGTCGTTGTCCACGGCCTCATGTCCGTGCCGTGGTTGGAGATGTCGTACGCCGCCCTGGCGTTGTTCAGCGGGTTGGAGAGGTCTCCCCACTGGTTTTGTCGGACTCCGGACGCGACGTTGATCTGCCACAACCCCTCGGAGTGCTCTCCGTAGGGATTCAGCGCGTCAGTACGTCCGCCCGACTCAGCCAGGGCAATGGCGGTCCATGTCGTCGCCTGCTGGGGAGTAAAACCAGCTTCCAGCGCCG
>JBBQKY010000075.1:0-11542 GCA_038327385.1 Propionibacteriales bacterium
GTGACCTCGGCGGGCGTCGAGGCAAGCTGCTGGCTGGCTGATCCGCTCGACCTGCCCACGTGCGTCGAGCGAGTTCGCCACCTTCTCGATCTCGACGCCGACTCCAGGACGATCGATGCTCACCTGGCTGCGCAACCACACCTGGCCGCCTCCGTGGCCGAGCATCCCGGCTTGCGCGTGCCGGGACATGTCGACGGGTTCGAGGTAGCCGTCCGTGCCGTCGTGGGGCAGCAGATCTCGGTCAGCGGCGCCCAAACGATCCTCGGCAGGCTGGTTGCGAGGTACGGCGACAGAATAGACGCGCCATTTGGGCTGACCCACGTCTTCCCCGCTCCGCAGACACTGGCCGGAGCTGACCCGGACGACCTGCCCATGCCGAGATCGAGGGGAAGGGCGCTCATCGCCATGGCCAATGCCGTTGCTGGTAAGGATCTCGTCCTCGACCACCGCGCCGACCGTTCGACAGTTCGACGCCATCTGCTCGCTATGCCGGGAATCGGACCGTGGACCGCCGACTACATCGCCCTTCGCGCCCTCGGCGACCCGGACATCTTCCTGGCGACCGACCTGGGTGTGCGACAGGGCCTGCGCCGCCTCGGCCTCGACGACGTCGGCGGAGACGTCATCGAGGCTTGGTCGCCGTGGCGGTCGTACGCGATGATGCACGTCTGGAAGTGCCTCGAGAGGGCGGCAGGATGAGCGCTGCGACGCTGCTGATATTCACGCCGGTTGGTCGTCTCCGGCTGGTGAGCAACGGCCGCACGCTGACGAACCTGCGCCGCAAGAGGTATCTCCTGGAGCTGTAGGGGCCGACCGTCGAGGACGGCTTGTTCGCTGAGTGATCCCAGCCGTCACGAACGATCCGCGGTACGGCGCAGCGACTCGCTCAACCGCTCCGCTGCCGCCATGACCGCCGGACCATGCATCCGACTCGGCTGGCGGGTCATGCGTTCCAGTGGGCCGGACACGCAGACTGCCGCCACCACCTTGCCCGCGGTAGATCGAACGGCGGCGGAGATGGACGCGACGCCCGCCTCTCGCTCGCCAACGCTCTGGGCCCACCCTCTGCGGCGGATGGCGGCCAGCGTCGCCGCGTCGAAGGATGCTCCTTGCAGTCCCTTGTTCAGCTCCTCGGGACTTTCCCAGGCAAGCAGGATCTGGGCGGCCGAGCCGGCAAGCATGGTGAGCTGACTGCCGATCGGGATCGAGTCCCGCAAGCCGGACTGGCGCTCAGCCGCCGCAACGCAGACGCGGTACTCGCCCTGGCGACGGAAAAGCTGCGCAGACTCGCCGGTGATGTCACGCAAGCGCGCCAGGACGGGGCCCGCTGCGGCAAGGAGGCGATCCTCACCGGCAGCCGACGACAGCTCGGTCAGCCGCGGCCCCAGCATGAACCGACCCTGGATGTCGCGAGCGACCAGGCGGTGATGCTCCAGCGCCACGGCCAGCCGGTGGGCCGTCGGCCGAGCCAGACCGGTCGCCGACACGAGCGCCGCGAGGGTAGCCGGACCCGCCTCCAAGGCGGTCAGCACCTTGGCTGCCTTGTCCAGGACTCCGACCCCACTCGTTGGTTCCATGGCTCGATACTGCCCGTCTCAGATGCTGACATCAAACAGCGAGGGCCGAGTGGTAGCTCTTGGCGGGGTGAAGCGGCTCGTCGCCGGACCTGAGCCCAGCTTGTGGTGACCTAGCTGCGCGTCGACGTGAATCCTGACGATTGGTGACGTTTTGCCTGCCTCGTAAGGGCAAACCTGCTCGATCGGATGCGCCAGACCAATCCCGAGGGGTGGCCGGCACGAGGCCACGCCAACAATACATAGCCTTTGTTGGGTGTGTCGGGCACTTATGCGCTTTGATAGTGCCTAGCGTTTTCCCAGTCGTCGAGCACGAGCTCGGCACAACAACGTTCACGAAAGGGAAGTCAGTGAACAAGAGCCAGCTCATCGAAGCCCTAGCCAGTCGCTATGAGGGAAACAAGAAGGCCGCCGGGCACGCTCTGGAGTCGGTCATCGACATCGTCACACGCGAGCTCGTCAAGGGTGAGAAGGTCGCCATCACCGGCTTCGGGGCGTTCGAGAAGGTCATTCGTCCATCGAGGATGGTGCGCAACCCCCGCACCGGGGACCGTAAGCGGGCCAAGAAGACCGCGGTGCCGAAGTTCAAGGCGGGCGCCCAGCTGAAGAAGTACGTCTCGGGTGAGGTCAAGATGCCGAAAGCGACCACCACCAAGGCGACGACGGCTAGCAAGACAGCGGCCAGGAAGACGACCGCTCGGGCAGGGACGGCAGCGGCCAAGAAGACCACGACAGCGCGTTCAGCTGCATCGAAGTCGACGACGCCCCGCTCGTCGTCGACCACCAAGAAGACCGCAGGTCGGACGACATCGGCCAGCAAGAGCGCTGCCAGCAAGACAGCGGCCAAGAGCTCTCCGGCCACGAAGTCGACAGCCAAGGCTGCCACGACGCGCAGCACCGCTACGAAGTCGGCGGCGACCAAGAGCACAGCAAAGTCGACGACTGCCAAGAGGGCGCCCGCTGCCTCGGCGACGAAGAAGGCGTCGACGACCTCCACGAGCAAGCGCACCGCGAAGAAGAGCTAGCCGCTCCGCTGAGCTGGCGGGGTGGGACGTGGGGGTCCGGCTTCCTCGTCGTACGGCGAGAGGTCGGGCAGGGTGTAGATCGTCACCGCGACCACTGCGCCGGCGGGCGAGAGGCTCGCTCTGACGCGCTGCCCTCTCCGCAGGAGCCGCAGCCCGCCTGCAGCGAAGGCCGCCGGGTCGAACGCGACGACCCTGCCCTCGTCGGTCACCAGCGTGCCGGCACCGGTGTCGGCGTCGAACGTGAGAACCGTTGCCTGCATGGCGGCGCGCTGCTCGTCGGGGCTCACGCGGCCTCGATGTCGACGAGGGTGGCGTCGGTGTAGCCGCCCACGCCGAGCCGACGGGCATCGGACAGGTCCTCGAGCGTGTCCACGTCCCGCCGCAGCCGCGCCAAGTCGTGCGGAATGCCTTTCGACACGATCTCGACGGCACCGAGACCCCGGTGTCTGTCCCGAGAGCCGGGGCCGAAGGCCAGTCCGAGCTCAGCCTGCGGACCGGCCGCGAGCATCGTCGTACCGGTTCCGGCGGCATCGGCGACGAACCAGTGCGGCAGCTCCTTGGCGCGGAAGAAGACAGTGGTCAGATCGGCCGCCTGCAGGGCAGGCAGGTCACCGCACATCGCCGCGACCCGGCTCATCGGATCTCTCCGCCGGAGCACTGCCGCGCCGTGGGCAACCGCAGGGTTGAGCCCTGCGTCAGGCCTGTCGGGGATGACCTCGACACCGATGCCGGCAAGCGCATGCCCGGCAGCCGTGTCATTGGTCACCGCGAGCACCCGTCGTACCTGCGGGCAGCCCAGTGCTGCACTCGCGGCGTCCAGGGCGAATGCAAGGGCCAGCGCTGCCCGGTGGGGCTGGCTGAAGGATGCCAGCCGCGTCTTTGCGAGCCTCGTGTCCTTCACTGGGAGGATGATGTCCCAGACTCTCGGCGCCCCGGTGTGGTGAGGTGTCATCGAGGACGATCTTGCCACCAGCGACAACGCGCGGCGTACGACGTGTTTGCTGGTGGACGACCAGGTTCGGGCAAGCACGACAGAGGCGGTGGAAGGAGGCCAAGGGTGGGTGACGATGACCGCGGCCTTGCACTCGCCTTCGTCGTGCATGTCCTGCGACCGCCGATGAGGCTGTTCACGAAGCGCGATTGGCGCGGCGCCGACCACATCCCAGCGTCAGGCGGCTGCGTGATCGCCTTCAACCACGTGTCCGACTTCGACCCGCTGGCGGCGGCGCACTACGTGTTCGACAACGGAAGGCTGCCGCGGTTCCTCGGCAAGGCCGAGGTCTTCCGCGTCCCGGTGATCGGCCACATCCTCCGTGCCGCCGGCCAGATTCCCGTCTACCGGCAGTCGGCGGACGCCGCGAAAGCATTCAGCGTTGCCCTCGAAGCAGTCGAGTCGGGCCGCTGCGTGATCGTCTACCCGGAAGGCACCATCACCCGGGACCCCGGTCTGTGGCCGATGGTCGGCAAGACCGGCGCGGCGCGGATTGCGCTGGCGACGGGCTGCCCGCTGATCCCCGTTGCCCAGTGGGGACCTCAGCACGTGCTGGCTCCGTACAGCCGGCGCCTCCGGCTGTTCCCCCGCACGGTGATGCACGTCAGTGCCGGGGCGCCGGTGGACCTCGACGACCTTGTCGGTCAGCCCCTGACGACGGCCCTGCTGAAGGAGGCGACCGAGCGGTTGCTGACTGCGATCACCACGCTTCTCCAGGAGCTCAGGGGCGAGCGGGCGCCGGCGGTGCGGTTCGACCCGAAGACCGCCGGCGTGACGCAGACCGGCCGGCCACTCGCCACTGGGGATCAGGGCGGTGAGCCGACATGACGCGGATCGCTGTTTTCGGAGCGGGCTCGTGGGGCACGGCCTTCTCCCTGGTCCTTGCCGACGCCCGCAACGACGTCATGCTGTGGGCGCGGCGGCAGGAGCTGAGCGACGCGATCAACCAGCAGCGGGAGAACGTCGACTACCTGCCGGGACACCGGCTCCCGGCCACGATCGGCGCTACGCACGACCCCGAGCAAGCACTGGACGGTGCGTCCGTCGTCGTTCTCGCCGTACCCTCCCAGGCACTGCGTGAGAACCTCCAGCACTGGGCGGACGCGATACCGGCTGGGGCCATCGTGATGAGCCTGATGAAGGGCATTGAGGTCGGGACGGCAAAGCGGATGAGCGAGGTCATCGAGGAGGTAGCCGGCGTCGCGCCCGCGCGGATCGCCGTACTCTCCGGACCGAACCTCTCGCACGAGATCGCCGAGCGCCAGCCGGCCGCCTCCGTCATCGCGGCTGTGCAGGAGGACGTGGCCATCGGGCTGCGACGGCTGTGCCACACGACGTTCTTCCGGCCGTACACCCTCACCGACGTCGTCGGCTGCGAGCTCGGTGGAGCCACCAAGAACGTCATCGCACTGGCGGTCGGGATGGCGGTGGGTCTCGGCTTCGGTGACAACGCGACGGCGACGGTCATCACCCGCGGCCTAGCCGAGACGGCCAGGTTGGGTGCGGCACTCGGGGCCGACCCCTACACCTTCTCGGGGCTGGCCGGGCTGGGCGACCTCGTCGCCACCTGCTCGTCGCCGTTGTCCCGCAACCGGCATTTCGGCGAGCTGCTCGGTCAAGGCAGGTCCGTGCACGAGATCGCGGCGGCCAGCCGGCAGATCGCCGAGGGCGTCAAGTCGTGCGAGTCGATCCACGACCTCGCGGTGCGTAACGGGGTGGAGATGCCGATCGTGGAGCATGTCGCCGCGTTGGTACGAGGTGAGCTGACTCCCAAGGAGATGCTCTCCCGGCTCATCTCGCGGGCGGCGAAGGCCGAGCGGGACTGACTTCCTCAGGCTGCAATTCCTGCCCGGAGGGATCCGACGCCCAGACCGCTCCGGCGACTCGTACGTCGGATCCTTGCGCATCGCGGGCCGCGACACCGGCACGAGCCGCCGATCCGGCGCCCCTGCCGCATTAGGCTTGCCGGCCATGAGCGCCGACAGGAAACCTCGCGTCGCCGTGGTCTTCGGCGGGAGGTCGAGCGAGCATGCCGTCTCCTGCGCCACCGCCGCCAGCGTTCTAGCGGTGATCGACCGCGACGCGTACGACGTGGTACCCATCGGGATCAGCGTCGACGGTAAATGGGTGCTGGAGTCCGCCGAGCCGGGCCGGCTGTTACTCGGCCCCGGTCACCTCCCGCACGTGGACGCCACCGCCGACGCCGTCGCGCTCAGCACCGACCCGGGCCGGCACGACCTGGTGGTGTCCCCGCCGGGAGCGCCGCCCAGGGCGCTGGGAGAGGTGGATGTCGTCTTCCCGTTGCTGCATGGCCCGTGGGGGGAGGACGGCACCATCCAGGGGCTCTTCGAGATGGCCGGTGTCCGCTACGTGGGGTCGGGTGTGCTGGCCTCGGCCGTCGCGATGGACAAGCACTACGCGCGGATCGTGCTGGGCGCTGCCTCGATCCCGACGACGCCGTACGTCGTGGTGAAGGCGGGTGAGTGGGAGCGTGACGCGTCCGCTGTCCGCGAGACCGTCGAGGCCATGGGCTATCCGGTGTTCGTCAAGCCGTCCCGCGGTGGATCCAGCCTGGGGATCTCCAAGGTCAGCAGCCGCGACGCCCTTGCCAATGCGATGAAACACGCACACCGGTTCGACCCGAAGGTGATCGTCGAATCCGCCGTCGAAGGCGGACGTGAGCTGGAGTGCGGGATCCTCCAGCGACCGGACGGCGGAGCCGACGCCAGCGCCGTCGCCGAGATCACCGGTTACGGCAGCCACGAGTTCTATGACTTCGAGGCGAAGTACCTCGGCGAGGAAGGGGTCACGCTCCAGGTGCCGGCCCAGCTGCATCCTGACGTCCTCGAGGACGTGCAGCGCCTGGCGGTGAGCGCCTTCGAGGCCATCGGCGGCGAGGGGCTGGCTCGTGTCGACTTCTTCCTGGACCACGATGGCCGACTTCTGGTCAACGAGATCAACACCATGCCGGGCTTCACCCCCGCCTCGATGTACCCGCGCATGTGGGCGGAGTCCGGGGTCGACTACCCCGACCTCGTCCAACGGCTGATCACGCTGGCGATGGCCCGCACCACCGGCCTGCGCTGAGGGGTCCGGCGCGACCGGCTCAGCGGCAGGGACGGCGTTGCGTGGTGTGCTGCTTGATCGTGCCGGCGAGGTCGACGACGGCGTCCGCCGCCGGCTGGTAGCTGCCCGGCACGGTGACGTCGACGTACGCCGACCTGCCGACCGTGGTGAACGTCAGCGTTGCGGAGGGCACCCTGGCGGGGTCCACCTCGACGCCGCCCTGCGTGACCAGCCACCCGACACCGGAGACGACGAAGCACTGGGAGGTCGGCGTGAGAGCAGCCGGCGCGGCGCCGCCGCAGCGAAGGACGATCGCCGGGTCACCCCAGGCCGCGACGTACCTGCTCGAGGGCGAGATCTCGCGGGCGTCCTGGTCGGCAACCGTGCTGGGGGCGGCCGCGACGAGAGCCGCACACTGGGTGCCGACGGCGCCGGTGGGCGTGGGCGCGGTGATGTCGACGGAGTGCGTGCAGCCCGCGAGCAGGATGGCGGCGCCGGTCAACGCTGCCGACCGCGTTCCGTGCTGGGTCAGATGTGCACCACAGGGCAGGTCAGGGTGCGGGTGATCCCGTCGATGGCCTGGACCTGGGCCACCACCAGCTTGCCCAGCTCGTCGACGCTGCTCGCCTCGGCGCGGACGATCACGTCGTACGGGCCCGTGACATCCTCGGCGAGCGTGACCCCGGCGATCTCCGCGATGGACTTCGCTACGTCCGCCGCTTTGCCGACCTCGGTCTGGATGAGCACGTACGCCTGTACAACCACTGGGGCCTCCGCGGGGGGTCGAGTCGAGTCGGTGCAGGGAGGTTCACGCTACCGTCTGGCAAGGTTCTCTGCTGAGCCACCTGTCGCGACGATCCCGAAAGGTTGGACATGGCTGAGCAAGGCTCCGGCACGGTCGGCGAAGCTGGCGAGTTCGCTCTCGTCGAGGCGATCATCGCCCGCTTCGCGCAGGGCAACTCCGTGCTGGTCGGTCCGGGTGACGACGCGGCAGTCGTGGCGGTCCCAGGCGGCCACGTCGTGGTCTCGGTGGACATGCTGGTGCAGGACAGGCACTTCCGGCTGGACTGGTCCTCGGCATCCGACATCGGGCACAAGGCTGTCGCGGAGAGTCTGAGCGACATCAACGCGATGGGTGGTGTCGCCACGGCGGTGCTGGTAGGGATGGGGTGCCCTGCGCACCTGGAGACCGCCTGGGCGCTGCAGCTCGCGGACGGGATCGCCGCGGAAGCCGCCGAGGTGGGCGCGTCAGTTGTCGGGGGAGACCTGACGGCGGCGCCGTGCCTCATGCTGTCGATCACGGTCCTTGGCGTCTGCGAGCACGGAGTCGTACGACGCAGCGGGGCACGGGCCGGCGACCTTGTCGCCCTGGCTGGAAGGCAAGGGTGGGCCGACGCCGGGTACGCGGTGCTCGCGCGTGGGTTCCGCTCGCCCCGCCTGGTGGTCGACGCGCACCGTCAGCCGCGCCCGCCGTACTCGGCCGGGCCGGAGGCGGCGCGGCTCGGCGCGACGGCCATGATCGACGTGAGTGACGGCTTCCTGCAGGACCTCGGACATCTCGCGAGGCAGAGCGGCGTCGCCATCGATATCGAGAGCGCGAGTCTTGAGGTTCCCGACGCCCTGCAGACCGTCGGCGCAGCGCTCGGGGTCGACCCGCTGCGGTTCGTCGTCACCGGAGGCGACGACTACGGGCTTGTCGCCACGTTTCCGGCGGGAACGGCGCTTCCCGCCAGCTGGCGTCCCGTCGGGACGGTGCTGCAGGGTGGCGAACCCGGCACGGTCTCGGTTGACGGTGCGCCGTACCCGGAGCCGAGCGGCCACCAGCACTTCACGTGAGCCGCTCGAGCAGCCAGGCGTAGACCTCCGCCGCGTAGGCTGCTTTGGCGTAGCGACCGCTCGGTCCGCTGTGGGCGCCGGCGCCGGTGTCCACCCGGAACTGGCATCGCGGGGACCAGCCGGGATCGCTGTGCCGTAGTGCCGCCACCCACTTCGCCGGCTCCCACACCATCACGCGGGGATCGTGGACGGCTCCGGTGACAAGCAGGTCGGGTCGCTGGCCCGCCGGCGGGATGTTGTCGTACGGCGAGTAGGCGAGCATCCAGCCGAAGTCGGCCTCCCGGCGGGGGTCGCCCCACTCGTCCCACTCGCCGGCGGTCAGCGGGATCGACGGGTCGAGCATGGTTGTCACGACGTCGACGAACGGCACTTCCGCAACCACCGCCCGCCAGCGCTCGGGCCGCTGGCTGAAGACGGCGGCCTGCAGCAGCCCGCCGGCCGACAGTCCCCGCGTGGATATCCGCGAGCCGTCGACATACCGCTCGGCCAACGCGTCGGCGATGTCGATGTGGTCGTCGAACGTATGGTGCTTGGACTCGAGGCTGCCGTCCAGCCACCAGCGGCGCCCGAGCTCGCCGCCACCGCGCACCTGGGCGTGGGCGAAGACGACGCCACGGTCAAGGAACGCGAGCAGCCCGGCGTCGAGCTCGGGCTCGAACACCACCTCGTAGGCGCCGTAGCCGTACATGAGGCACGGCGCGGTGCCGTTGAGCGGCACGTCGTGGCGGCGCACCAGCGTGACCGGCAGCTGCGTGCCGTCCCGGGCGGGAACCTCGACGACGCTCGTCTCGTACCGGCTGGAGTCATAGCTCGGCACGTCGGCCCGGTGCCGCACCGTCTCCGTCCCCGTCGCGAGGTCGACGTCGGACCACACCTGCGGCTCGATGTAGGACCCTCGGGAGACGACGACGGAGCTGCTCTCCCAGATCGGGTTCTCGCCCAGCTCCAGGTGGCCGGCTTGCGGCGGGTCGAGCTCACGGACCACCGTGCCGTCGTGGCGGAGAACGCGAAGCCGGGGGAGGCCCTCGCGTCGCAATGTCAGCACGAGGAAGCCCTCGAAGGCATCCACGTCACTCAGCCGTTCCGCGTCGTCGGGGGGCAGCACGCTTTCCCAGTGGGCGAGACCGGGGGAGGCGGTGGGCGCGGTCACCAGGCGGAACTCCGAGGCGCCGTCGTTGGTGACGATTGCGATGCGGTCTGTCGCGTCGTACGGCGCATGCTCGACGGCGTACTCACGACCCTTGCGGCGTGGCTCGACGCAGCGCGGCGCGGCGGTCGGGTCGGCGGGGTCCACGAGCCACTCCTCGGTGGTGTCCCGGCTGGCTGTCGTGATCACGATGAGCCCGCCGGAGCGGCAGGAGCGCACGCTCACGTCGTACTGCTCGTCGTCCTCGGTGAAGACCGCCACGTCGGCGGACTCCTCGGTGCCCATCTCGTGGCGACGGACCTCGAACGGCCGGTACGCCTCGTCATGGACGGTGTAGAAGAAGTGCGTCCCAGCGCTGCTCCAGGCGCCCGTGTAGTAGGAGCGCCGCACCCGGTCCGGCCGGTCGGTGCCGGTGGACAGGTCCCGGAAGCGGAGCTCGAAGAGCTCGTCGCCGGTGAGGTCCACCGAGTAGGCGAGCAGGGACTCGTCCGGACTGAGCTCGCAGACGCCGACGTCGACGTAAGCCGAGCCCTGCTGAAGTGCGTCGATGTCGAGGACCAGCTCGTCGTCCGTCGACAGGTCGACGTTCGGCTCCCCGGAAGCGAGGCGCGGATAGCGACGGATCTCGCCGTTCTCCCTGCCCTCCGCTCGCTCGGTGTAGTAGCCGAAGCGCTGACGGTCGACCGCGACGGTGCGTTCCGACGGCGGGATTCGGGCCACGATCGCCGCCCTCAGCGCCTGCGTGTCGGACGCCAGATGCTGAACGCTCACGTCGTAGAAGCCGCGCTCGGCCCGCAGATGGCCGAGAACTTCGGCAGAGCCGACATCGCGCATCCACGCATAGGGGTCCGGCCGGGTCACGCCGTGCAGAGTGTGCGAAACGTCGGTGCGGCGGGCAACTGGCGGGACCGCGGAGTTGTCAGTCATCCGGCGCAACCTACCCGCCCGGTGACCTGCGCCGGCGGCCAGCCACCTCTGCGCTCCCGGCGGGTGTGCGACAGAGAACCGACAACCAGGCTGCCGAGGCGAGCTGGACGTCGGACCTTGCGCTCGTGGGTCAGCGGGTGACTTTGCCGGCCTTGAGGCAGGAGGTACACACGTTCAGGCGCTTCGGGGTGCCGTTGACCACCGCGCGCACTCGTTGGATGTTCGGGTTGAAGCGCCGGTTGGTACGACGGTGCGAGTGCGACACGTTGTGACCGAAGCCGGGGCCCTTGGCGCAGATGTCGCAGACGGCGGCCACGGTGTACTCCTGAGATCAGCGGTCGGAAAGGATGGCCCAGCGGACGGGGCAACCGGGCAAGAATAACGGATCGGCGCAGCGTGCGGCGAATCCGCGCCTTGCGTCATCAAGGTCACCGAGTCGGTCGGGTCGTTGACCGATCCGTGCTGCCCGGGTTGTCGGCCCCGGCTGCCCCTACCGGGCGCATCGTGAGGTCCTCGGGTTGCTACGGCAGCCCCAACACCTCCACGCGCTCTCCCCCGCTCCGCTCCGCCTCGCCTCCGGCGGCCCCGGCGCCGTACCCTGGCACTCGAATCCCGACAGCGGCGAGCCGAGTCGGCCCACGCGCGATTGAGGCAGACCGTGAGCGACGACTTCCAGATAGCACTGCTCGAGCGTTGGTGCGACCTCGGGCTGGAGGCCCTGGCAAGCGCCCGCGAGGAGATCGACGGCCTCAACGTCTACCCGGTGCCGGATGGCGACACCGGCACGAACCTCTACCTGACGTTCGAGTCGGCGCGGCAGGCCCTCGTCGAGGTACTGCCCTGCTCGCTGGCGGTGGCGTTGACGGTGTTCAGCAGGGGGGCGCTGCTCGGGGCGCGGGGGAACTCTGGGGTCATCTTGTCGCAGCTGGTGCGGGCCGGCGCGCAGCAGCTGATGCGCGGCGACCCTGATCAGCCG
>JBBQKY010000076.1:0-11441 GCA_038327385.1 Propionibacteriales bacterium
GTCCCCGAGGTCGACGTCCTGGTCGTCGACGACGGCTCGCCCGACGGCACCGGTGAGCTGGCCGACAAGGTTGGCGCCCACGACGCCAAAGTGTCCGTGCTGCATCGCCGGGCCAAAGAGGGGCTGGGAGCGGCGTACCAGGCAGGTTTCGCCTGGGGGCTGTCTCGCGGGTACGACGTGCTCGTGGAGATGGACGCCGACGGTTCTCACCTGCCGGAGCAGCTGCCCCGGCTGTTGGACGCTCTCGACCGGGCCGACCTGGTGCTGGGGGCACGCTGGGTGCCGGGGGGCCGGGTGGTCAACTGGCCGCGGCGGCGAGAGCTGCTGTCCCGCGGGGGCAACCGCTACGTTCGACTCGCTCTAGGACTCGAGCTGCACGATGCCACCGGCGGCTTCCGCGCGTTCCACCGGGCGGCTCTCGAGGGCATCGACCTCGCGTCCGTCAGGTCGGCAGGCTACTGCTTCCAGGTCGATGTGGCCCGCCGCGTGGTCGGGGCGGGCTTCCGGGTCGTCGAGGTTCCGATCACGTTCGTGGAGCGGGAGTACGGCGAGTCGAAGATGAGCGGAGACATCGTTCGGGAGGCGCTCGTCAGCGTCACCTGGTGGGGCCTGCAGCACCATGGGCGCCGGTTGACCGGTCTGGTCAGGAGGGGTCGGCGGTGAGGGCCTTCGTGCTGCTGGCCGTCTTCATCGGCCTGCCGATCCTCGAGATCTGGGTCATCCTGCAGGTCGGTCACCAGATCGG
Organism: Propionibacteriales bacterium; assembly: GCA_038327385.1. GTDB lineage: Bacteria > Actinomycetota > Actinomycetes > Propionibacteriales > Nocardioidaceae > JAWWPG01. The sequence continues at coordinate 746 of JBBQKY010000076.1, forward strand.
TGCGCTTGCGACGGTGCTGCTGCTCATCGCCGAGTCCGCGCTCGGTGCGTGGGTCGTCAAGCGGGAGGGTGTCCGGGCCTGGCAGGCCCTGACACAGGCCCTCAGCAGCGGCACGCTGCCGCGACAGGAGCTCGCGGACGCGGCGCTGGTGCTGGTCGGCGGGGTGCTGCTTCTGACGCCCGGCTTCGTCACGGACGTCTTCGGTTTCTTTTTCGTGCTTCCGTTCACCCGGCCGTTTGCGCGACGCCTGCTCGCCGTAGTCGCGGCCCGGCGTCTCGTCCGTTAGGGCTCGTCAGGCGGTTTTCTGCGCCTTGCTCTTGGCGCTGGCGCGAGCAGCGCCGCGTCGGTGGAGATGGGCGGGCCCGATGTCGCCGTTGCGGAGTAGCTCGAGGCGCTCCGACAGAATGTCTTCGAGCTCAGGGATCGACCTGCGCTCGAGGAGCATGTCCCAATGTGTGCGCGCCGGCTTCTCGAGCTTGACCTCCGGGGCGCTGCCGTCACGCTGCGTCGACTCGGCTCCACAGCGGGGGCACTCCCACGTGAACGGGACATCGGCGTCGGCGGCCATCGGGATCTGGAAGTCATGACCATTCAGGCAGTCGTACGTCACGCGCTGGCGCGGAGCGAACTCGATGCCGCTCTCGTCCTCGAAACTCGTTCCGCCGAGGCGTGAGCCTCGAAGGGTCGCCCGTTCTGACATATCCGCTCCCCGAAGAGTTGGTGATCGCTCGGCTGGCACTGATCTTGCCGACATCAGTGCAAACGCGTCGACTCCGACTATGATTCCCGGCGCACCTGAGATTAGGTTGAAACATTCCGGTTACCGCGGGGAGACATTCGTCACCGCCACTCGCCCCGGGCGGTGAGAACGTCGCGCAGGATGTCGGTCCGATCGGTCATGACGCCGTCGACCCCGAGGTCGAGCAGGCGGGCCATCTCTGCCGGGTCGTCGACGGTCCACACGTGAACCTGCTTGTCCAGGTCGTGCGCCCGCTCCACAAACGTCGAGGTGACGAGCGGCACAGCACCGAGGCACACGGGAACCTGGGCGGCGAGCCCCCGGGAGGTCAGCGCCAGCCGCCGCAGCGCCGAGGCCGGCAGCAGTCGCAGCGCGGCGACGCCCGGCGGGCCGTACGACGTGGCGACCCGCGGCCCCAGGATTTCCCGCAGCCGGCTCAGCCGCCGAGGCGAGAACGACGCGACGCACACCCGGTCCCAGGCGCCCTGCTCGGCGATCAGGCGGGCCAGCGGCTTGATCGCCTGGCGGGACTTGCAGTCGACGTTGACCTTGAGCGACGGCCAGCTGGAGAGGACCTCGCTCAGGCGCGGCACCGGCTCACGGCCGCCGACGAGCGCGGTCCGCAGGTCGTCGTACGACATGTCGGCTACCAGACCGGTCAGACCTGTGACCCGGCTCAGCGTTGAGTCGTGGAAGGCGAGCACCACACCGTCGCTGGTGGCGTGCACGTCGGTCTCGACGTAGCGAAAGCCTGCCGAGACGGCAGCCTGGAATGCCGCCATGCTGTTCTCGACGCCGAGACTGCCCCGGGTGAGCGCTCCACCGCGGTGCGCGAACGCGAGGGGTCTGCCGGCATTGTCGAAGAACGGATAGTCGCCCGCCCTTCGTTGCCGCATCGTGGACGGACGTCAGCTGTCGCGGAAGGTCTCGATGGAGGCCCCCAGGGCGTTGAGCCGCTGGGCCAGGTCCTCGTAGCCGCGGTTGATGACGTAGACGTTGCGCAGCACCGAGGTACCTTTCGCTGCCATCATTGCCAGCAGGATCACGACGGCGGGACGCAGCGCCGGCGGGCACATCAGCTCGGCCGCGGACCAGTGGGTGGGTCCTTCGACGAGCACTCGATGGGGGTCCAGCAGGGTGACCGCGGCACCGAGCTTGGTCAGCTCGGTCAGGTAGATCGCACGGTTCTCATAAACCCAGTCGTGGATCATTGTCTGGCCCTCGGCCACGGCGGCGATCACGGCGAAGAACGGCAGGTTGTCGATGTTGAGCCCCGGAAACGGCATCGGGTGCACCTTGTCCAGGGGAGCGTGCAGCGTCGAGGGGCGCGTGGTGAGGTCGACGAGCCGGGTCTCCCCGTTCTCCGCGAGATACTCGTCGGTCCGCTCGTAGCTGAACCCCATCTCCTCGAGGAGTGCGAGCTCGATCTCGAGGAACTCGATGGGGGCCCGGCGGATCGTGATCTGCGACGACGTGACGATGGCGGCCGCGATGAGGCTCATCGCCTCGATCGGGTCCTCCGACGGCGCGTAGTCGACGTCGACGTCGATCTCGGCGACCCCGTGCACGGTGAGGGTCGTCGTGCCGACGCCGTCGACGCGCACGCCGAGCTTCGTAAGGAAGAAGCACAGGTCCTGCACCATGTAGTTCGGGCTCGCGTTGCGGATCACCGTCACGCCGGGCTGCCGGGCCGCCGCGAGCAGCGCATTCTCGGTCACCGTGTCGCCGCGCTCGGTGAGGACGATCGGTCGGGTCGGGCCGATGGCGGGGTTCACCTCGGCCTGGTAGCTGCCCTCGGTCGCCTTCACCTCGAGGCCGAAGGGGCGCAGCGCCGCGAGATGCGGCTCGACGGTGCGCCGGCCGAGGTCACAGCCGCCCGCATAGGGAAGCTGGAACTGGCGGAACTCGTGCAGCAGCGGCCCGAGGAACATGATGATGCTGCGAGTGCGTCGGGCAGCCGTCTCGTCGATCGCGCTGACATCGATGTCCTTCGGGGCCACCACCTCGAGGTCGTTGGCCTCGTTGAGCCAGCGGTACTGGTAACCCATACTGGCCAGCACCTCGAGAATCCGGTTGACCTCCTCGATCCGGGCGACCTTTCGCAGCGTCGTACGGCCCTTGTTGAGAAGCGAGGCGCAGAGCAGCGCGACCCCGGCGTTCTTGCTGGACTTGACGCTGATCGAGCCGGACAACGTGGTCCCGCCAGCTACCCGCAGGTGGAGGGGCCGGGGGGACCCCAGGGACACCAGCTCGGAGTCCAGTGCCTCACCGATGCGGGCGAGCATCTCGAGGCTGAGGTTCTGGTGGCCCCGCTCGATCCGGTTGACGGCACTCTGGCTGGTGCCCAGCAGACCGGCGAGCTGCGCCTGGGTCAGCGTCCGGTGCTGTCGTGCGTCGCGGATGAGGTTGCCGATCCGGCGGAGGTAGGCGTCACTCATAGCGAGCAGGCTATCTCAGATCTGAGATAGCGCATGCCGACTCACTCGACGGTGACGGACTTCGCGAGGTTGCGGGGCTTGTCGATGTCATGACCCAGCGACAGCGCTGCGTGGTAGGCAAGCATCTGCAACGGGACCGTCAGCAGGATCGGGTCCAGCTCCGGCTCGTTCTGCGGGACCTCGATGCGGTCGGCCGGCAGGCCGTCGAGGTCGACACCGGAGTGGGTCACGACCGTCAGTGGACCTCCCCGGGCGGCGATCTCGTGCAGGGCTCCGACGTTCCGGCCGGTCAGCTCGTCCTGGGGGACGATGGCGACAGTGGGCACGTCCGGGCCGATCAGCGCAAGCGGGCCGTGCTTGAGCTCGGAGGTCTGGTAGGCCTCCGCATGTCGGTAGGAGATCTCCTTGAACTTCTGCGCTCCCTCCCTTGCCACGGGGAAGCCGCGCACCCGTCCGACGAAGAACAGCGACTGGGCCTTCGCGAGCCGCCCAGCCACGTCGGCGAGCCGCTCCTCGTCGGCGAGGATCGTGGCGATCTGGTCGGGGAGCGCTTTCAGGCCCTCGAGGAGGCGCCTGCCGTCAGCGACCGACAGGTCTCGAACGCGGCCGAGGTGTACCGCGAGCAGCGCGAACGCGATGCCCATGTTGGTGAGCGCCTTCGTCGACGCCACCGCAACCTCGGGACCCGCGTGGACGTAGATTCCGCCGTCGCACTCGCGGGCGACCGTGGAGCCGACGACGTTGATGAGCCCGACGACGCGCCCACCCTTGCGCCGGATCTCCTGGACGGCCAGCAGCGTGTCGGCTGTCTCCCCGGACTGTGTGGTCGCCACGTACAGGGTGTCGGGCTCGATCACCGGGTTGCGGTAGCGGAACTCAGAGGCGGCCTCGGCGTCGGCCGGGATGCGGGCCAGCTCCTCGATCATCGTGGCGCCGATCTCGCCGACGTAGTACGCGGACCCGCAGCCGATGATCTTGACGCGCCTGATGCTCCGCGTGTGCCGGGCGTCGAGGTTCAGGCCACCGAGGTGTGCCGTCGCAAAACGGTCGTCGATCCTGCCCTGGATCACGCGCTCGGCGGCTGCCGGCTGCTCGAGCATCTCCTTGTACATGAAGTGCTCGTGGTCGCCGAGCTCGTACAGCTCCGCCGCCGTGTCGAGGGTCGTAGGCTGCCGGGTGGTCGTGAGGTGGTCGGCGGTGAAGGTGGTGAAGCCGGACGAGGTGACAGTCGCGAGCTCCCCGTCGTCGAGGTGCACGACCTGTTTGGTGTACCGGATAAGGGCGGCGACGTCGGAGGCCACGTGCATCTCGTGCTCACCGATGCCGATGATCAGGGGGGAGCCGCTGCGCGCGATGACGATGCGGTCGGGGTAGTCGCTGTGCAGGATGGCGAGACCGTAGGTGCCCTTGACCACACCGATGGCCTCCAGGACGGCGCCTTCCAAAGTTTTTTCCCGCGACCTCCCGACCAGGTGCGCGACGAGCTCGGTGTCGGTCTCCGAGACGAACTCGACACCCTCCTCGGCCAGCGCGTGCCGCAGCGTCGAAGCGTTGTCGATGATGCCGTTGTGCACGACCGCCACCTTGCCCGAGGCGTCGAGGTGCGGGTGGGCGTTGATGTCCGAGGGCGCCCCGTGCGTTGCCCAGCGGGTGTGACCGATGCCGACCTGGCCGGCGAACCGCTTCGGCACGGCGGCTGCCAGCTCGCGCACCCGGCCCTGCTTCTTGACGACCCGGAGGCCGGCGCCGCCGAGGACCGCGATACCTGCCGAGTCGTAACCGCGGTACTCCAGCTGTGCCAGCCCCTCGACGAGGAGCGGGGCGGCGCTCTGCCGTCCGACGTACCCGACTATTCCGCACATGTGACGTCTCCTGTCAGCCGTAGACAATGCGGCGCAGCTGTCGGTCCGACAGCTCTGGCGGCGCCACAACACGCCGGGAGAGCTCGCTGCGAACCTGAGCGAAGATCTCAGCGTTCTTCCGGCCCTGCAACTTGAGTCTGGCGTGTCGCCTTCTGACGTAGACAGGCGCGGGCTCCGAGTAGTAGGCGACCACGTCCGCCACGATGCGAGCGGCCTCTCCTTCAGTCAGCCCGGTGCTCTGCGCCACTCGGCGGACCAGATCGCATTCCGGCACCCACTAATAGTGCCAGATGTGGCACGCCATTGGCGAATCCTGCCCGATAGCGGGCAGATCTTGGCGAAAGGTGTGAGAGCCGCCTGGCTCGCGTGTCTCAATGGCGAGGGTTAGAGTGCCAAAGCCTGGTCCCGATGCTTGGCGAGCGAGGAGTTGGGGTGAGTCGTGGCGGCTGTGGCGGAACGCCTGGACCGGTTCCAGCGCACGCATCCGGCCGCCGAGTTCCCGCTCGCCGTGCTGTACAAGTACGTCGACGACTACGGTGGCTACCTCGCGGCGCTGATCGCGTACTACGCGTTCGTCTCGTTGTTCCCCCTGCTGCTGCTCTTCTCCACGATCCTCAGCTTCGTGCTCACCGGCCACCCGGAGCTTCAGCAGCAGCTGATCTCCTCGGCGCTGCACGAGTTCCCGGTCGTCGGAGACCAGCTGAGCAACCCGAAGCGGATCGGCGGGGGAGCGGCCGGGCTCGTGGTCGGGATCGTCGGCTCCGTGTACGGCGGTCTCGGGATCGCCCAGGCTTTGCAGTATGCGATGAACACCGCCTGGGGGGTGCCGCGCAACAGCAGGCCGAACCCGCTGCTCGCCCGCGGTCGGAGCCTTCTGCTGGTGGCCACCGCGGGACTCGCGGTCATCGGCACGACCGTCCTCTCCGCCGTCGGCGGAATCGGCGCCGGCTCGTTCGGTCCCGTGCTCCGCGTGCTGGCGCTTCTCGCCTCGGTGGCGCTGAACGCTGTCGTGTTCGTGTTCGTGTTCCAGATCGCCACCAGCCGTGAGCTGGCTACCCGCGATGTGGTACCTGGCGCTGTCACCGCGGCCGTCGTCTGGCAGCTCCTGCAGTCGTTCGGCGTCGTCTACGTCGAGCACGTCGTCAAGAATGCGAGCGCCACCAACGGCGTCTTCGCGCTCGTGCTGGGTCTCATCGCGTTCCTGTACCTGACGGCGGTCGTCGTCGTGCTGTGCGTCGAGATCAACGTCGTACGGGTCGACCGCCTCCATCCGCGCGCACTGCTGACACCGTTCACCGACGACGTCAGCCTCACGCCCGGTGACCAGCGCGCCTACGCGAGCCAGGCGGAAGCGCAGCAGATGAAGGACTTCCAGGACATCGACGTGACCTTCGACGGTTCGGACGACAGCTGAGTGGACCGGTGTTGCGATCCGTTGGCGGTGCGCGAGGATAGGCACCATAACTAGCCCTGCCGCACCGAAGGAACGCGATGACTGAGCGCTACCTGGTCGGTCTCCTGCTCGGGATGGAGGAGGACTGGCCGCGGGCATTCGAGACGATCACCACCAAGCTCGGCACGTTTGCGTACCAGGGCAGGCAGCACGCGGTGGACACCGAGCGCGTCCGCATCGAGCCGTTCAACCTGCGAGCGCCGGCGCGGCACGACCTGGTGATCGACCGGCTGGCGTATTGGTATTACCACCCGCGCGAGTGGCTGAAGAAGGTCGCGCTGATGGACGACGTCTACCTGCTGAACTCCCCGTTCACGTTCCAGTCGATGGAGAAGCACTCGGCGTACTGCGCCCTCATGCGGCTGGGGATGAACGTCCCGGACACGGTGCTGGTGCCGTACAAGAACCCGATCGACAACATGCGCTGGACCCGGACGTCCGAACGCTACAACGAGCCGTTCGACCTGGAGAAGATCGCGCACGAGATGGGCTACCCGATGTACATGAAGCCCTTCGACGGTGGCGCCTGGCGCGGGGTCTCCCGGATCAAGAACGACAGCGATCTGTGGGCCGCCTACAACGAGTCCGGCGAGATGCTGATGCATCTGCAGAAAGCGGTCGAGCCGTACGACGTCTTCGCGAGGGCGTTGACGATCGGGCCGGAGACGATGGTGATGAACTTCCGGCCGGATCTGCCGATGCACGATCGCTACGCTGTCGACCACGACTTCCTGTCCGCCGGCGCCGGGGCGGAGGCGGTCACGATCGCCCAGACCGTCAACGCCTTGTTCCGGTGGGAGTTCAACTCGTGCGAGATGCTGGTGCAGGGCGAGACCGTTCTGCCCATCGACTACGCGAACGCCTGTCCGGACGTCGCTGTCACGTCCCTCCACTACTACTTCCCATGGGCGATGGCGTCCCTCGTGAAGTGGTCGACGTTCTGCCTGGCCTCGCAGCGCCGCGCGCGGCCGCACATCGACACCACCGACTGGTTCGCCGTCGCCGACGACCCGGACCTGGAGTACGGCGACAAGCTGGCCGCCTACCAGAAGCTCGCGGACGCCTACTTCCAGCGCGAGCAGTACCGCGAGTTCTGCGCCTCAGCGCTGCCGGACCTCGACGCTATGGTGCTCGAATGGGTAGCATCTTCGGACTTCGACGACCTCCTGGTCCAGACCTGCGTTGCGACATACCCCCAGCACGAGCAGGAGATGTTCTTGGCGCACTTCCGCGGGCTCATCACGATGTGGGTCGACGACCAGCAGTCCGTCGCGGCCTGAGGCGCCGGCATGACGCCAACGTATCGCCAGCTCGGCCAGTCCGGCTTGACGGTGAGCAGCGTCGGAGTGGGCTGCAACGCGTTCGGCACCCGCATCGACGAGGCGCGCTCGGCGGCCGTCGTGACCGCAGCGCTGGACGCGGGCATCACGCTGTTCGACACGGCCGACACCTACGGCGTCGGGGCCAGCGAGGATCTGCTGGGCAGGGCGCTGGGGGCCCAGCGCGCCGACGTCGTCATCGCCACCAAGTTCGGGATGGACATGCAGGGGGCCAACGGCCCCGACTGGGGGGTGCGCGGGTCTCGGCGATACATCCGCAAGGCGGTCGAGGCCAGTCTGAGCCGCCTGCGCACCGACTGGATCGACCTCTACCAGATGCACGAGCCAGACCCTAGGACCCCCATCGAGGAGACGGTTGCCGCGCTGCACGAGCTGGTCGTGGAGGGGAAGGTGCGCTATATCGGCTCGTCGAACTTCGCCGGCTGGCAGGTGGTCGACGCCGACTGGGTGGCTCACACGAACGGCCACTCGGCGTTCGTCACCGCCCAGAACAAGTACTCCCTCTACGACAGGTCCGCCGATGCCGAGCTGGTCCCGGCCTGTGAGCACGTCGGAGTCGATCTGCTGCCCTTCTTCCCGCTGGAGTACGGGCTGCTGACCGGCAAGTACCGACGGGACCAGGCAGCGCCCGGCGGGAGCCGGCTGGCCACCCAGTCCCACCGACTGGAGTCCGCCGACTTCGACAAGATCGAGGCACTCGGGGCTTTCGCGGCGGAGCGGTCCGTGTCGATCCTCGATGTCGCGATCGGCGGCCTCGCCGCTCAGCCCTATGTCGGGTCGGTCATCGCCGGGGCGACGAGTGCCGACCAGGTCCGGAGCAATGCCCGAGCGGGGGAGTGGACCCCTTCCGACGACGACCTGGGGGCCCTCGACGAGCTGACCACGCCGAAGGCGGGATAGCCGGGGTTGGCTGCGTTCTTCGACACCGGGCTGACCCTCGCCGACCGGATGCGCCGCCATGCGGGGGACGACACTCATCTCTACGCGCACCTGATGCGCGCGATGGCCACGGACTGGGAAGAGGGGGGACCGGTCCGAGCTATCTGCGTCGGCTGGGAGGATGCACCGCACGGCTCAGTCGTCCAGCTGCGACTGCTGGCCGGCCTCTTCCGGATCGTCCTGACCGGGCGGGCCGTGCCGCTCGAGCCGTTCTATCCCTGCCTCGGAGGACAGGTCGACCCGACCAGGGCTTGGCCGGCGGTACGACGGGTGCTCTCCGCGAACGTCGAGGAGCTGCGCGAGGCACTGGCCATCGCACCGCAGACGAACGAGGTCGGTCGATCCAACGCGCTGCTGGCCGGCATCCTTGCGGCGATCACCCGGAGCGGGCTGCGGAGGGTCCGGCTGTTGGAGCCGGGCGCGAGCGCCGGGCTCAACCTCCTCGTCGACCGGTTCCGCTTCGTCAACGCTGGTTGGGCCTACGGGCCCGAAGACTCGCCGGTGCTGCTGGCTGACGGGGTGCGGGGCGTCGTACAGCCTGTCGATTTCGATGTCGTCGAGCGGCGCGGATGCGATCTGGCTCCGGTGGGCACCTCGTCGGCTGACGGGCAGCTGCGGCTGCGGTCGTTCGTGTGGCCGTTCCACGTCGAGCGTCACGCGCGGTTGAGCGCGGCGCTGCGAGTGGCAGCCGACGAGCCGCCAGTCGTGGACGTCGCGGCTGCGGGGGAGTGGCTGGAGCGGGAGCTCGTGGGGGAGTGCTCAGGTGACGTGCTGACCGTCGTATGGCAGTCCATCACCAGGCTGTACTGGCCGGCGGACGAGACGGCGCGGGTCGCGGCCGCGATCTCCGAGGCGGCGACGCGCCGGCCGATCGCGCATGTGTGCATGGAGTATGACTCCGCCGGGCCGGACGCCGGGCCGAGCCTGACGCTGACGTGGTCCCGCGGCAACGGTGCGCCCCCGACTGTCGAAAGGCTCGGCACCGTCGGCGATCACGGCTTCCCGGTGACGCTCGAGGGTTGAGCAGTCAGGCGGCTTCGTCGACCCCTTTGACGTGCTGCTCGAGCACCGAGCCGAGCGCCGGCATCGCCAGCTCCACGTGCTTCTTCGCCTGTGGTCGCAGCTTCTGGTAGGCCTTCTTGGCGGTTTCGTGGCTCGACCGGCGGGCCCGCCCGTCGGCGACGGCCAGCAGCACGTCGGATACCGCCGAGGAGTTGCCGACCAGGTAGCTGCTCAGCGAACCGTCGGACGCCGGATCGTACTTCGCGTAGTAGGGCTGCAGCTTGTGAGCGAGCTCCGGCAGCATCTGGTTGATCGCATGGGGGACGAAGCCTGCCTTGATCTTCTTGACCACGGCGAAGCTTCCCTTGACCGCCAGCCCCGACAGGCCGCTCTTGCCGGCGACCTCCTGGTCGACGAGCGACTGGAGGTCCGAGACGACGGCCTCGCGGCGCTCGGGAGCCAGCAGGATCTCCTTGAGGGTGGCGGCCACGGTCTGTACCTCTGTTCGGCGGTTCGGTCGCGTGCAACTCTAGATCATCTCGGCCACGGCTGAGCGCGACCGGCGGCCAGCATCACGCAGTCCCTACCGCACGAGTCTGCCGAGCTGCCACGCGGTCGCGTCGAATACCACCTCCTGCACGTCGGAAGCGGCTTGGTCGGCCACCCTGCTGCCGAGGGCCGCGGCGGACGAGGCTTCGAGCGCCTTCTGGATGGCGGTGGCTGCCGCTGCGCGCGCAACGGCAGCCGCTTCCACGGCAGCTGACTCGGCGGTCTCGCCGGCACCGACATCGGCCTGCTCCTCGGCGCCGTAGCCGCCGCGAAGGGCGGCCCTGAATGCCTGCGCCTCTACCGCTTCCGCGGTTCTTGCCGTGGCCAGAGCCGACGTGATCCGAGCCAGGTCAGCAGCATCCCTCGCCTTCTTG
>JBBQKY010000077.1:0-11389 GCA_038327385.1 Propionibacteriales bacterium
CTCGTCGGGGCGTCGCGGGAGACCGTCAACAAGGCCCTTGCCGATTTCGCGTCACGGGGATGGCTGCGGCTGGAGGCGCGCTCCGTCGTCATCATGGACGTCGAGCGCCTCGAGCGTCGCGCCCGCTGAGCCGCGCGACGCACTCGGTCAGGTCGGGTCTGTCGCCTGCAGGTAGTCCAGCTGAGCGCGGACGCTGAGCTCGGCGGCCGGCCAGAGGCGCTCGTCGACGTCGGCATAGACGGCGCGTACGACGTCCATCGGCCGGGTGGCGCCTGCGGCCCGCGCCTGCCGCACCTGCTCCAGCCGCTCGGCGCGATGCGCCAGGTAGTAGTCCACCGTCGTGAGCGCGTCGCTCAGCACAGGTCCGTGACCCGGCCAGATGACGTCGATCTGGTGGCCCTCCGCCAGGTCGCGCAGGCGCCTCAGCGAGCCCAGATAGTCGTCGAGCCGTCCGTCCGGGTGGGCCACCACCGTCGTACCCCTGCCGAGCACGGTGTCCCCGGTCAGCACCGCCCGGTCTGCGAGGACCAGGAAGCTGAGCGAGTCCCCCGTATGGCCGGGCGTGGCGACGACCCGCACCTCCAGCCCGTCGACCTCGACAACGTCGCCGTCGTGCAGCCCCTCGTCGCCGTACCCGAATGCCGGGTCGAGCGCTCGCACTCCGCAGCCCTTGCGCTCCGCGAAGGTCCGGGCTCCCTCGCTGTGGTCGGCATGGCCATGAGTGAGGAGTACGGCGGCCACGTCGCCGGCGGCGTCCCCGACCGCGGTCAGGTGGCCGGCGTGCAACGGGCCTGGATCGACGACAAGTGAGCGGCCGGCGGCCCCGGCCCGCAGGACCCAGGTATTCGTACCGTCGAGGGTCATCGGACCCGGGTTGGGCGCGAGGATGCATTGGGCGTGTGCCCCGAAGGCGCCACCCTGCCAGGTCACGTCTCAACCTCCGGAGGCAACGTCAGCTGGGCCGTGTCGCCGGTGATCTCGACGCCCGGCACCACCGGCAGGATCCGCCGCTGCGGCGCCGCTCGCCAGACGTCCGCCAGGCTCGACAGCCGCCCGATGTCGCGCACCGTGACGTACGTCGGGGGCAGCATCGCCATGACACCGGAGTCGACTCCCGCCAGCGCATCAGCGGCGGTCATCCACGCCACCTCGTCGGCCTCCCCCGAGACGTCCCTGGTGAGCTGGCCGGCCGGCATCGCCGCCACGAAGAACCTGGTGTCATAGCGCCGCGGCTCGAACTCCGGGGTGATCCAGTGCGCCCAGGCGGCGAGCAGGTCGGTCCGCAGCACGAGCGCCCGCCGGTCGAGCAGCTCCGCGAAGGCCAGGCTCCGGTCGACCAGCGCGGCTCGGTCCCGCTCCCACTCGTCGCCCGTCGTGTCGGCGACGACGGTGTCCGCGTCGGGGCCAGCGAGCAGCACGCCGGACTCCTCGAACGTCTCCCGGACCGCGGCGCACACCAGCGCCCGGGCCAGCGCTTCGTCACACGTCAGGCGCTCGGCCCACTGGGCAGGGCTCGGCCCGGCCCACCCGACCGCGTGGTCGGAGTCGCGGGGGTCCACGGTGCCCCCGGGAAACGCGTACATCCCAGCGGCGAACGCCATGCCGCGATGGCGACGCAGGAGGTAGATTTCGAGCGGGCCACCCTCAGGACCCTCCCGCACCAGCACTACCGTCGCCGCCCCCCGGGGATCCACCGGACGGCGTCCCTCAGCGAGGAACGTGCGGGCGTGCGCCACGAGCTCCGGCGGAAGGCGCCGGGTGCTGTCCACGGTCAGCGGACCTCGACCACCATCTCGACCTCGACGGGCGCATCGAGCGGCAGCGCCGCCGCACCGACCGCCGACCGCGCATGCTGCCCGGCGTCGGCGAACACCGTGCCGATCAGCTCGCTTGCCCCGTTGGCGACGCCCGGCTGTCCGGTGAAGTCGGGCGCGCTGGCCACGAACACCACGACCTTCACCACCCGGACGACCTCCGAGAGGTCGCCGACCATGCTCTTGACAGCGGCTATCGCGTTCAGGGCGCACTGCTGAGCGCACTCGACCCCCTGCTCGGCGCTGACCTCACCGCCGAGCTTGCCGGTCAGCATCAGCTGGCCGTCGCGCATGGGGAGCTGCCCGCTCGTGTAGACGTAGCTGCGGCTGCGCACCGCCGGGACATAGGCGGCGAGTGGCGTCGGAACGGTGGGGATGCTCAGTCCAAGCTCATCCAGCCGCTCCTCGGGCGTCGCCATCAGGCCTTCTCACGCTTGAAGTAGGCGACCAGGTTCTCCGGCGTCGGGCCGGGCACGACCTGGACGAGCTCCCATCCGTCCTGGCCCATGTTGTCGAGGATCTGCTTGGTGACGTGCACCAGCACGGGCACGGTGATGTACTCCCACTTCGTCATGGCGGCGACTCTATCGACTGCCGGTAGCGTCGGCTCCGTGGATCCACGCGATGTCATGAAGCGGCCCGCGCCGGGCCCGGATCTCGTGCTCCGGTACGGCGACCACCGCGACGCCGTGATCGACGTGTTCCTGCCGCCACCGGGACCGCGGGCGCAGGCGCAGGCGCCGAAGGCGGAGACGGCGCCGCTGGTGGTCGTGCTGCACGGCGGCTTCTGGCGCGAGGAGTACGACCGGACCCACCTTCGCCCACTCGCCGAGGCGCTGGCGCAGGCCGGCTCGGCGGTCGCGACTCCTGAGTACCGCCGTGGCGCTGGTAGCTGGCCGGCGATGAGCCTCGATGTCGAAGCGGCGCTTCGCGACGTACGCGGGCTCGTTGACCAAGCGGCGGCCGGAAGCATCGACGCCGCCGCGCCTGTCGTGCTGGCCGGTCACTCGGCCGGCGGGCACCTCGCACTGTGGAGTGGGCTGCGGGCGAGGCCCGCCGTCGTACGCCGGATCGTCGCGCTGGCACCGGTGTCCGATGTCTTCTATGCGGCTCGGACCGGCATGGGCGGCAACGCGGCTCAGGACCTGCTGGGCGGCGAACCGGAGGAAGTGCCGGCTGCCTACGCCGAGGCGGACGTGGTGCGGCTGCTCCCGGGCCTGGTGCCGATCTGCCTCGTCCAGGGCGATGCCGACAAACAGGTGACCGTCGCCATGAACCGCCAGCTGGCCGAGACCGCCTCGGCCGGCAGGGCAAGCAGGGCAGGCACTGGCTTCGAGTACGTCGAACTCCGGGGGGCCGACCACTTCGCCCTCATCGACCCGCTCTCCGATGCCTGGCCTACCGTCGCTCGCGCCCTAACCCTCCCGATTCGTCTGCGTTCCTGACTGGTTCGACCACCGGGCAACCCCAGACGAATCAAGGGCCAGTCGTTGTCGGCTGTGTCGGACTCGCCGTCGGTGCCAGCGCGAAGCCTGGGACCGATTGCTGCCGATCGAGGTAGAGCTGGTACGTCTTGGCCCCGACGGCAGGGTCCCTCAGGATCTTCTCGGCTACTCGGCTGAGCGTTGCGGCTTCTCCCGTGAAGGGCTCGAATGCGGTTGCCTGCACGCTGAGGAACGAGTGACGGCGGTCCGCGAGTGCGGAGAGGTTCATGTTCCTCTCCTTCGTACCAGGCTTCCCCGCCGTCGTCAGGTCCAGCCGCAGCACCCCCCCGTGTGGAAGAGCTTCGATTTGGCAGACCTCGGTGATCCCCGCTGTCGAGCGGTTTCGACCGCTGCAGTCGAGCGGAGGAAAATCCTTCGGAAGCGGCTGAACACCTACAGAGAAGGTCAACAATAAGTCGTTCGGTTGCGTCGTCCAGTGCGTCTTGAATTGGTCGTAGATGCCAGCACCACCATGAGAAGTTTGCCCCTCCACATGCTCCACTTTGAGGGTTGACGGGAAATGCGCGATGACGGCGGCCGCGAACGCGCGTGGGTTCGACGGGACGAGCTGCTCGACATTGGACGGGTGGGCTGGTCCTGAGCTGTTGTCCTCGAAAAGGCCGCCCTGGAGTCCCAGCGCACCGGCGATGGTGATCACCGCGAGCCCGGCCACACCTGCTGCTCCCTGCTGGATGCGCCTGCGTCGTTGCATACGCTGCCCGGCCGCAGTGCCTGCCCCGACAAGCGACGCCACGTCGAGGTGCAGGTCGCCGACGGCGCTCTCGAAGCGCTTGCGAACCAAGGTCTCAGTCGCGTCCATCGATGCTCCCGTCCCAGCTCCCGGGGTCGTCATGAGGTTGCCTCCTGTCGAGGTGCCGAGATGTCTCTCAGCTTCGCCATCGCGCGCGACGACTTCGTTCGTACTGCAGCCTCACTGAGGCCGGTCTGCCGCGACGTCTCCGCAACACTTTGGTCTTCCCAGTACCGGAGTACGACGATGCTGCGGTCGTCTTTGTCCAGCGAGGCGAGTGCCGCGAAGAGGTCCATCCGCAGGTCCGAGTCCCGGCCCGATGTTCCGGGGTCCGTCACTACCTCTGTTGGCATCTCGGAGTTGCGTCGCACTCGCCGGTGCGAGAGGAACGTCTTGGTCAACGTGCCACGCGCGTACGCCTCCCAGCTGTCAGCCTTCCGCACTCTGGGCCAGGCCACGTACAGCTTGGCAAGCGTCGTCTGCACCAGATCTTCGGCAAGATGCCAGTCACCGCACAGCAGGAGCGCGCTGCGAAACAGCCGCGGTGTTATCACCGAGGCGAACTCGGTGAACTCTTGCTGCGCCTCACGGCTGGCGGTGCCAATCATGAATTCCCCGCTTTGGGTATCATGCCCTGTAGACGCGCTATCGCACCTTCAGCGTTACACATGAGCAGCCAGCTCATTAATGTCACGACCGGACATCGGTTGACCCGCGAGATCGTGGACCCCGGCAGACGCAGGGCTTCGGGCGGGCGGTCGCCCTACGGGGAGAGCGCCAGCGTCAGGGCGGGCTCGGTCTTGTCGCGGACCTCGTCCACGGACACGTCCGGCGCCAGCTCCCGCAGCACCAGCCCCTCGGCGGACACGTCGATGACCGCGAGGTCGGTGATGATGCGCTGCACCACCCCCAGCCCGGTGAAGGGCAGCGAGCACTGATTGACGATCTTGTACGACCCGTCGCGGGCCACGTGCTCCATCAAGACGATGACCCGCTTGGCGCCGTGGACGAGGTCCATCGCCCCGCCCATCCCCTTGACCATCTTGCCGGGGATCATCCAGTTGGCGATGTCGCCGCCGGCCGAGACCTGCATGGCGCCGAGGATCGCCGCATCCACCTTGCCGCCGCGGATCATCCCGAACGAGGTCGCCGAGTCGAAGAAGGCGGCGCCGGGACGCAGCGTCACCGTCTCCTTGCCCGCGTTGATGAGGTCAGCGTCCTCCTCGCCGTCGATCGGGTACGCGCCGACGCCGAGGATGCCGTTCTCGGACTGCAGCACGATCTCGACGTCGTCCGGCACGTAGTTCGGCACGAGGGTCGGCAGCCCGATGCCGAGGTTGACGTAGGCGCCGTCCTCGAGCTCCGACGCAGCTCGCGCCGCCATCTGCTCTCGGGTCCAGGCCATCAGCTCGCGCCCACCTTTCCGGCACTTTCCCGGGGGCGCACGGTTCGCTTCTCGATCCGCTTCTCGGCCGCCTGCTCAGGCGTTAGCGCAACTACCCGCTGCACATAGACACCGGGCAGATGAACGTCGTTCGGGGCCAGCTCGCCGGGCTCGACCAGCTCCTCGACCTCCGCGATCGTCGTACGCCCGGCCATCGCGCACAGCGGGTTGAAGTTGCGCGCCGAGTCCCGGAAGACCAGGTTGCCGTGCCGGTCGCCGCGCCACGCGCGCACCAGCGCGAAGTCCGTGATGATCGCCCGCTCGAGTACGAAGGTATGCGGGCCGTCCGCCGTCTCGAACTCCTGAGTGTCCTTCGGCGGGCTCGCCACCACCACGTTGCCGCGGTCGTCGTACCGCCAGGGCAGGCCCCCATCGGCGACCAGCGTGCCGACCCCGGTTGCCGTGTAGAACGCCGGGATCCCCGCGCCGCCGGCCCGCAACCGCTCGGCAAGCGTGCCCTGCGGCGTCAGCTCCACCTCCAGCTCCCCGTGCAGGTACTGGCGCTCGAACTCCTTGTTCTCCCCCACGTACGACGACACCATCCGCCTGATCCGCTTGGCACGCAGGAGCAGGCCGAGCCCCCACTCGTCAACCCCGCAGTTGTTGGAGACCGCCTCGAGATCGTCGACCCCTGCATCCAGCACCGCCTGGATCAGCACGCTGGGAATCCCGCACAGACCGAACCCGCCGACCGCCAGCGACGAGCCGCTGCCGACGTCGGCGACGGCCTCAGCGGCGCTCCCGACCACCTTGTCCACGCGAGCAACCTACTGCAGCCGGCGTAGACCCTTTCACGCCTCCCGACCACCCGGCTGCCGGGGCCGAAGCGTGGGCCGGTAAACGCTTCGCCATACTCGAAGCCGTGACACTTCCCGACGCCCGGCTGCATGTCGTCACCGGCAAGGGCGGGACGGGAAAGACCACCGTCGCCGCAGCGCTCGCGCTCGCCCTCGGGGCGGGCGGGCGACGGGTGCTGCTGTGCGAGGTGGAGGGACGCCAGGGCATCGCATCAGTTTTCGACGTCGCGCCGCTGCCGTACGTCGAGCGGCGCATCGCCATCGGCCCCGACGGCGGCGAGATATGGGCACTCGCGATCGACGCGGAGGCGGCGCTGCTCGAGTACCTCGAGATGTTCTACCACCTTGGCCGCGCGGGCAAGGCGCTCGACAGGTTTGGCGTGACCGACTTCGCGACGACCATCGCCCCCGGCCTGCGCGACGTGCTCCTCATCGGCAAGGTGTACGAGGCGACCCGTCGCAGGGCCGACGGCAGGTCGGCGAGCGGGCGGTCGTCGTACGACGCCGTCGTGCTGGACGCCCCGCCGACGGGACGGATCAGCCGTTTCCTCAACGTCAACACCGAGGTCGTGGGTATCGCCAAGGTCGGACCCGTCCGCAACCAGGCCGAGTCGATCATGCGGCTGTTGAAGTCGGACGCCAGCCGAGTGCACTTCGTGACGTCGCTCGAGGAGATGCCGGTGCAGGAGACCCTCGACGGAGTGGCCGAGATGATGAGGATCGGCCTGCCGGTCGGCGCGATCATCGTGAACATGCAGCGGGAGCCGATGCTGGCGCCCGCGGACCTGGCGGCAGCCGCCGCGGGAAGCGTGGACGGCGAGCAGGTCGCGGCGTCCCTGGAGAAGGCCGGGATTCCCTCCGGCGGCGCGGTGCTCGGCGGTCTGCTCGAGGAGGCCGCTGCACACGCCGACCGCGTCGAGCTCGAGACCGCCCAGCGCCAGGAGCTCGAGCGGGCCGGGGTGCCAATGGTCACGCTCCCGTTGCTGGCTGAAGGCGTCGACCTCGGCGGGCTGTACGACATGGCCGACCGACTGGGAGCGGACGGGGTCGACGATGGCGCCTAAGGCGAAGCCCAGCAGGCGGCGAGATCCCCAGCCCGGCCGGGGAGGACAACCGCGGGTCGGGCCCATGTCGGCGCGCCTGTCCGACGTCCCCGCCCTTGACCTCGACGCGCTGGTGACCGACCCAACGGTCCACATCGTGGTGTGCTGCGGGTCGGGTGGCGTCGGGAAGACGACCACGTCGGCGGCGTTGGCCCTGCACGCGGCCGAAGCCGGCCGCAAGGTCGTCGTCCTCACCATCGACCCGGCCCGAAGGCTTGCGCAGGCCATGGGGTTGACGGAGCTCGACAACATCCCGCGGCCCGTCGGCGGCGTCGACGACAGCTCCGGCGGCAGCCTCGACGCGATGATGCTCGACATGAAGCGCACGTTCGACGAGGTGGTCCTTGCCCATGCGACGCCGGAGAAGGCAGCCCAGATCCTCGGCAACCCGTTCTACCAGGCGCTGTCGAGCTCGTTCGCCGGGACGCAGGAGTACATGGCGATGGAGAAGCTCAGCCAGCTACAGGCCGAGACCGAGACGAGCGGGCGTTGGGACCTCATCGTCGTGGACACCCCCCCGGCGCGATCAGCGCTGGACTTCCTCGACGCGCCGGAGCGCCTGTCGTCGTTCCTGGACGGGCGGCTGATCCGGCTGCTGCTGGCGCCGGCAAAGGGGCCGGCACGACTGCTGACCGCGGGCATGACGGTGGTGACCGGCGCGATCAGCAAGGTGCTCGGCGGGCAGATGCTGCGCGACGTGCAGACCTTCGTGGCGGCCTTCGACACGCTATTCGGCGGGTTCCGCGCCAGGGCGGACCAGACCTACCGGATCCTGAAGGCCAAGCAGACCGCCTTCGTCGTGGTGGCCTCACCAGATCCGGACGCCCTGCGCGAGGCATCGTTCTTCGTCGAGCGGCTGGCCGCCGAGTCGATGCCGCTGGCGGGGCTGGTGCTCAACCGTCTCACCGTCGCGCCGCCTGCCGGGATCTCGGCACAGGCCGCGCTTGCCGGCGTCGAGCGGCTCGCTGAGAGCGATCCACTCACCGCGGGGCTACTTCGGCTGCACGCCGAACGGCTCACCCGGGTGGCGCGGGAGCGCGCCCTGCGACGACGCTTCGCGGCAGCTCACCCGCAGGTGGCCACTGCCACCGTCCCGGCGCTGCCGACCGACGTACACGACCTGGAGTCGCTGCGACGCATCGCCGTCGCGATTGCTGCGTAGTCCGGCCGTCGCGATCTCTGCGCAATGGGGCGGCCACGAACGGCCGCCTAACCGGGCAGGCCTGCCCCTACGGCGCCCTCGCCGGAGCGGGCCGCCTCCAAAAGCCTGCGCCACGACGCCACGTTGGGGCGGCGACGCAGCAGCGCCCGCCGCTCGCGCTCCGTCATGCCGCCCCAGACACCCCACTCGATGCTGTTGTCGAGCGCCTCGGCGAGGCACTCGGTCCGCACCGGACACCGTGCACACACCTGCTTGACCCGGTTCTGCGCCGACCCCCGTACGAAGAGCTCATCCGGCCGGGCCCCCCGGCATGCTGCCGCGTCAGACCAATGCCCGCTAGTCCCCATGCCTACCCCCACCGAGAAACGCCACGACGCGATCTACCCCCGAGACCGCTGTCCGTGGCCACATTACGCAACGCCTCTGGAGGCGGGAAGGCCCGAAGGGGCTAGGGCCAATAGTCCGTTCGGGTCATGCGATACCCCCTCCTCGACCATCGCCTGGCCCGCTCGAGCTGGTGCTCATACTCGAGACCGCCGGCAAGGTTCCCGTATCCTGATTCCCATGCCAAGCCTCGTCCGACCCGCGCGCCGCGAGGGCGGCTTCATCCAGCAGTTCCTCGTGATCATCGGGATCAGTGTGCTGTCCGGCGTGCTGATCGCCGGGCTCGCCCTGCCGTGGGTGGCGATGGCGTCGAAGGGTGCTGACAAAGCGGCGGCGGCGATGGCCAGCTTCGCGCTCCGCCTCGACTTCAAGCCTCTTGACGAGCGCACCACTGTGCTGGACGCCCAGGGTGGCACGCTGGCCACGTTCTACGACGAGAACCGCACCTACGTTCCGCTCGACCACATCGCTGACGTGATGAAGGAAGCGCTGATCTCGATCGAGGACGCCCGCTTCTACCAGCACGGCCCGATCGACATCCAAGGCACCGTCCGGGCGCTGCTCGTCAACGAGGCAAGCAGCTCGCCGATCCAGGGCGGGTCGTCGCTGACGCAGCAGCTAGTCAAACTCACCCTGCTGGCGAACGCGACGACTGCCAAGCAGCGAGCGGCGGCGACGGCCAGGGACTACTCACGCAAGTTCCTGGAGCTGCGCTACGCGGTCTGGGTGGAGAACCACTTCACGAAGGACCAGATTCTCGAGCACTACCTCAACATCGCCTACTTCGGTGACGGCGCGTACGGCGTGCAGGCAGCGGCCCACCACTACTTCAACACCACCGCCGACAAGCTGACGCTCCCCCAGGCGGCCATGCTCGCCGGACTCGTGAAGAGCCCGACGTACCTCGACCCGACGAAGTACGCGAAGGCGGCCCTGGACCGGCGGGACACCGTGATCGGCAGGATGCTGCAGCTGCACGTGATCACCACCGCGGAGGCGCGGTCCGCGTCGCGTAGCCCGCTCAACCTGCACGTGACCCAGATGCCCAACGGCTGCGCGAACTCCGAGGCCCCCTGGTTCTGCCAGTACCTGCTGAACTATCTGCAGCGCGATCCCACCCTCGGCGCGACGCAGGCCGACCGGAACCATGCCATCTTCGGCGGTGGGCTGACGGTCAAGACAACCCTCGACCCGCGCTACCAGCTGGCCGCCGACAAGGCAGTGGCGGACCACGTGCTGCCGACCGACGCGGCAGCGATCGGGGCGCTGGCCATGGTCGAGCCGGGCACCGGCAAGGTGAAGGCGGTGGCTCAGTCGCGACCGATGGGCACGAACAAGGCCAGCGGGCAGACCATGCTGAACTTCACCGTCCCGAAGGACTACGGAGGCGCAGCAGGCTTCCAGCCGGGCTCGACCTTCAAAGCCTTCGTGCTCGCCGCGGCGATCCGCAAGGGCATCCCGCTCAGCACCAGCTTCCCCTCACCGAACCCGATCACCGTCGACGAGCGCAACTACAAGACCTGCTCCGGCCACCCCGTCGGCTCGGCCCACGACACGTTCCACAACGAGGGGGAGGCGGGCACGTACAACGTCTACTCGGGTACGGCGCTGTCGGTCAACACGTTCTTCGTGCAGCTGGAGAGGCTGACCGGCCTCTGCGCGCCGTTCACGCTCGCCAACGAGATGGGCATGAACCTCGCCGCGGACAAGTACCAGGTGGTCTCGCTGACCCTGGGCGTCGCCGACGAGAGCCCGGTGGCGATGGCCAACGCATACGCGACGTTCGCCGCCCGCGGCATCTACTGCCCAGCCACGCCGGTGACGGCGATCATCGACCGCACCGGCAAGCTCATCCCGCAGGCGAAGACGGAGTGCAAGCGGATCCTCCGACCCGCCTACGCGGATGCCGTCAACAGCGTGCTGCAGGGTGTCATGCAGCCCGGCGGGACGGGCTCGGCACTCACCATCGACCAGCCGGCGGCGGGCAAGACGGGTACGACGGACAACTCGCAGTCGGTGTGGTTCATCGGGTACACCCCCAACCTGGTCGCTGCCAGCGTCGTCGCCGGTGTGAGCCCGACGCTGCTGCCGCGGTCCCTGACCGGGGTGACCATCCACGGCAACTACATCAGCTTCGCGTCCGGTGGCGGTATCGCGGGCCCGATCTGGCTGCAGGCCATGAAGGCGGTCGAGCGGTTCCTCCCCAATGCGAACTTCGTCAAGCCGGACCCCAGTGTCGTCAAGGGCCAGACGGTCCCCATCCCATCGCTTTACGGCTACAACCCCGGCGCTGCCGCCGCGCTGCTGTCGAAGCTCGGTTTCGTCCCGCAGATCTCCTACAGCGTCAGCTCCTCGGCACCCCTCGGCACCGTCGCCTACACCAGCCCCTCTCAGCAGGGCGTGACCGGCGAGACCGTTCTGATCTATCTCTCGAAGGGCTACACCCCGCC
>JBBQKY010000078.1:0-11220 GCA_038327385.1 Propionibacteriales bacterium
GGTCGAGGTCATCCCCACCGGCTCTATCGCCCTCGACATCGCCCTCGGCATCGGGGGGCTGCCCCGGGGCCGTGTCGTCGAGATCTACGGTCCGGAGTCGTCCGGCAAGACGACAGTGGCCCTGCACGCCGTGGCCAACGCGCAGAAGGCCGGTGGCATCGCCGCCTTCATCGACGCCGAGCACGCCCTCGACCCGGAGTATGCGCAGAAGCTGGGCGTCGACACCGACGCGCTGCTGGTCTCCCAGCCCGATAGCGGCGAGCAGGCGCTGGAGATCGCCGACATGCTGATCCGGTCCGGTGCCCTCGACGTCATCGTGATCGACTCGGTCGCCGCGCTGGTGCCGCGTGCCGAGATCGAGGGCGAGATGGGCGACTCGCACGTCGGCCTGCAGGCCCGCCTGATGAGCCAGGCGCTTCGCAAGCTGACCGGTGCGATCTCGAACTCCGGCACGACCGCGATCTTCATCAACCAGCTCCGCGAGAAGATCGGCGTCATGTTCGGGTGCTGTTCAGCCGACACACGGGTCTTGCTCGCGGACGGTACGACGAAGGAGATCGGCGCCATCGTCAACCAGCGGCTGCCCGTCGAAGTGCTGTCCTACGACCCGCAGGCCAATCGAGTCGTCCCGCGCCGGGTGGTGCGCTGGTTCGACAACGGTCCGGCTGACCACTTCCTGCAGTTCACCGTGGAGAAGTCCGCAGGAAACGGCCGGTCGCAGTTCGCGGTCACCGACAACCACCTGGTGCGTACCCCGGCGGGATGGCGCGAGGCGGGGGAGCTCGTGGTCGGCGACCGCGTGCTCGCCGCCGAGACGCACCGGCTCGGTGCTCAGCAATGGCAGGTCGTGCTGGGCTCGCTGCTGGGCGACGGCAACCTGTCGCCGAACCGGCGGGGCGGAAACGGCGTCCGGTTCCGGCTCGGCCACGGCCCGGAGCAGGCGACCTACCTGGACTGGAAGGTATCGCTCCTCGGCAACATCGCGTGCAGCCGGCGCACCAACGCCAAGGGCGCGGTCTTCGCCGACTTCACGCCACTTCCCGAGCTGGGTGAGCTGCAGCGGACGGTCTACCTGGGCGACGGCAAGCGCACGATCACCGAGGAGTACCTCAAAGCGCTGACACCGCTCGCGCTGGCGATCTGGTACCAGGACGACGGCAGCTTCACGCTGCGCTCGAAGGGGCTGCAGGTGCGCACCGCCGGTGGCAGCGGTCGGATCCAGTTCGGTGTCCAGGCGCTGAGTGCGGGCTCTCGGGACCGTCTCGTCTCCTACCTACGCGACAGCTATGGCTTCGACGTCTCATGGCGAAGCGCTGGCGCGGCGCGGCAAGCCGTGCTGACCTTCACCTCGGAGTCCTCCGCGCGGTTCATGGAGCTCGTCGCTCCCTACGTGCATCCCTCGATGGACTACAAGCTGCTGCCACGCTTCACCGGACAGTTCGGTGTCGAGCCGGAGCTTGTCGATCCCACCCCGATGTTGGTCCCCGCCCGCATTCTCGACGTGCACGTCAAGCCGCCCACCCGCTCGATGCATCGCTTCGACATCGAGGTCGAAGGCAGCCACAATTACTTGGTTGACGGGGTGATGGTCCACAACAGCCCGGAGACGACCACCGGGGGCAAGGCGCTCAAGTTCTATGCGTCGGTCCGGCTGGACGTGCGGCGCATCGAGAGCCTCAAGGACGGCGCCGACTTCGTCGGCAACCGGACCCGGATCAAGGTGGTGAAGAACAAGGTAGCGCCGCCGTTCAAGCAGGCGGAGTTCGACATCATGTACGGGCTCGGCATCAGCCGCGAAGGCGGGCTGATCGATGTCGGCGTAGATGCCGGCCTCGTCCGCAAGGCCGGCGCCTGGAACACCTACGAGGGCGACCAGCTCGGGCAGGGCAAGGAAAATGCGCGAAACTTCCTGCGCGACAACCCCGATCTCGCCAATGAGCTGGAGAAGCGCATTCTCGAGAAGCTCGGAATCGGAGCGAGCCTCGACGAGGACGTGACGACCCCGGAGCCCACCGGTATCGACTTCTGATGGGCAGGAGCCGCCGGTTCGGTCGGGAGGAGCCGGGCGATGCCGGAGCTGACCGCGGTGCTCCGGCCGACCCGGAGTCGGTGGCGCGCACCATCGTGCTCACCAAGCTGGCGGCCCGGGCGCGCTCCAGACGCGAGCTCGCCGACGCACTGGACCAGCGGCAGGTGCCACCGGAGGTTGCCCAGCGGGTTCTCGACCGGTTCGGCGAGGTGGGGCTCGTCGACGACGCAGCCTTCGCGAAGTCGTGGGTGGAGTCGCGACAGGCCTCGCGCGGACTGTCTCGCCGGGCGCTGACCGTCGAGCTGCGGCGCAAGGGTATCGAGGCCGAGGCTCTCGCCGACAGTCTCGCCGGCATCGACGACGAGGCGGAGTACGCCGCTGCTCGCCGCCTGGTGGACAAGAAGGCGGTCTCGACCCGCCATCGCCCGCCCGACGCCCGGTGGCGCCAGCTGGTCGGGCTGCTTGCGCGGAGGGGCTACTCGTCGGCCCTGTCGATCAGGGTGGTGGCCGACGCCCTGTCCGCAGAGCGCTCAGCTGACGGCTTCGCCGATGACGTGGCAGACAAGTCCGCAGACGAGGGGACCGACGCCCACGGGTCGACCCCCTCCGTCCGACGCTTCTGAAGGCCACAGCTGGGAGTGGTCGGCGCGCACGAGATTCGCGGTGCTTGACCCGCTTCCCCTCCGGTCCTAACGTGACGAGAGGAAGGCACCGCGAAAGCGGCGCCGCGAGAAGCACAAATATGGCGAAAACAGTTGGTGAACCAACGTCCGGTGCTGCCGGACAGATGCCGTTCCACGACCGATCGGGACGAGGACATGAGGAGGTGACAGCTCGGGTGCCCGGGGCAGCCAGCACCGGGTAGGGATTGAAGCCTCGCTGGAGGGCGCACGTGAGGCCCTCCAGACATCTCGCAGATGTCCGCCTTCCGTTGTTCGCTTCGCAACCCGGCCAGTACGGCGGGTCGGAGCCGGTGAAGGAGGCGTCTGATGGTCCTGCTGCTGAGTTTGGCGCTCGGAGTCGCCGTCCTAGTGGCCGTCGGGGTCGTTTACCTCACCGCTGTCCGCCCCCGGGTCACCAGCCGTTCATCTGACGTCGCGACGTCAGCAGGCCAGGAGCAGGCGCCCGCCGGCATCCTCGAGCCGCTGGTCAGGACAGCCACCGATGCCGTCCACAGCGAAGCAGCTTCGCTCATGCATCAGCAGTCAGCGATGCCGGCCGACCCCGACCCGGACCCCGACAGCGGTCAGGTCGGCGGCCCACCGGTTCTTGACGGGGTCGCGGCGGGTCGGGCTGCCACGGTCCCCGGCGGCGAGACGAGCAGCACGGCTGCCGGCGCGACGGCAGCCAAGACGCTGCAAGGCGAGCTGTCGGCGTTGCAGGAGCGCTCGGACGAGATGCGCATCCAGCGTCAGGAGATGCACGCCCAGCACGTCGACCTCGAGCGGCGTGAGCAGCGCCTGAGCCAGCGGGAGGGCCGGCTCGACGAGGCGTCGCAGCTGATCGACGAGCGCGCCTCCGAGCTGGCACGGCTGGACGACGAGCTGACGGCTGAGCGTGCCGCCCTTCTCGACGTCGCCGCGGAGCGCCGCTCCATTCTCGAGCGGCTGGCTGCCCTCACCGCCGAGGAGGCCAAGAGGGGGCTGGTGTCCGACATCGAGCGGGACGCGAAACGTGAAGCGGCAGTCCTAGTCCGCGACATCGAACGGACAGCGCACAGCGAAGCGGAGGCGAGAGCCCGCGAGATCATCACGACGGCGGTTCAGCGGCTGGCATCGGAGCAGACCGCCGAGTCGGTGGTCTCCGTTGTCCGGCTGCCGAGCGACGACATGAAGGGCCGGATCATCGGTCGTGAGGGCCGCAACATCCGCTCCTTCGAGCAGACGACAGGGGTCAACGTGATCATCGACGACACCCCCGAGGCCGTGGTGCTGTCCTGTTTCGACCCGGTACGGCGCGAGGTGGGGCGCGTCACGCTGGAGGAGCTGGTCGCAGACGGGCGAATCCACCCGAGCCGCATCGAGGAGGTCTACGCCCGCAGCCTGTCGGAGGTCGACCGGCTCTGTCGCCGGGCGGGGGAGGATGCCCTCGTCGAGGTGGGCGTCACCGACGTGCATCCGCACCTGGTGTTCACCCTCGGCCAGCTGCGCTACCGGACGTCGTACGGGCAGAGCGTGCTCAAGCACCTCGTCGAGTCCGCCCATGCCGCGAGCCTGATGGCGGCAGAGCTCGGCATCGACTCCGCCCTGGTGAAGCGGGCAGCTCTCCTCCACGACATCGGCAAGGCGCTCACCCACGAGGCGGAGGGCAGCCACGCGCTGGTAGGCGCCGAGCTGGCGCACCGTTACGGCGAGTCGGCCGAGGTGGTCCATGCGATCGAGGCGCACCACAACGAGGTCGAGCCGCGGACGATCGAAGCGGTGCTGACGCAGGCTGCCGACGCCATCAGCGGCGGCCGGCCGGGAGCTCGACGCGAGTCACCCGAGGCCTACGTCCGCCGGCTCGAGCGGCTCGAGGAGATCGCGATGGCCTGCGAGGGTGTCGACAAGGTGCATGCGATGCAGGCCGGCCGGGAGATCCGGGTAATGGTGCTGCCGGAGGTCGTCGACGACATCGGCGCCCAGGTGCTGGCCCGGGACATCGTCAAGCAGGTCGAGCAGGAGCTGACCTACCCGGGCCAGATCAAGGTGACCGTGATCCGCGAGTCGAGGACCACCGAGATCGCCCGCTGAGCCGCCGTTTCTGGGACCGCTCTTGCCGCCGGCGAGCGGGGGTACGCTCGCGCCATGTCCGAGCCTCTGCCGGGGCGCACCTGGGACGGCCTGGAGATCGCCGCCGACGAGCCGATCGGGTCCACCGTCGTCGTACGACGAGCGGCACGCGGAGGCCTCGAGCTACTCACCCTGCGCCGGGCCGCACGGGGACCGCTCTTCGAGGGTGACTGGGCGTGGACGTGCCCCGCGGGATGCCGCCAGCCCGGCGAGGCTGTCTATCCGGGTGCCCTGCGGGAGCTCGCCGAGGAGGCCGGGATCGAGTCAGCCGCGCCGTGGGCGGTCGACCTCTCGGCGCGGTGGGCGGTCTTCGCGCTCGACGTCGCCGAGGACGCGGTGATCGGCCTCGTGGACCCCGAGCACGACCGCTACGAGTGGCTCGCGGTGGCGGAGGCTGCCCGGCGGATCCTGCCTGACTCCGTCGCGGCCCTGCACGTCAGAGCCGCCAACGTGCCGACGGCCGCCCTCGACTTCCGCCCGATGACCGAAGCCGACCTCGGCTCCGTCGCCCGGTGGCGGGCGGCGCCGCACGTGCGCCAGTGGTGGGGCGACGCCGGCCGGGACGAGGAGTCGATCCGAGCCCGGTACACCCCTCGCCTGCGAGGCGACGAGCCGACTCGCATGTGGGTCGTCGAGGTCGACGGCCGCCCGGCGGGATATCTGCAGGACTACCGGGTGGGCGACGACCCAGACTACGCAGTCAAGACGGCGGACCCGACCGCCATCGGGTTCGACTACCTGGTCGGCGTGCCGGCGCTCATCGGCCGCGGGCTCGGCACCCGGATGATCTGGGAGTTCTGCCGTGACGTGCTGCGTCGGGACTATCCCGACGCTCCGCACTTCCTGGCCAGCCCGGGTCACCGCAACCATCGCTCGCGCCGGGTGCTGGCCAAGTGCGGGTTCACCGAGGGCCGCTGGATCGACTTGCCAGCAGCCGACGGTGAGCCGGCGACTACCGAGGTGGTGTGTACCCTCGACGTGCGGCACTGGTTCGGCTGACGTCGTACGACGGGAACCGCGGGTAAGTCGCAACGAGATGGGGTTCGTGCGGGCCCCGGAACCCCCACTTCGTTCCGGAGTACCGGCGGGCGTCGTCACCGGACGCCGGAGCGGTAGATGCGACGTACGACGTCCTCGATGTCGGGCTCCTCGATGGATAGGTCCCGCACGTCCGACCGCTCGGCGACGGCGGCCAGCACATCAGCAGCGGTCGTGGCCTCGGCGTCGAAGCCGAGCCGTTGCCGGAGCCCGTCGGCCTCGCTGCCGAGGTGTGTGGTGCCCGGGACGCCGGTCAGGTCGGGCGACGGCCGCATCAGGTCGACAACCAGCACCCGCTGGGCTCCGACGGTCCCCGCGAGACCCGGGAGTGTCCCGTCGTACGCGAGCCGGCCGTGGTCGACGACCAGCACCCGGTCGCAGAGCCGCTCGATGTCGCCCATGTCGTGGGTGGTGAGGAGCAGCGTCGTGCCCCGCGTCGCGCGCTCGCTGATCAGGAACTCGCGCAGTCGCGCCTTCGACAGCACGTCGAGACCGATCGTCGGCTCGTCCAGGATCACCAGGTCCGGTGAGTGCAGCAGCGCCGCGGCGATCTCGGCGCGCATCCGTTGGCCAAGCGACAGCTGGCGCACCGGCGTGTCGAGCGTGTCCGTCATCTCCAGCTGCTCGACAAGCTCTTCGGTACGCCGACCTGCCGCCGCCGCGTCGAGGCGGTGGATCGCGGCGAGGATCGAGAACGACTCCCGCAGCGGCAGGTCCCACCACAGTTGCGAGCGCTGGCCGAAGACGACTCCGATGCGGCGCGACAGCTCGCGTCGCTGCCGCAGCGGGTCGAGGCCGCATGTCCGGACAAGACCCGATGTCGGGACCAGGATGCCGCACAGCATCTTGATCGTCGTCGACTTCCCTGCCCCGTTGGCACCGATGTAGCCGACCGCCTCGCCGGGAGCGACGGTGAACGACATCTTGTCGACTGCCTCGATCGTCGTACGCGCCCAGCGACTCGCACCGGTCCCACGGCGCCGGACCGAAAACGTCCGCGTCAGGTCGGCCACCTCGATGATCGCGCCGGCTACGGCGCCAGACTCACCAGTGCTCATGGTCATCCGCCACCTCCTTGATAGTGCCGGGTCCCCCAGCGCCACAGCAGCAGCGCCATCGTCCACACCCACAGAGCAGCCAGCGGCAGCAGCCACGCGAGCCAGGCCGGCAACCCGGACGGCCCCGGCAGGTCGAGCAACGCGAGCGTCGGCAGGTAAGCGGTGAACACCACCGGCACGAGATAGCCGAACAGCACCTTCAGCGGGCCGGGGAAGACCGAGGCGGGCTGCGACGCGGCGTACGCACCACCGTAGGTGAAGGAGTTGGTCAGCTCCGCACCGTTGATCAGGAAGAACTGCAGGCTCGCCGCACACACGAACAGCGCGGCGAAGATCGCGGTGCCGAAGACCACCGCGGTCAGCAGCAGCGCGACGTTGCGCGGGTCGAGCGCGACGTGGGTCAGGGAGAGCCCCGTTGCGAGCGCGGCCGCCCCGACGCCGATCCGCGAGATCCGCCGCAGCTCCAGCTCGCTCGTCACGAGCTGCCCCAGCACCGGCAGCGGCCGCAGGTAGAAGGCGTCGAGGGTGCCGGCGCGGATGTACGACGGCAGCGTGTCGAGGTGTCCGACGAAGAGGTCCGCCAGCGAGAAGGTCAGGTTGGACAGCCCGAACACGACAAGGATCGCGTGGAAGTCGAGGCCGCCCAGCACCCGCACGTTGGAGAAGATGACCCACGCCTCGGCCAGCTCGATCAAGCCGACCAGGAGCGAGCCCAGCACGTCGAGGACGAACCCCACCGGGTAGCTGCGCTGGGCCCGGACCCGGGACGCCAGCACCGCTCGGTACGGCGACCAGGCGGACGCCTCAACCCCCATTGAGCACCAGCTTGCGGCGCCCGGCGCTGGTGAGCGCCCTACCCAGCAGGCAGGTGACGAGTAGCCAGCCTGCCTGGGTGGCGAGGTCGAGGACTGCCGCCGTCCCGGTGTCCCGCCCCGAGATCACGTTGACCGGCGTCTGCAGGATCGAGGGGAACGGCGTGCCGTAGGCGATCGTGCGCAGCCAGGACGGGAAGAGCGCAACAGGCACGAACAACCCGGCGAGGAACGTGCTGGTCACGACGTAGAGGGTGCGTGCCCCGCGCACGTCGAGTAGCCAGAAGCCGACCACGTTGACCGCATAGCGGCCGTAAAAGGAGATCGCGACGCCGAGGACGACACTCAGGAACCCGAGCAGGTAGGGCAGCGGGGTTCCCGGCAGCAGCAGCCCGACGCTCAGCGCGCCGGCCAGCACCGACGGGATGCCGCGGGGGATGAGCGTGTAGGTGGCCCGCCCCATGTCCTCGGCCAGGTGCCACGTCTGCAGGTCGACCGGGCGGATGAAGTCGACGGCGACGTCGCCGGTGCGCACCCGGTCGCCGATCTCGGCCCGCCCGCTGAGCTCGATCGCGCCGAGCAGTCCTTGGGACAGCCAGACATACGAGCTGATTGAACCCGTGCTGTAGCCCCCAAGCGTGCCGCCGGCGCTCCTCACTGCCGCGAAGAGGATTGCGGCGCGGATGAAGCCGAAGACAATGTTCGTTGCGAGTCCCGCGAGCATCGCGAGGCGGTAGTTCGCCTGTTTCGCGAACCCCGCTCGAAAGAGCTTCAGGTACGTCCTCAGGTCCCCAGGCACAACCGAAGCAACTTACCGGCCATGCCCGGCTGCGACAACCCGGTTTGTAGTCTCCGTTGCGCCCTGCGCGAAACAGCGCCGCCGCGACCCGGACTTCGCCGAGACTACGGACATGCGCCTTCTCGTGCTCGGTGGCACCCATCACGTCGGTCGAGCGGTCGTCGAGGCAGCGCTGCGGCGCGGCGACGACGTCACGACCGTGACGCGGGGGGTGAGCGGGCCGTCGGCTGTCGGAGCCCGATCCGTCCACGTCGACCGGACCGACCGCATGGCGCTCGGTGCCGCACTGCCAGCGGAGTCGTGGGACGCGGTGATCGACACCTGGTCCGGCGCGCCCCGGGCGGCGCACGATGCGGCCGAGCTGCTCGCCGAGAGGGTCGGACACTACGTCTACGTGTCAAGCAGGTCGGTCTACACGTGGCCCCTTCCGCTTGGCGCGGACGAGTCGGCTCCGGTCGTGGCTGCCGATCCTCGAAGCGAGGACGGGTCCGACTACGCGGCCGCCAAGCGGGGGTCGGAGATCGCGGTCCAGCAGGTCTTCGGCGACCGCGCCCTGTTCGCGCGGGCCGGCTTGATCCTCGGCCCCTACGAGGTCACCGGCCGGTTGCCGTGGTGGCTGGGGCGCATCTCCCGAGGTGGGCCGGTGCTCGCTCCCGGACCTCCGACCCGACCCCTGCAGTTCGTCGATGCGCGGGACCTGGCGGACTGGATGCTGTCCGCCGCGGAGCGCGGCCTCGGCGGTGCCTTCAACGCCGTGAGCGCTCCGGGGCACGCCAGCATCGGTGAGCTGCTGGATGCGTGCGTGGCGGCTACCGGCTCGGACGCCCAGCTCGCGTGGACGTCGCCCGAGGTGCTCGAGGCCGCCGGAGTATCCGGATGGACCGAGCTGCCGATCTGGGTGCCACCGACGGGTGAGCTGGCCGGTCTGCATGCCGGGGACACCCGCGCGGCCTACGGCGAAGGGCTTCGGTGCCGGCCCGTCGGCGAGACGGTCCTGGCGACCTGGCGCTGGCTGCAGGAGGAGGGCTTCCCCGAGCCGCCAACCGCTCGTGGCGCGCGGGGGCTGGATGCCGACAAGGAGCAGGCGATCCTGTCGGCGACCGGCTGACCACCGGGTTTCCAGCAGCTCGGCCGCCCGCCGTACCCTGAGCGGGACATGACGACCACTGCCACGGCACCGCGCACCTACGAGGTGCGGACCTACGGCTGCCAGATGAACGTGCATGACTCCGAGCGGCTCTCCGGACTGCTCGAGCATGCAGGGTATGTGCGGGCGCCCGCCGCCGGAGCCGCTGACGTCGTGGTCTTCAACACCTGCGCCGTGCGGGAGAACGCCGACAACAAGCTGTACGGCAACCTCAGCCACCTCGCGCCGGTGAAGGCGGCCCGGCCCGGGATGCAGATCGCGGTAGGCGGCTGCCTGGCCCAGAAGGACCGCGCGGAGATCACCCGGCGAGCGCCGTACGTCGATGTCGTCTTCGGCACCCACAACATCGGTTCGCTGCCGGCGCTGCTGGACCGTGCTCGGGTGGCGCAGGAGGCGCAGGTCGAGATACGGGAGTCGCTCGAGGTGTTCCCCTCGACGCTGCCGACACGACGCCAGTCCGCCTATGCCGCGTGGGTCGCGATCAGCGTGGGTTGCAACAACACCTGCACGTTCTGCATCGTGCCGGCGCTGCGTGGCACCGAGAAGGACCGGCGACCCGGTGACGTGCTCGCCGAGGTGAGGGCGCTGGTCGCCGAAGGAGTCGTCGAGGTGACACTGCTCGGGCAGAACGTCAACTCCTACGGCGTCGAGTTCGGTGACCGGCTCGCGTTCGGGAAGCTGCTTCGCGCCTGCGGTGACATCGACGGACTCGAGCGGGTGCGCTTCACGTCACCACATCCCCGCGACTTCACAGACGACGTGATCGCGGCGATGGCGGAGACTCCGAACGTGATGCCCCAGCTGCATATGCCGCTGCAGTCGGGCTCCGACGCGATGCTCAAGGCGATGAAGCGGTCCTACCGTCGCGACCGCTACCTCGGCATCATCGAGCGAGTGCGCGCCGCCATGCCGGACGCCGCGATCACCACCGACGTCATCGTCGGCTTCCCGGGTGAGACGGAGGCGGACTTCACCGACACGCTCGGGGTCGTGGAGCAGGCTCGCTTCAGCGGCGCCTTCACCTTCCTCTACTCGAAACGACCCGGTACACCGGCCGCAACGATGGCCGGTGAGGTCCCGGCCGAGGTGCGCAAGGAGCGATACGACCGGCTGGTTGCGCGGGTCGGCCAGGTCGCGTGGGAGGAGAACCTCCGTCTCGTCGGCAGCCAGGTCGAGGTGCTCGTCGCCGATGGCGAGGGGCGCAAGGACGCGGCGACTCAGCGGCTGTCCGGCCGGGCCCGCGACAACCGGCTCGTCCACGTCACGCCAGGCGACACGCAGGTGCGGTCGGGCGACATCGTCGTTGCCGAGGTGACGCATGCGGCGCCGCACCACCTGCTCTGCGATGCCGGGCTGCTGTCGGTACGGCGGACCGGCGCGTCCGAGGCCGCAGCGATGCGGTCGCGCGCCGGAGAGTCCAGCCGCACCGAACCCGTCGGACTGGGCATGCCCTCGGTCGGACCGCCGAGCACGCCGACGGCCGCAGCCCGACAGGTCTGCTGAGGTGGCTCACCCCGATCTGCTGTCGGGGGTCAGCCACACCCCGTACTGGCTCGACGACCCGGC
>JBBQKY010000079.1:0-11061 GCA_038327385.1 Propionibacteriales bacterium
TCGATGGTAGCCCCGACGGGATTCGAACCCGCGCTACCGCCTTGAGAGGGCGGCGTGCTAGGCCACTACACAACGGGGCCATCGAGTGGAGGCGCGGCTGAGGCACTCCAGCCATCTCTCCGCTGGGGTACTAGGACTCGAACCTAGACTAACTGGACCAGAACCAGTCGGGCTGCCAATTACCCCATACCCCAAAGCACGGCACTCGCTTGGGCGAATGCCGATGGACGACGATACCGGAGCCTGCGCGCGCCCTCCAAAGCAGCCTAGGGGGGCGGCATCGGTACGACGGCCGGCTCCCCCGACCGGCGGTAGCGGAGGCGGATCCACGGCGCGGCGATCGCCAGCATCACGGCATCGAGCACGAGTGGCGCCAAGCTCACGTCCGACGGGTCGATCGCGGTGGACAGCCCCCCCAGCAGCGCCGCCGGCACCAGGACCGTGACGTTCTTGACCGCATGAAGGGCGATGGACGCCTCCAGCCCGCCGGTGCTGGTGGCCAACCAGGCGAACACGACGCCGATCAGCCACCGGTCGGCGAACAGCGCCGGCTGGAACTGGCCGTGTGCCGTCGCGAAGACCACGCCGGAGATCACCCAGCAGACGGGCGCCCGCAGGCCGGTGGCCCCGAGGCTCTGGAGGAGGAACCCGCGAAAGAGGTACTCCTCGCCGGCGGCCTGCAGAGGCGTGGTCAGCACCACCACGACGATGAAGGCGACTGCCTGACCGTCCAGGGACGCCTCGCCGGAGGACGTGATGCCGACCAGGACCAATACGAACAGCACCCCCCACACCGCGGCCGCGACGGCGACGCAGACGGCCAGCCATCTTCGGCGCAACCCGGGGGCCACGGAGCCCAGCCATCGCGGCGACAGCCGGTAGATCACCCAGGACAGACCGGCCGCCAGCGGGATGCAGAGTCCGAGGCCGAGGTTGGTCGCGAGCAGCAGCGGGGCGCTGATCTGCGCGGTGGCCACCACCAGGTGCTGACCGAACAGCCGCAGCACAACCGCCACGAGCAACAGGGCGGCCAGCGTCACTGTCAGGAAGCCGACGGCGCCAGCCACGATGCCCAGCGCCAGCCGCCACCCAGCACCTTGGCGGGGCCGGGACAGCCGGAGATAGCTGGTGCGCTCGTACGGCGGGCGAGCGGCGGTCGGATCCCCAGCCATCGACGTCAGGCGGGCCCCTCGGCGGCACGACGAAGCCGTGACAGCGAACGCTCCCGCCCGAGCAGCTCCATCGACTCGAAGAGGGGCGGCGAGATCCGGCTGCCCGTCACGCCCAAGCGAACCGGACCGAAGGCGTTCCGTGGCTTCAGGGCAAGTCCCTCTACGAGCGTCTGCCGCAGCGCCGACTCGATGCTTGCGGTGTCCCAGGTGTCGAGGTCTGTCAAGACGTCGTACGACGCCTGCACGATGGCACGTCCGTCGCCGTCGAGCACCCTGGCAGCGTCGTCGGGGCTCACCTCGAAGTTGTCCTCATCGACGAACAGGAACCTCAGCATGTCGGCGGCTTCACCGAGCGTCGTGATCCGCTCGTGGATCAGCGGCGCAGCGGCATGCACGATGGCCCGGTGGCGCTCGGTCGGTTCCGGCCCGAGCAGCTCGGTCTCCTGCAGGTGTCGGAGCAGACGATCGGCGAGCTCGTCGACCGGAAGGAGCCTGATGTGCGTTGCGTTGATCGCCTCGAGCTTCTTGAGATCGAACCTGGCGGGGTTCGGGTTGACCCTGTCGATCGTGAACGCCCCGACCATCTCGTGCATGGAGAAGATGTCACGGTCGTCGGCTATCGCCCAGCCCAGCAAGGCCAGATAGTTCAACAGACCCTCCGGGAGGAACCCGCGGTCCCGGTAACCCAGGAGGTTAGACTCCGGGTCGCGCTTCGAGAGCTTCTTGTTGCCCTGCCCCATGACGTACGGCAGATGCCCGAACCGCGGAGTCTCGCCCTTTCCGACGCCGACCGCGGCCAGCGCGTCGTACAGCGGGAGCTGTCGCGGCGTTGACGACAGGAGGTCCTCGCCCCGCAGGACGTGGGTGATCTCCATGAGTGCGTCGTCGACCGGGTTGACGAGGGTGTAGAGCGGGTGGCCGTTCGCCCTCACGAGCACGTAGTCGGGCACATGCTCGGCCTGGAAGGTGATCTCGCCGCGCACGAGATCGTCGAACACGATAGGTCGGTCGGGCATCCAGAACCGAAGCACCGGTTGGCGCCCCTCGCTGACGTACGCCGCGACGGCCGCGGTTGTGAGGTCCCGACAGTGCCCGTCGTAGCCAGGCGTACGGCGCTCTGCCCTCGCCTGCTCGTTGCGCGCCTCGAGCTCCTGCTGTGAGCAGTAGCAGCGATAGGCGCGGCCGGCCGACAGCAACCGCGCCGCCACGTCGGAGTAGATGTCGTACCGCTGCGACTGTCGGTAGGGACCGTGGGGTCCGCCCACCTCGGGCCCCTCGTCCCAGGTGAAACCGAGCCAGCGCATGACGTCGAGCAGGGTCTCGTACGACTCCTCCGAGTCGCGGTTGACGTCGGTGTCCTCGACCCGGAAGACGAAGGTGCCGCCGAGATGGCGCGCAAAGGCCCAGTTGAACAGAGCGGTTCTCGCCAGACCCACGTGTGGGTTGCCGGTGGGCGACGGGCAGAAGCGCACACGTACGGCAGCGCCAGTCGCCTCAGTCACGAGAAACCACCTTGTTGGTAAGCGTTCCGATGCCTTCGATGGTGACCGAGACGTCGTCCCCGGGCTGCATCGGGCCGACACCAGCAGGCGTGCCGGTGAGGATGACGTCCCCGGGCAGCAGCGTCATGAACGAGGTGATGTAGGCGACCACCGCGGGCACGTCGAACATCATCAGGCTGGTGCGAGCCCGCTGCTTCACCTCACCGTTGAGCTCGGTACGCAGCTCGAGGTCCGACGGGTCGAGCTGCGTCTCGATCCAGGGACCGAGGGGACAGAACGAGTCGAAGCCCTTGGCCCGGGCCCACTGCCCGTCGCGCGCCTGCAGGTCACGCGCCGTCACGTCGTTGCCGACCGTGTAGCCGTAGATCACGTCGCCGACCTTGGACACCGGCACGTCCCGGCAGATACGCCCGATGACCACGGCGAGCTCACCCTCGTAGTGCACGTCAGAGCTCTGCGTCGGATAAACGACTGGGTCGAACGGCCCGATGACCGACGTGTTGGGCTTGAGGAAGATCAACGGCTCGTCGGGTACGTCGCTGCCCAGCTCGGCTGCGTGCTCGGCATAGTTGCGCCCGACGCACGCCACCTTGCTCCGCGGGATCACCGGAGCGAGCAGCCGCACGTCGGCCAGCGGGAATTGCTCACCGGTCAGCTCGATGCCCGAGTACAGCGGATCTCCCGCGACGGAAGCCACGATCTCCGCGCCCTGGGGGCCGCCGACGACGCCGAACCGTGGATCCTCGTCTGTGGTGAACCGCGCGACCCTCACGACGCGACACCTTACCGGCCACGCACAGCGGTGCCGGCCCCCCGGACAGCGGGTCAGCGGCTGGAGAGAGGCAGGTACGACGTGCCGACGACCTGCTGCAGGGCGAGCAGGCCGCACGCCACACCGAGGAGCAGCACCAGCACGACAGCCAGCGCCAGGCCGGAGCGGGGCAGACTCGACGTGACATGAGCCGCGCCACGGCGGACGTCCCGGGTCAGCGGGCCCCACCAGCTCACCGCGGCGACCACCAGGCCGGCGACAACCAACGCGGGCCGCTCGCCGACCGCCGGACCGAACCGCCCGAGTGCGACGAAGCCGCCGGCCACCGCCAGCAGGCAGGCTGCATTGACGAGACTTGCGACGAGC
Organism: Propionibacteriales bacterium; assembly: GCA_038327385.1. Classification (GTDB taxonomy): domain Bacteria; phylum Actinomycetota; class Actinomycetes; order Propionibacteriales; family Nocardioidaceae; genus JAWWPG01. Next base: position 3,813 of record JBBQKY010000079.1, read on the forward strand.
CGCCGAGCGGCGAACCAGGGAAGGGCAAGCACACACAGCATCGTGTCCCGGCGTCTCGGACCCCGGGACTGCCGCCACTCGCGTACCGACGAGGTGGCCACGGCAAGCGTGCGCAACGCCCAGCCCAGCAGAACGGCCCAGACGACGGCAACGACAGGCGCGGCGACCACCCCGGCGAGGAGCAGGAACGACACGCACAGCCAGAGAACAACGCGCCGGAGACGACCCGGATAGGCGTCGACCAAGGGGGTGAGGGCAGTCGACCCGACCGGCGCCGCTCTGAAGGGCACGACGGGGGCCTGGGCAGGCGATGGCGGCGTCTGCCGGGGTGCGATTGCCGGCGCTGGCTGGGGTGCGACCGCCGGCGGCTGGCGGGGGATGACCGTCGGTGCGGGTGCCGGCACGATGCCCCGTGCGCTCACGCCCAGCCACTCGACGACCTGCCGGGCCGTGGGCCGGTTGGCAGGATCCATCCGCAACGCCGCGGTGAGGACCGGCACCATCGGCGACGGCACCACGGACAGGTCGAACTCCCCTCTGCGCGCCCGGTCCATTACGGCCATAGCGGGACCGCTGCCGTAGGGGCCGCTTCCAGTGGCGGCGAAGACGACTGTGGCGGCCCAGGCGTGTACGTCGGCGGCAGGCGTGGGCCCTTCGCCGTACAGGATCTCCGGCGCCAGGTAGCCAGGCGTGCCCAGCAGCCAGCCGGCCTGCGTCAGCGTCATGTCGTCTGACAGCTGGGCGAGACCGAAGTCGATCAGGACCGGATCGCCAGCCTCGAGCAGCACGTTGGACGGCTTGACGTCGCGGTGCAGGACGTCGGCACGGTGGACCACGACGAGAGCCTCGGCGAGGCCGCCGGCCACCCGGTGCAGGTCGGCGCCCGTTAGGCTCCCCCGGCTGCCGACGACCTCACGCAGTGACGGACCAGCCACGAAGCGGGTCACGACGTACGGCGTCTCACCCCAGGGGTCGGCGTCGTACACCTCGGCGATTCGGGGCGACCGCACCCGGCGAAGGGAGGTGACCTCGCGGGCCAGCCGTGAACGGCCGTGAGCGTCGCCGACGACGCCCGGGCGCAGCACCTTGACGGCGACCCGGCTGCCGTTGGGGGCATCGGCGAGGTAGACGACGCCCATGCCTCCCTCGCCTATCTGCGCGATGAGACGGTAGGGCCCGACGGTGCGCGTCGAGACGGGAGCGGACATGGTCGCGCGCCGGCCTAGCAGACCTGGTGCATCCAGCCGTGCGAGTCCTCCACCCGGCCGTGCTGGATGTCGAGCAGGAGAGTCCGCAGACGCATCGTGACGGCTCCGGTCGGCATCGGGGAGGTTGCCTCGCCGCCGGCCCATCTGAGGGCCGCGACCGGACTGACGACCGCGGCCGTACCACAGGCGAAGACCTCGGTGATGTCGCCGCTCTCCACACCCTTGCGCCACTCGTCGACGCTGATGCGTCGCTCCTCCACCGCGAGGCCGAGGTCGTCGCGGGCAAGGTCGATAAGCGATGCCCGGGTGACGCCGTCGAGGATCGAGTCGTTGAGCTCCGGCGTAACGAGCGATCCGTCGGCGTACACGAAGAAGAGGTTCATGCCGCCGAGCTCTTCGAGCATGGACCGCTCGGTGGCATCCAGGAACACCACCTGCTCGCACCCGTTGGAGGCCGCCTCCTCCAGAGCCAGCAGGCTTGCCGCGTAGTTGCCGCCGCACTTCGCCGCGCCGGTGCCGCCGGGTGCCGCCCGGGTCAGCTCCTGACTCAGCCAGATCGTCACCGGCTTGACGCCGCCGCTGAAGTAGGCGCCTGCCGGTGAGGCGATGACGGCGAAAGTGACCTCTTTCGCCGCTCGCACCCCGAGGAACGTCTCCGAGGCGAACATGAACGGCCGCAGATAGAGGGACTTCTCGCCGCCTTGCGGAACCCAGTCGGCGTCGGTACCGACCAGGGACTCGACAGCGGCGACGAAGTCAGCCTCTGGTACGGCGGGCAGCGCCAGGCGTGCCGCGGAGCGGACGAACCGTGCGGCGTTGACCTCGGGGCGGAACAGCCAGACCGAGCCGTCCTCGTGACGGTAGGCCTTCATCCCTTCGAAGATCTCCTGCGCATAGTGCAGCACGGCTGTCGCGGGGTCGAGGCTGAAGGGGCCGTAGGGCCGGACCGTCGGGTTCTGCCAACCCGCTCCGGAGTGCCAGGTCGCGACGAACATGTGATCGGTAAAGTGACCACCGAACCCCGGGTCCGCCATGATGTCCTGACGGCGGGCGTGCGTCACCGGTGCGGGGCTCCTGTCGATGCCGATGTCGCCCGACCACGTCATAGGAGCACGGTAGCCGACGGCATCATTACGTTTCACCGACCTCTACCGCGACCAGCCGCACCCAGGAGATCCCATGCCCAAGACAGGCGGGAACGCGTCGACGCAGCCGCCGCGCTCTCATTCGCCCAGCCCTGTCGTGCTCGCCCATGAGGCACGACGGGCCACGGACGCCCAGCTTCACATCGCCGACGCCGTCACGTCTTTCGCCGGCTCGATGACGTTCGTCTACCTGCACATCCTCGTGTTCGGGGCGTGGATGGTGTTCCTCGAGAGGAATCCCTGGCCAACACTCACGCTGATCGTCTCCCTCGAGGCCATCTTCTTGTCGACGTTCGTCATGATCGGCCAGAACCGGCAGGCCGACTTCCAGCGGGCCAAGGCCGACCACGACTTCAACGAGCAGGAGACGGAGCTACACCTGAACACCGACCTCACCCGGGCGATCCACGCCCTCGCGCTGGAGATCCGGGCCCAGACCGCAAGCCCCACTGGCGCGGGATGACGGGCTTCCAGGTCGTCTACCACAGCTTCTACGGCCGGTACTCCGACAATCCGCGGGCCGTCTTCGAGGCGCTGCAGCACCGCCTCGATGCCTCCCATGTGTGGCTGGCGCATCCGGCGCACCAGGACGGCTTTCCCGTCGGCGTCGCGACGGTGCCGGTCGACAGTGCAGCTGGGCAGGAGGCTCTGGAGTCCGCGGACCTGCTCGTCTCCAACACTCACGTCGAGGCGGACTGGCACAAGGCGCCGCACACGACGTACCTGCAGACCTGGCACGGCACCCCGCTGAAGCGCATCCACCATGACGTGCTGTGGGCACCGCCAGGTCGGCTGAGCCGGTTGGACGAGGACGTCGCCGACTGGGACGTTCTGCTTTCACCCAACGCCCCCAGCACGCCCCGGCTCCGCCAGGCGTTCCGGTACGACCGCGAGGTGCTCGAGACAGGCTACCCGCGTAACGACGCCCTGCGCAGCGTGGACCGCGACAACCTCAGGCACGCTGGGCGTCATGCACTCGGCATCGTCGACGACGTCGTTGCCGTGCTCTACGCGCCCACCTGGCGCGACGACGAGGTATTCACCGAGGACCGTCGCGGCGTCCCGATGGCCCTGGACCTCGAGCGTTGTGTCGAGCGGCTCGGGGCGGGCTACCGCATCCTCGCCAGGCCGCACAGCGCGATGACCGGGCGCTCCGTGCCGCCGGCAGTCCCAGGCGTCATCAACGTCTCGTACTACCCCGACATCACCGACCTCTATCTCGCCGCCGATGTGCTCGTCACCGACTACTCGTCGGCCATGTTCGACTTCGCCCTGACCGGACGGCCCATCGTCTTCTACGCCTACGACATGGAGCGGTACCGCGACTCCATCCGCGGCTTCTACTTCGACCTGTTCCCCTATGCGCCGGGCCCGGTGGTGCTGACCGTCGACGACCTGGTCGCTGCGCTCCGCGATCTCCCTGGGCTTGCTCGCGAGTTCGCAGCGCCGTACGAGCGGTTCGCCACGACGTACGGCCACCTGGAGGACGGTCACGCGACCGAGCGGGTGCTCGAGCGCCTCGGTCTGCTGGCACCGGTGACAGCACACTGACCTCGCGGCTGGGCCGAGGACGAGTGGCTCGGCAGGACCGGGATGTGCTACCCGCCGTGTGCAAGACTCGGCCTCGTGAGCGCGCCGCTGGACCTTCCAGACGTCGTACGACGGGCGCTCGACCTGTCCCGCAGGCGAGGGTTCGTCACGTCGAGCCGCCTGGAGACCGGGCGACTCCTGGCCACGCTGGCGGCGAGCCGGACCGGCACACTCGGGGAATGCGGCACGGGCTGTGGCGTCGGAGCCGCCTGGCTGTCGAGCGCTGCGCGGGCGGGCAGCACAGTTGTGAGCGCCGAGCTCGACCCCGATCTCGCGTCGGCCGTCGCCGACCTCTTCCGTGACGACGACCGTGTCGAGGTCGTCACCGGCGACTGGGCGGCGCTGCGCGACAGTGGTCCCTTCGCGCTGCTCTTCCTCGACGTTCCGGAGGCGAAGCGGTCTGGTGCCGACGTGGTGGCGGACCTGCTGGAGCCGGGCGGCATCGTCGTGCTCGACGACTTCACGCCGTCGGCCTGCTGGCCGCCGATCTACGACGGGCGCGTCGACATCGTCCGCCAGCAGTGGCTCACCGACCCACGCTTCACCACCGTCGAGGTCATGGTCACCGACGACGCAGCCGTGCTGGTGGCCACCAAGAGGTGAGCCGCGCGGCACGCCGCCGGTTGGCACGACCGGTCACAGGTCGATGGCGCGGGCGAGCTTCGCGTCCATGTGCTCGGTGATCTCGCCGAGCACCCGCGACGGCAGCTTGGAGTCCAGGCGCAGCGCCACCAGGGCGAGACCGCCGCGGGCCTGCCGCGACACCTGCATCCCGGCGATGTTGATCTCCGCCTCGCCCAGGATGCCGCCCACGGCGCCGACCATGCCCGGCCTGTCCTCGTAGGTAACGAAGACGAGGTGACCGCGCGGCTCCAAGTCGACCTCGTACCCGTTCACCTCGACGAGCCGCTCGCGCTGGTGGATGCCGACCAGCGTGCCCGAGACCGAGATCTGGGTGCCGTCCGACAGGGTCCCGCGCAGCGTGACGAGGTTGCGGTGGTCGGCGCTCTCGGACTCGGTGACCAGGCGGACGACGAGACCCCGTTCCTGCGCCAGCAGCGGCGCGTTCACGTAAGAGACCGTCTCCTCCACCGCGTCCACGAACACGCCCTTGAGGGCGGCCAGCTCGAGCACCTTCACGTCGTGCTGCGTGATCTCGCCGCGTACCTCGACGTCGAGCTGCTGGGCGATCTCGCCGGCCAGCGCGCTGAAGATGCGACCGAGACTCTCGGTGAGCGGGATGCCCGGTCGGACGTCCTCGGCAATCAGGCCGCCCTGGACGTTCACCGCGTCCGGAACGAGCTCCCCGCCCAAGGCGAGGCGCACGGACGTCGCGACCGAGATGCCGGCCCTCTCCTGCGCCTCCTCAGTGGAGGCGCCCAGGTGGGGGGTGGCCACCACATTTTCGAGGTCGAACAGCGGCGAGTCGGTGCAGGGCTCGGTGGCGAAGACGTCGAGCCCTGCGGCGCCGATGCGGCCCTCCTCGAGCGCGTCGTACAGGGCAGCCTCGTCGACGATGCCGCCGCGTGCCGCGTTGACGATGACCGCCCGCGGCTTGCAGCGGCTCAGCTGCTCGGCGCCGATGAGACCGGTCGTCTCCGGCGTCCTGGGCAGGTGGACGGTGATGAAGTCCGCCTCCGCCATCAGGTCCTCCAGCGGCACGAGCCGGACCCCGAGCTGAGCAGCCCGGCCGGCCTGCACGAACGGGTCGTAGGCGATCAGGTTCATGCCGAACGCGCCGAGGCGCTGGGCGACCAGGACGCCGATCCTGCCCAGCCCCACGATGCCGAGCGTCTTCTCGAAGAGCTCGATGCCGGAGAACCTGCTGCGCTTCCACTCCCCACCGCGGAGAGAGGCGCTGGCGGGTGCGATGTTGCGGGCCGCGGCGAGGAGGAGGCCGACAGCCAGCTCGGCAGCACTGACGATGTTCGAGGTAGGCGCGTTGACGACCATGACGCCTGACTGTGTCGCCGCCGCGACGTCGACGTTGTCGAGACCGACACCCGCGCGTGCCACTACCTTGAGGCTGCCCGCGGCTTTCAGCACCTCTGCATCGATCTTCGTCGCGCTGCGGACCAGGATCGCGTCGACGTCGGAGACGGCGGTGAGGAGCTCGGCCCGGTCGGCACCATTGCAGTGCCGGACTTCGAAGTCGGACCCCAGCGCTTCAACGGTGGCAGGGCTCAGCTCCTCGGCGATCAGGACGACAGGCTTGGTCACGGCGGTTCCTTCGTGAGGGGGCCGGCGTCGCCCGGGGAGTGCGGTCGCGTGAGGGTCGCATGCGGTCGCGCGCCGCTCAGTCTAGACCGGCCCTGCCGGGCCTCGACCAAGCGATCATGGAGCGGACGAGCCATGGGGTGGTTGGTGAGCGGATCGGCGCAACTTTCGCGCACAGGTGCGAGTCTGGCGTCGTACCCGCGCCCTTCCGCGCAACTTTCGCGCACACGGGCCGGTCTGAGGCCGTACCCGCGACCCGAACCCAGCGTGCGCCGTACCACGAAACCTGAGCGCAAAGTCCCCGCGAAGGGTCAGGGCAGCTCGGCCGCCCGGACGCAGAGCACGTCGGGGAGGTGGCTCGCCGCCACGGTCCAGCTGTCGCCGGCGTCGCTGCTGGCGTAGACGTTGCCGTCGCGGGACCCGAAGTAGAGTCCGGTCGGCGTCCCCTCGTCAGCGCACATCGCGTCGCGCAGGACAGCCGAGTAGAAGCCGCCCTCCGGGAGCCCGGTCGAGAGCTCGGTCCACGTCGACCCGGCGTCGCGCGACCGCCAGACCCGCGGCTTCGCGTCGGGTGGGATCCGCTCGCGGTCGGCGACGAGCGGAAACACGTAGACAGTGTCGGGGTCGTGCGGATCGACCACGATTGGGAACCCGAAGTCGCTGGGCAGCCCCTCAGCGATCGACTCCCAGTGCCCGCCGCAATCGTCGGTGCGGTAGACACCGTGATGGTTCTGCAGGTACATCCGCTCGGGCCGGGACGGGTGGCCGGCTACCTTGTGCACGCACTGGCCGTACTCGGGCCAGGGGTCCGGCATGAAATAGGCCTTGACCCCGACGTTCGCGGGCCGCCAGCTGTCGCCGCCGTCGGTCGTCTGGTAGACGCCACCCGTCGACATCGCCACGGTCAGGGCGTCGCTGTCGCGCGGATCCGGCACGATCGTGTGGATCGCCTGGCCGCCGAAGCCGGCGCCCCACTTCTCCCGGTGCGGATGGTCCCACAATGCGCGGACCATGCTGAACGTCTCGCCCCGGTCGGTGCTGCGGAACAGCGCCGATGGCTGCGTGCCGGCGTACACGACGTCGGGCTCG
>JBBQKY010000080.1:0-11037 GCA_038327385.1 Propionibacteriales bacterium
ACCTGGAAGGCGCCCTGGGGCGTGGCGAAGGGGGTGAGGACTGTGCCTTCGTTGGACACCGACAGATCCGGCTCGGCGGCACTCGAGTGCGCGAGCTTGCTGATGACCTTGGCAGCGTCTACACCCGCCGGCGTGTCAACGCCGATCGTGGCATCCACTCCCGCCGCGGTGTTCGATACCAGCTGCCCGCCTGCACCGTCGACCAGCGCGTTGATCCAAACCGCGTATCCCTCGTATAGGTCGGCCTGAACACCTACCGTGCCACCGTTCTGGGACGCGGCGGTGATGATCTGGTCCCAAGTGACGGGCTTGCTCATGTCGAGCCCGGCCTTCTGCGCGAATGACTTCCGGTACCACAGCACCTGGGTGTTGGCCCACAGCGGCACCGCGACGATCTTGTTGTCGAAGGTCGCCGTCGTCAGGATCCCCTGGGCAGCCCCACTGGTCAGCTGCTTGGCGTTTGTGCTCGGGATTGGCGCGAGGAACCCTGCGGCCGCGAACTCCGCGGTGAAGGCCGGGTCCAGGCTCATCAGGTCGATGCTCGAGTCCCCGGCGGCCAGCCGGCGAGCCAGCTGGATGCGTTGATCGGAGGCGCTGGTTGGCAGGATCTGGGTCTGGACCGTGTACTGCGAGGTATTGCACTTCGCGGCCAATCCGGCTTGGCCGAAGGGCCCCGAGAAGCCGGCCGGCGGCGTGGGGTCAGGGTTGATGTACCACGTCAGAACTGGTTTGCCGCCGCTGCCGCCGCAGGCTGCGAGGACGGACGCTGCCACCGCCCCCACCAGACCGAGGGCCAACGAACGGCGCCTTGAGAAGTTTCCCCGTAAACCCCGCCTCGCCGCCATGTTGCCTCCCAGTCGCATTGCGTGCACCTTATCCTGCCCCTGCACGAAGATTCCGCAACTCGCAACGCCGTGCTCGCACGCTGCGAGGCATCGCCTTCGAGGCTCGCCTGTGGTCACGAGTTCCCCCCTTTGGTCAAGCCGAAACATCCTCCAACAGCTCGGTGACCAGCGCCGCGATCGGGGAGCGCTCGGAGCGCGTCAGGGTCACGTGCGCGAAGAGCGGGTGACCCTTCAGCTTCTCCACCACGGCCACCACCCCGTCGTACCGACCGACCCGCAGGTTGTCGCGCTGCGCGACGTCGTGCGTGAGTACGACGCGGGACCCGGCGCCGACGCGGGAGAGCACGGTGAGCAGCACGTTGCGCTCGAGCGACTGCGCCTCGTCGACGATCACGAACGCGTCGTGCAGCGAGCGGCCCCGGATGTGGGTCAGCGGCAGCACTTCGAGCATGCCGCGAGCGAGGACCTCGTCGATGACCTCGCCTTGCGCGACGGCGCCGAGGGTGTCGAACACCGCCTGCGCCCACGGCTGCATCTTCTCGGACTCGCTGCCCGGAAGGTAGCCGAGATCCTGACCGCCGACGGCGAAGAGCGGCCGGAAGACGACGACGCGCTTGTGCTGACGGCGTTCGAGGACCGACTCGAGCCCAGCGCACAGTGCGAGAGCGGACTTGCCGGTGCCGGCCCGGCCGCCGAGCGAGACGATGCCGACATCGGGGTCCAGCAGCAGGTCGAGCGCGATGCGCTGCTCAGCCGAGCGGCCGTGGATGCCAAAAGCGTCGCGGTCGCCGCGCACCAGCCGGACCTGCTTGCCCGGCGTCACTCGGCCGAGTGCGCTCCCTCTCGGGGAGAGCAGCACGAGTCCGCAATGGCAGGGCAGCTCGCGGGCGGCCGCGAGATCGAGGGTTCCCTCGTCGTACAAGGCATCCAGGTCGGCCGGAGTGACCTCCACCTCGCTGATCCCGGTGTAGCCGGACTCGACGGCGAGCTCGGCGCGGTACTCCTCGGCAGGCAGTCCGACCGAGGACGCCTTGACCCGCATCGGCAGGTCTTTGGACACCAGCGTGACCTCAGCCCCCTCGGCCCGCAGGTTGAGGGCGACGGACAGGATCCGGGTGTCGTTGTCGCCGAGTCGAAAGCCCGACGGCAGCAGCGACGCGTCGCTGTGGTTCAGCTCGACCCGCAGCGTGCCGCCCTCCTCGCTGATCGGCACCGGTTCGTCGAGCCGGCCGTGCTGGACGCGCAGCTCGTCGAGCGTCCGTAACGCCGCCCTCGCGAAGTAGCCGAGCTCCGGGTGGTGCCGCTTGGCCTCCAGCTCGGTGATGACCACGACGGGCAGGACCACGTCGTGCTCATGAAAGCGTTTGAGGGCTGCCGGGTCGGCCAGCAGGACGCTCGTGTCGAGCACGTACGTGCGGAGGTCCGAGGGACGGCGCTTCGCGCTGCGGGTGGTGCCGGTGGCAACAGCCACGTGCTTCTCCTCGCGGCCGGGCCGGCATCATCGCCCGGTCCTGGTCGTCAGCCGGACCGGTTCGCAGCCAACGGGCTCGATGCAGGCCCGCCGAGGTGTTGCATGGTGCCTCCCGGGACGACGGGCTTGCCCGCCTGTCGTCGCTACCGACCGTACGGCGGCCGCTCGGCGCATCCCTGCCGACACGCCAATCGGCGGCCGCCACGCGCCAAGGATCCGACGCTCAGGTTGTCCGGGCGACCTGAATGTCGGATCTCTGGCAGCGCCTGCGCTAATGATCCGACGTTCAGGTTGCCGGACCGACCTGAATGTCGGATCTTGGTGCCGGTGCGGAACGCGGGGAGACCGGAAGCGGCTGCTAGGCGCCGAAGCGGCGGTTTCGTGCGGCGTAGTCGCGGATTGCCCGCAGGAAGTCGGTACGGCGGAAGTCGGGCCACATGGCTTCACAGAAGTAGAACTCGCTGTGGGCGCTCTGCCACAGCAGGAACCCGGACATCCGCTGCTCCCCCGACGTCCTGATTACCAGGTCGGGGTCGGGTTGTCCCTTGGTGTAGAGGTGCTCGGCGATGTGCTCCATGTCGATGACCTCGGCGAGCTCCTCGATCGTTGTACCCCGCTGGGCATGCTCGTGAAGCATGGCCCGAACCGCATCGGCGAGCTCGCGCCGGCCGCCATACGCGACGGCGATGTTGACCGTCATCCCGTCGATCTCGGCAGTGCGGTCCGCCGCGGCCTTGAGGCGGATTGCCGTCGAGGACGGCAGCATGTCGAGCGCCCCCACCGGGTGGACGCGCCAGCGACCCTTGGAGGCCAGCACGTCGACGAGGTCCTCGATGACGTGTAGCAGCGGGCCGACCTCCTCCTCGGGGCGGCCCAGGTTGTCGGTGGACAGCAGCCAGAGCGTGACGAGGTTGATGTCCAGCCGGTCGCACCAGCTCAGGAACTCCTCGATCTTGTCGGCACCCGCGAGGTAGCCGCCGGACACCTCCGCGCCGAACGCCCGGGCCCATCGACGGTTGCCGTCGCACATGACGCCGATGTGCTTCGGAAGCCGGTCAGCGGGGAGGTTGCGGAGCAGGCGACGTTCGTAGATGTCGTAGGCCAACCGGTGAAGCGAAGCCACTGAGCACCTTTCGTCAGGCCCCCACGATCGCGCTGACGAGGCGTCAGCGATATCGCATCCCGTTGTTGAAGGATACTCCGAGGAGTCACCCAGACCTGGCCTCTACGGTTGAGCCATGACGGCAGAGACGACGGACCGCCTGGTCGAAGCCGCCCGCGAGATCAAGCCGCACCTGCGCGGCTGGCTCCATCTGGTGATGTTCCCGCTCAGTATGGTGGCGGGGCTGGTCCTTGTGCTCCTCGCCCCGACGGCCCAGATCCGGGTGGCGACAGGCGTCTTCGCCGTCTCCGCGGCCCTACTCTTCGGCGTCTCAGCGCTCTATCACCGACGGCACTGGTCCGCGCCGATGGATGCCCTCCTCCGGCGCCTGGACCACTCCAGCATCTTCCTGCTGATCGCCGGCACCTACACGCCGTTCGCGATCACCTTGCTGGGGAGGCGTGACGCCGAGATCCTGCTGTCCCTGGTCTGGGGCGGAGCTCTCGTCGGCATCGCCTTCCGGGTGCTCTGGATCGGGGCGCCGCGCTGGCTCTACCTGCCGGCCTACATCGCGCTCGGCTGGGTTGCGGCCTTCTGGCTGGGTGACTTCTTCCATGCGGCCGGCGCCGGTGTCTTCACGCTGATAGTCGTGGGTGGCGGCCTGTACTCCCTCGGCGGGCTGGTCTACGGACTGCGGCGGCCGGACCCGGCGCCGACGTGGTTCGGCTTCCACGAGGTCTTCCACGCGTTCACCATCGCGGCGTACGTCGTGCACTACGTCGGCATCTCGATGGTCGTGTACGCCGCCCGCTGACCGCCTCGGCTGATGGGCGTGTCCTGGACCAAACTCAGGTCGCCCGCGGCTGAAGAAGGCGCGAGTATGCCCACGTCGTGAGGAAAGGCGGCAGGTCGTCGGCCAGGGTGACCGCCTCGAAGACCACCCGGGCGTCAGCCACTCGGGAGCCGACGCCGGCCTCGGCAGCCGCTGACGCGGTCTCCTCGTCGAGCAGCCGCAGGACAAGGCGGCGGTCCACGACGCTGCCCTGGGCCGTCCGGGTTTCGGCTCGCAGCCACTGCCAGATCTGGCACCTGGCGATCTCGGCGGTGGCGGTGTCCTCCAGCAAGCCGTGGATCGCGACCGCTCCGCTGCCCCCCAGCCACGCATCGATGTAGCGCAGCCCCACACCGACGTTGGCGCGGACCCCCGCCTCGGTTACCTGCCCCGGCGTCTTGGCGACCGCAAGGAGGTCCTCTGCGGTGACGTCGGCCGGAGCTCGACGCGACGCGATCTGGTGCGGCTCTGCACCTAGCTCGACGTCGAAGGCGGCGCGGCAGGTCGCGACCAGCCCTGGGTTCGCCACCCACGAGCCGTCAAAACCGTCGCCGGCTTCGCGCTCCTTGTCGAGCCGCACCTGCTCGAGAGCTGCCCGGTTCTCCTCGGCGTCCGCGGATGGGATGGACGCTGACATGCTGCCGATGGCGTGCGCGCCCCGCCGGTGGCAGGTGTCGACGAGGAGCTGGGTGTAGGCGCCCATGAAGGGGGCGGTCATGCTGACCGCGGAGCGGTCGGGCAGCACGTAGTCTCCCCCGCGCTCGGCGAAGGCCTTGATGATGCTGAAGAGGTAGTCCCAACGGCCGGCGATCAGCCCGGCAGAGTGCTCGCGCAGCTCGAACAGGATCTCCTCCATCTCGAAGGCGGCGAAGATGGTCTCGACGAGTACGGCCGCGCGGATGGTGCCGCGGGGGATTCCGAGCATCTCCTGAGCCGCGACGAATACGTCATTCCACAATCGAGCCTCGAGCGAGCTCTCGAGCTTCGGCAGGCAGAAGTACGGCCCGCTGCCACCGGCGACCTGCTTGGCGGCGCAGTGGTAGAAGTACAGGCCGAAGTCGAGCAGAGCAGCCGGGACCGGCCGGCCGTCGATGACGACGTTCTTGTCCACCATGTGCCAGCCGCGCGGGCGTACGACAATGGTCGCCGGGTCCGGTCCGACGACGTACCGCTTGCCTCCAGGCGCCGTGAAGTCCAGAGTGCCGTCGACGATCTGTAGCAGGGTCGCCTGCGAGCGCACGACGTTCGTCCAGGTTGGGCTGTTGGCATCCTCGAGGTCGGCGACCCACACGTTCGCGCCGGAGTTCAGCGCGTTGACGGCCATGCGCGGCTCCGGCGGGCCGGTGATCTCGACCCGCCGGTCGAGCAGTCCGGGTGCCGGCGCGCACACGCGCCAGTCGGGATCGTTGCGAAGGTCGGCGGTGGCGGGGTCGAAGTCCGGGTTGGACCCCGCTGCCACCTGCCTGGCGCGCTCGTCGCGTGCCGCCAGCAGCTCGCACCGGCGGCCGGCGAACGCGCTGTCGAGCGCGGCGACGAACGCCAAGGCGTCGGGAGTGAGGATGGCGTCGGCTCCGTCCGGTGCATCGCCGACGAGTTGGATGCGCGAGCCGACGGTCATGGGCGCGAGGGTGGCCGCGATGCTCATGACTGGAACTGCTCCTGCTCGGTGGACCCGCTCAGGGCAGTGGTCTCCGATGTCGGGTTGAGTGCCTTGGTGACGAGGTCGAAGTAGCCGGTACCGACTTCTCTCTGGTGCCGAGTCGCGGTGTAGCCGGCGTCCTCGGCAGCGAACTCACGCTCCTGCAGCTCGACGTACGCGCTCATGCCGTGAGCGGTGTACCCCTTCGCGAGGTCGAACATCGAGTGGTTGAGGGCGTGAAACCCTGCCAGCGTGATGAACTGGAACTTGTATCCCATGTGCCCGAGCTCGCGCTGGAACTTCGCGATTGTCGAGTCGTCCAGGTTCCGTCGCCAGTTGAACGACGGAGAACAGTTGTATGCCAGCATCTGGTCGGGGAACTGCGCCTTGATCGCCTCGGCGAACGTCCGAGCGACCTCCAGGTCCGGCAGCGAGGTCTCCATCCACAGCAGGTCCGCGTACGGCGCATAGGCCCGTCCTCGGGCGATGCACGACTCGATGCCGCCGGTGACCCGGTGGAAGCCCTCCAGGGTGCGGTCGCCGGTGAGGAACTGCCGGTCACGCTCGTCGACGTCGGTGGTGATCAGCGTGGCCGCCTCCGCGTCGGTACGGGCGACGATGACCGTCGGCACGTCCAGGATGTCGGCGGCCAGCCGGGCCGAGTTCAACGTGCGGATATGCTGTCCGGTGGGGATTAGCACCTTGCCGCCGAGGTGCCCGCACTTCTTCTCCGAGGCGAGCTGGTCCTCCCAGTGCACACCGGCCGCGCCGGCCGCGATCATCGCCTTCATCAGCTCGAAGGCGTTCAGCGCCCCGCCGAAGCCGGCCTCCGCGTCTGCGACGATAGGCGCCAGCCAGTCGATGTCGGACCCATCGGTGCTTTCCGACCAGGTGATCTGGTCGGCGCGGAGCAAGGCGTTGTTGATCCGCCGTACGACGGCCGGCACCGAGTTCGCGGGGTAGAGGCTCTGGTCGGGGTAGGTCTGGCCGGACAGGTTGGCGTCAGCCGCGACCTGCCAGCCCGAGAGGTAGATCGCCTCGAGGCCGGCCTGCACGCTCTGCACCGCCTGGTTGCCCGTCATCGCGCCGAGGGCGGGCACGTAGGCGCGGGTCTGGAGCATCTCCCACAGCCGCTCGGCGCCCCGGCGGGCGAGGGTGTGCTCCTCGGTCACCCGGCCGCGCAGTCGGACGACATCGCTTGCTGTGTAGTCACGAGCCACCCCGGACCAGCGTGCGTCGGTGGCCCAGCTGCGCTCCAGCTCCTCTGCTGTTCGCTGGGGCGCCTCTGCTGTTCGCTGGGGCGCCGCGGCGAAGGCATAGTCGGAGGTCGTCTCGGTTACGGCAATCATGTCGTGTCCTTCGAGTCGCGTGCTGACTTGGATGCGAAGCGTCTTCCAAACTCGTCGTTTCGACGATGCCTGATCTGCGTCGTCCCGCGTAACCCCCGCAAGCAGCCATCTTCAGCCAACAATTCTCGCTACCTTGCAAAGATTGCGAAGGTATTCTTGCTACCGTGGCCAAGTGGCCGAGAAGATGTTCGTCGGGGCGCGTCTGCGGCAGCTGCGCGCGGAGCGCGGCATGTCACAGGCCGAGTTGGCGCGAGACCTCGATATCTCGCCCAGCTACCTCAACCAGATCGAGCACAACTCGCGCCCGCTGACGGTCCCGGTGCTGCTGCGGATCAGCGACCTCTTCGGCGTCGACGCCGGGTTCTTCGCGACGCAGGACCGGACCAGGCTCGTCGCTGAGCTGCGGGAGGTTCTGCGCGACGCCGATCAGGCGATGGCGGCGGACGACAGCGAAGTGGCGCAGGTGGCGACCGAACATCCGGGCGTCGCACACGCCGTGCTCGCTCTGCACCGAAGGTATCGCTCCGTGACCGATCAGCTGGCCGCAGCCACCCGTGACCAGCCGGGACTCTCGACCCTCATGGCGCATGACGAGGTACGCGACTTCTTCTATGACCAGAGCAACTACATCCACTCACTCGACCAGGCAGCCGAGGACTTGGCCGGCGCGCTCGGTCTGGGGCGGAGCAACCGCGAGGCGGCGTTGCTTGCCAGGCTGCACACGGCGCACGGGGTCCGCGTGGAGGTGGCGGGGCACGACGGCGATGACGGCAACGAGCTGTCGTACTTCGATCGGGCCAGCCGGACGGTCCGTCTCTCCCCGCAACTGGATGCCGGGCAACGGGCGTTCCGGATGGCTCACCAGCTGGCCACCCTCGAGTTCGCCGACCTGATCGACGAGGTCGCCGACGAGGCCACCTTCCAGGACCCGCAGGCACCAGACCTCCTCAAGATCGGTCTAGCCAACTACGGCGCCTCGGCGACGATCCTTCCGTACTCCGAGTTCCGCTCGACGGCCGAGACTTTCCGCTATGACATCGAGAGGCTCGCCGCGCACTTCTCCTTAGGCTTCGAGAGCACCTGTCACCGTCTCAGCACCCTGCAGCGGCCGCGCGCGCGCGGCGTGCCGTTCACGTTCGTCCGGGTCGATCGCGCGGGCAACATGTCACAACGGCAGTCAGCAACGGCGTTCCACTTCTCGCGCACGGGTGGTACCTGCCCGCTGTGGAACGTCTACGAGGCGTTCGCCACGCCGGACAAGCTGGTGACGCAGGTTGCGGAGATGCCGGACGGCCGCCGGTATCTGTGGATGGCTCGCACCGTCTATCGCAGCCCCAGGCGCTACGGTGCACCAGGCAAGCTCTTCGCCGTGGCGCTCGGCTGCGAGATCCGCCATGCCTCGCGTTTGGTCTACTCCGCCGGCCTCGACCCCAGCGACCCCCGCGGCGCCACCCCGATCGGAGTCGGCTGCAAGGTCTGCGACCGTACGGCGTGCCCACAGCGCGCCTTCCCGCCGATCGGGCGGCGGCTGGAAATCAACCCTGACCGCGGTACGTTCATTCCGTACCCGACCATCGATCTCACGCCGACGAACTTCCGGAACGGCACCAGTGAGAACGCCAGCAGGTAGGACCCGGTCGACGCGAGCGCGATGAAGACGACGGCAGCCCACCGCCACCCAACAACGAGACAGGGTCAGTGGCGGAGGTCGGCGGTGAGCATGTGCTGCACGGAGGGCGACGGATCCCAGACTCGTGGTGGGCCGGCGCCCAGCCACAGATAGTGGGCCGGATGACCTGCTCCGGCGAGGGCTACGAGCTGGCCGGTCGAAGTAACGCCAACCAATGCCCAGAGAGCACCCCCTCCAGTGCGTACGCCGACGCTCGGCGCCTTCGACGCGGCGTCCACCGCAACGGTGTGCACCTGGAGGTCCGCGTTGAGCGCGGCGAGCTGTGCGGACGGGACGGGCCGCGTCACCGTCAGGGTGTCGAGGTCGGCGCCGCCGTACCGGCAGATCACCGCACCATCGAGCGCGACGGGCGCCAGCGGAGTCGCCCACGAAAGTCGGCCGGATGTCGGGCAGCGAAGCGTCTGAAGCACGGACGTCCCTGCCTGGGCTGCTGCCTGGTCCGCGACACTGGAGATCCGGGTGCCGTCGATCAGATGAGGCCCGACCACTACCGCCAGGGCTGCCACGACGATCAGGACGGCCGCCGCACGACGTCGTAGCCGGGCGAGCTGTTCGGCGTCACCGTCAGACTCGCCGCCCGCACCCACGGCACTGCCGTGGAGCAGCTGAGACAGCAGCCGAGGGTCGCGGTCGGGACGCATGTCCTTCATGCGCGGCCAGTCCCGACGGCGTCGACAGCGAGCAGTGGGCTCACCGTGGTGCCGAGCGAGTTCGTCGTCGCTGGCGTCTGACCGAGGCGCCGATCGTCATAGGGCAACCCTAGGACGAGGTTTGCTCGGCCAGCAGGTCTGCCGGGTCCGTGACCGGCAGGTCGCACACGAAGTCGTGACAGACGTAGGCCGCGGCCTTGCCCGCCACCGGAGTGCGAGCGTCGAGCAGCGCTACGCCGCTGCTCATACCGTCGCCCTGCGCGATGACGATTCCGGGATGCCTCAGCCGGAAAGCCGCGGCGACCAGGTCGCGACGGCTGGGATCTCCCTCGCTGCCGACGACAGCCACCTGCCGAGGCCCGTCAGCCAGCGCCTCGACGACGCTGAGGGCCTTGCCGGCGAAGCGCGGCACCCGCTCTGCAATAGCCGAAACCGCCCGTAGCAGGGCCTCAGCACCCTCGCGGTACCTCGTCTCGCCGGTGAGACCGAACACGGAGGTCATCACCGCAGCAGTCGTGGCTTGTCCGGACGGGGTCGCGTTGTCCGTAGGGTCGCGCGGCCTGCTGACCAGCCTCTCGGCGTCGGCAGCGGTGTCGTAGAAACCGCCCGCACCGTCGGCGAAACGGTCGAGCACCTGCTCGAGCAGCGCCTCTGTACGGGTGAACCACTCCGCATCGCCGGTGACGGCGTAGAGGACCAGGAACCCCTCGGCCACACACGCGTAGTCCTCGAGCACTCCCGCCGGATGGCCGCGCACCCCGTCGCGAGAGACCCGGCGCAGGCGTCCGTCGTCGGTCAGGTGTACGTCGACCAGCAGGCGCCCGGCGGACAGCGCCGCTTCGGAGTACCGCGGGTCGTCCAGCAGCACACCGGCCTCGGCGAGAGCACTGATCGCTAGACCGTTCCACGCCGCCACGACCTTGTCGTCCCGCGCGGGGCGAGGTCGCTGCGCGCGCCGCTCGAGGAGCCGGGCCACCGCTCGATGGTGCGCCGGCCAGTCCGGCGGGTCCTCCGGCAGGCGCAGCGTCGACGCCCCACCTTCCACGTTGCCCCTCGGGAAGACCTGGAAGAGCTGCGCGGTCGCCGTACCGTCGCGATCCCCGAGGACGTCGCGGATCTCGTCGGGGGTCCAGATGTAGCAGGCCCCCTCCCGACCGTCGGAGTCGGCGTCGAGGGCTGAAGCGAACCCGCCCTCGACCGTCGCCAGCTCCCGCACCAGGAAGTCGGCAGTTCCCCGTGCGACCCGCTCCGCCAGGGCCCCGCCGCTAAGCCGCCACCAGTGCAGGTATGCCGACAGCAGAAGCGCGTTGTCGTACAGCATCTTCTCGAAGTGGGGAACCGCCCACTGGCCGTCGACGCTGTAGCGGGCGAACCCACCGCCCAGCTGGTCGTAGAGGCCGCCACGCGCCATCGCCTCCAGCGTGTGCTCCACCATCCGGGCCGCTTCCGGATCGCCCGT
>JBBQKY010000081.1:0-10894 GCA_038327385.1 Propionibacteriales bacterium
CACCCTGGACTCCGACTCCATCGCCAAGCTCGTCGCCACCGGCCTGACCGCGGACAGCCTCTACCACGCTCGCCTCGCCACCGCGCCCGGCGTGTTCGTCGGCGATCCGATGCGGTTCCGCACACTGCCCTCGACGGAGCCCGGGAGGGCGTTCACCCGCAAGATCGCTTTCGGATCGTGTCAGTCGAATGCCATAGGTGACGTCTACGGCAGCAACACCGACTATCCGCTTCAGCTGGTCTGGGCCGACCAGGCAGCGTGGGCGCCTGACGAGATCGTCCACGTCGGTGACTTCGGATACTGGGGTGCGTCACTGGAGCCTGATCCGACATCGGGCGTCGTCCCGGACTACACCAAGCACATCGCAAAGTACGTCGACCAGATGGCGAAACTGCCGACGATGCGTCAGGCGATGGCACTCGCCAACGGAGTTCACCAGCGAGACGACCACGAGATCAGCGGCAACAACGGGGAGTCGTACGAGAACCCGGTATGCACCCAGAGCATCCTCGCGATGCAGAAGGTGTTCGCGAGCCCCGACCTCGTCGACACGCTTGACCCGCCTCGGGGGAGGTACTTTTCCTACAACTACGGCCCGCAGATCAAGGTCATCGTCGTGGATGGCATGAGCCTCGACAGGTCCTACACCAACATTGGCGACGGCGGGGCAAACCCTGACGCCACGTTCTTCGGTGCCGGGCAGCTCCAGTGGATTCAGAGCCTGCTGCTCGGCCCCGAGTGCCTCAAGATCATCGTGGCAGGTAAGTCACTGCTGGGCGACCCCCCAAGTGCGCTCACACGCAACGACCTCGACAAGACATGGGCTTATGCCGCGGAGCGGGAAACCCTCATGCGTTTTGTCACCGAAACGACCACCCCAGAAGGTAAACCGATCAACTGCGAGTGGTGGGGTGCTGACCGTCACGCGCTTGGTTACGTCTCGGCGGCCACCAACCCACTCGGCCGGGTGTCATCCATCATGTCGGCGGGCTTCTCGATGCACGGGCTAGCGTCGGCGCCTGGGGAAGAGAAGTACGACTGGACCTACGGCTTCGATCTCAACCAGCAATGGATGATGCAGTGGATGCAGATCACGCTGGAGGACGACGGGCTCGGCCACATCACCCGCAGGGCTCAGGCGCGGCAGACCGACTGCAGCGATCTGACCGCCCCGTTGGGCAGCTCATGGGCCATCGGCGATGGAGCGGTCGCGGTCGACATGTGGACGTACGCCTGATCTTGCAGCTCGGGCACAATCACAGTGGGTTTCTCAAGCCCTCGGCACCTCACACCTTGAGGTACTTGCGGGTCATCAGGACAGTCGGGACGATCGCCAGCAGCACCGCGATCAGCACCATCCACACCATCGTCTGGATGGCCGTGGACCAGCTCACCCACTGCCAGAGCTGGACGACGCGGTGCAGCCAGGGCACGAAGTACTTCACGACGACGGCCAGCGTCCCGCAGGCCAGGGCCGCGCCGACAAGGGCCGAGAAGATCACCTCGAGCACGAACGGCAGTTGGATATAGACGCTCGACGCCCCGACCAGGCGCATGATGCCGATCTCGCGCCGGCGCGCCATGGCCGCCAGCCGGATGGTGTTGGAGACCTGCAGGACCGCCGCCAGCACCAGCAGCCCGGCCGCACCCAGCGCCATCCATTTGAGCATGTTCAGCGTGCGGTATACCGGGTTGAGCTCCTTGCGGATGTCGATGATCTGCTCGACGCCAGGCAGGTGGTTGACGGAGCTGATGAGGCCCTGCGTGTGGTTAGGGTCCTTGAACTTGACCCAGTACCCGGTCGACATGTCGGAGACCTTCAAGATCTTGGCAATCGCGTTCGGGTTTCCCTGGTCGTCGGTGTTGGTGGCCTGGAACGTGCGGTAGGACTGCTCACGCGTCTGGTAGCGGTACGACGCGACCTCGCTGTTGGCGGCGACGACCTTCCGGACCGCCGCCTCCTGGACCGGAGTCGCCTGACCGCCGACGCACGTGTCGGTGGGTGAGTTCTGCGCACAGAACACGACCTGCACCTCGAGCTGACTGCCGAAGTACTGCTCGATCTTTGCGACCTGTGAACGCACCAGCAGGCCGAGGCCGACCAGTGTCAGCGACATCCAGATCGTCAGGATGACCGCCACGGTCATCGACACGTTGCGTCGCAGGCCGGTGCCGAGCTCGGAGGCTACGAATCTCAGTTGCATGATGGGTGCTGTCCCCTAGCTCTGGTAGCCGTAGACGCCACGGGCCTGGTCACGAACGACCTTGCCGCTCTGCAGCTCGATCACGCGCTTGCGCATCTGGTCGACCACGCCCGAGTCGTGCGTCGCCATCACCACCGTGGTCCCGGTTCGGTTGATCCGGTCGAGTAGCTTCATGATCCCGACCGACGTCGTCGGGTCGAGGTTGCCGGTCGGCTCGTCCGCGATCAGGATCATCGGCCGGTTGACGAACGCCCGCGCGATCGCCACCCGCTGCTGCTCACCCCCCGACAGCTCGTCGGGCAGTCGCCTCTCCTTGCCCTCCAGGCCGACGAGCGCGAGGGTCTCGGGGACCAGCTTGTCGATCACCGCCTTGGGCTTGCCGATCACCTGCAGAGCGAAAGCGACGTTCTGTGCGACTGTCTTGTTGGGCAGCAGCCGGAAGTCCTGGAACACGGTCCCGATCTGGCGCCGCAGGCCCGGCACCTTCCACCCGGCGAGCCGGTTGATCTCCTTGCCCGCGACGTAGACCCGGCCCTCCGTCGGACGGGCCTCACGCAGCACGAGCCGCAGGAAGGTGGACTTGCCTGAGCCTGAGGGGCCGACAAGGAAGACGAACTCCCCCCTCTCGATGTCGACGTCGACGGCTTCGAGCGCCGCACGGTTCTGCCCGTCGTAGGCCTTGCTGACCTTCTCGAACCGGATCACTGGCCCGAGTTTAGGCGACGCGCAGTTGGCGCCGCGGAACGGCGACCTCCTGGCGCGTCAGCTCCGGCCCAAGCGGCTACTCCGGGCTCCGGCGCCAGCGGATGCCGGCCTCGATGAACCCGTCGATGGCGCCGTCGAGGACGCTCGCGGGGTTGCCCTCCTCGTACTCCGTCCGCAGGTCCTTCACCATCTGGTACGGGTTGAGGACGTACGACCGCATCTGGTCGCCCCACGAGGCAGCCACGTCGCCCCGGATCTCGTCGAGCGTTGCCTTCTCCTCGGCCCTCTTCAGCGCGAGCAGCCGGGCCTTCAGGATGACCATCGCGGTGTTCTTGTTCTGCAGCTGGCTCTTCTCGTTCTGTACGGCGACCACGAGCCCGGTGGGCAGGTGTGTGAGGCGCACTGCCGAGTCCGTGGTGTTGACGCTCTGACCGCCGGGGCCGGAAGACCGGAAGACGTCGACCTTAATGTCGTCCTCGGGGATGTCGATCTCGTCGGTCTGCTCCAGCACCGGAACCACCTCGACGGCCGCGAACGAGGTCTGCCGCCGACCCTGGTTGTCGAACGGCGAGATGCGGACCAGCCGATGGGTACCCTGCTCGACGCTGAGCGTGCCGTAGGCGTACGGCGCCTTGACGCCGAACGTCGCGGACTTGATCCCGGCCTCCTCGGCGTACGACGTCTCATAGACCTCCGACGGGTAACCGTGGCGCTCCGCCCACCGCAGGTACATCCGCATCAGCATCTCCGCCCAGTCGGCGGCGTCGACGCCACCGGCTCCCGACCTGATGGAGACCAGTGCCTCCCGCTCGTCGTACTCGCCGGCAAGAAGTGTGCGGATCTCCAGGGCCTCCATTGCGGCGGTGATGCGGTCGAGCTCCTGCTCGGCCTCGACGAGCGTGGCGTTGTCGCCCTCCTCGGTTCCGAGGTCGAGCATGATCTGGACGTCGTCGAGCCGGGAGCGCATCCCGGTGACCCGGTCGACCTCCGCTTGCAGGACCGACAGCCGCCCCGTGACGCGCTGGGCGTTGGCCTGGTCGTCCCACAGGTCCGGCGCCGCGACGCGCTCGGCCAGGTCTGCGATCTCAGCGCGGACGCCGTCGAGGTCAAGCACCTGCTCGATGCTCGTCAGCGTCGCGTCGAGCTGCTTGATCCGCGCTGGGATGTCCGGGCTCGCCACGGTGGTAAGGGTACGCGACCCGCCCCCCGCGCCTTCTGTGCCTGAATTGCCTGCAAACCGTACGCGGGCGTATGGTCCGAGAAGGCACATAGCCACCGAACCGGCGGACTTCTGCCGTTCCTGCCGTAGAGCGGAGTCTCCGAATGCCTGCACGCATTATCCCGGTGGCCGGAGTCAGTGCGGCAGCACTGGTCGCTGCCGCGACCTTTGCCTCGACGGCGGGCGCGCAGGAGCACCACGTCACGTCCAGCAGCCAGAGCTCCGTATCGTCGCTCGTCAAGTTCCACCCGAGCGCTCTGAGCACGTGCTACAAGCAGCTCGCCAACGACAACGGCACCGGCATCGTCTCCCAGAACTTCACGGCGAATGCTGAGGCCAGCTACGACAGTCGAGGCGCCGACGACTTCAAGCTGAAGAGCGCCTGCCAGGTCAAGCGGGTGGACGTCGCCGGTCGCTACTTCAAGGGCAACGGTCTGGCCGACTCCGAGAACGTGATCTTCTACCGGAACTACAAGGGCAAGCCGGGTGGGGTCATCTCGAGCCAGCAGAATCTCGCCGGTGTGGATGACGGCACTGGCAACTTGAAGATCACCCTGAACTCGCCGGTCGGCCTGAAGTCTCGGAGATATTGGGTGTCCGTGCAGGTCAACATGGACTTCGGCGCCGGTGGCGAGTGGGGCTGGCTCACCAACAACACGCGGAACGGCAACCCTGCTGTCTGGCGGAACCAGGGCGACGGCTTCGGCACCGGCTGCATAAACTTCACGAAGCTGAGGAAGTGCATTTCCAATCACGAGGGCCCGGACTTCGTGTTCGCGCTCTCTGGCAGCTGACGCCGGATTACGGCGTCGGCAGCATTGTCCGGACCACGCGTAATCCTACTGAGAGGCGCGCCAGATCCGGCTCGTCGTCGGCTGTGATCTCCCCCAACGTCGCGTTGGCCCGGCCGATCACGCGCTCGTCGGCGGCCTCCCAGGCCGCCACTCGCTCGGGTGCCCCAAGGGCGCCATCGGTGCTCTCGATGACCAGGCCCGTAAGCGCGGCCTGGACGGCGTGCAGGTCGTCGCGCAACGACGCCCGTGCCATCGTCTGCCACCTGTCGTCGCGGGGGAGAGCCGCGATCTTTGCGAGCAGTCTGCTGAGCCCGATGCGGTCCCCGAGGACGGCGTGGATCTTCGCCACCTCCACCGGGTCCATCTTCTCCGTCTCGGCGATCTCGACCACTCCGAGCGCCGCGTACGCCGGCGGAAGCGCCGCCACTACGGCCGCGGTCGCAGTCGCGACGCCGGCCGTCGTGAGACGGTCCCGCCGGGCGGCGTACTCGCGTTGCTCGGCGCCGACGAGCACGGTGGGCAGCGCCTTCAGTACCTGCTGGATCGACGTACCGAACTGGTCGACGGTCGCCTCGGAGTCCATCGGGGCTCGACGGTTGTTGACCATCCACCGGGTGGCGCGCTCGATCAGGGTGCGCACGCTCAGCCGCATGTCGGTCTGGATGGACGCGTCCACCCGGTTGTCCAGCTCACTGATGGCACCCATCACGGCATCGGCGCCGTAGATCTCGCGGCACACGTAGTGCGCGCGGGCGAGCTCCTCGCCACTGGCGCTGGTCTCCTGGCTGAGCCGGTGGAAGAACGTGATCCCAGCGAAGTTGACGAGCTCGTTGACGACCTGCGTCACGATGATCTCCCGGCGCAGCGGGTGCGCGAGCATGGCGGCACGGTACTTCTGCCTCAGCTGGCTGGGAAAGTAGCTGAACAGGTCGCCGCGGAGGAACGGGTCGTCGGGCAGGTCGCTTGTCAGCAGCTCGGCGCTGAGCACGATCTTCGTGTAGGCGAGCAGGACGGCCAGCTCGGGTGACGTCAACCCCTTATCCGCGGCCCGGCGAGCGGCGAACTCCTTGTCGGAGGGCAGGAACTCAATCTCCCGGTCGAGCAGACCGCGGCGTTCCAGTCGTCGGATCCAGGACTCGTGGACGTGGCTGAGCCCTGGGGAGACGCGCAGAGCACTCGCCAGCGCCACGTTCTGGTCATAGTTGTGAGCCAGCACGAGGGCGCCGACCTCGTCGGTCATCGACCCCAGCAGCTTGTTGCGTCGCTTCTCGGTCATGTCGCCCGCCGCCATCACCTCGTCGAGCAGGATCTTGATGTTGACCTCGTGGTCGGACGTGTCCACGCCTGCTGAGTTGTCGATGAAGTCCGTGCAGATGCGACCGCCGGCTGAGGCGTACTCGATCCGTCCCCGCTGGGTGAACCCGAGGTTGCCGCCTTCTCCCACTGCCTTGCAGCGCAGCTCCGAGCCGTTGACCCGGATCGCGTCGTTCGCCTTGTCCCCTGCCTCCGCGTGCGACTCGGTGGCGGCCTTGACGTACGTGCCGATCCCGCCGTTCCACAGCAGGTCGACTGGTGCCAGCAGGATCGCCCGCATCAGCTCCGCGGGAGTCATCGACGAGACTGCGCCCTCGATGCCGAGGGCAGCCGCCATCTCGGCCGAGACCGGGATCGCCTTGAGGGTGCGGGGGAAGACGCCACCACCTGTGCTGATCAAAGCGGAGTCGTAGTCGGCCCAGGTGGACCTCGGCAGGTCGAAGAGGCGGCGCCGCTCGTCGTACGACGTGCCCGGGTCCGGTGACGGGTCGACGAGGACGTGGCGGTGGTCGAACGCCGCGACAAGCCGGATGTGCCGGCTGAGCAGCATCCCGTTGCCGAAGACGTCTCCGCTCATGTCGCCGATGCCCGCGCAGGTGAAGTCCTCCGCCTGCGAGTCGATGCCGCGCTCACGGAAGTGCCTGCGCACCGACTCCCACGCGCCACGAGCGGTGATGCCCATGGCCTTGTGGTCGTAACCGACGGACCCGCCCGACGCGAAGGCGTCGCCGAGCCAGTAGCCGTAGTCCTTCGAGACGCTGTTGGCGATGTCGGAGAACGTGGCGGTGCCCTTGTCGGCCGCCACCACCAGGTAGGAGTCGTCACCGTCATGGCGGACGACCCCGGCGGGCGGCACGGTCTCACCGCCGACGAGGTTGTCGGTGATGTCGAGGAGCCCCGAGATGAACGTCCGGTAGCAGGCGATCCCCTCGTCGAGCCACGCATCCCGGTCGACGGCGGGATCCGGCAGGCGCTTGCAGTAGAAGCCGCCCTTCGAACCCACCGGCACGATGACGGCGTTCTTCACCATCTGTGCCTTCACCAACCCGAGGACTTCTGTCCGGAAGTCCTCGCGCCGGTCCGACCAGCGCAGGCCACCTCGCGCGACCGCCCCGAACCGAAGGTGCACACCCTCGACGGCGGGGGAGTAGACGAAGATCTCGAACCGCGGGCGCGGCTCGGGCAACTCCGCGATCTCGCGCGGCTCGAGCTTCAAAGACAGGTAGCTCTTGGGGTTTCCGGCGGCGTCCGGCTGGTAGAAGTTGGTGCGCAGCGTGGCGCCGACCAGGCCGAGGTAGCCGCGCAGGATGCGGTCGTGGTCAAGGCTCGCGACCTCGTCGAGGCCTGCGGTGATCTCGTCGCGCACTGCGCTCTCGCGCTCGGCACGCGCCGACTCGTCTACGTCCGGGTCGAACCGGACCTCGAACAGGGTCACCAGCAGCCGAGCGATCGAGACGTTGGCGAGCATGCACGCCTCGATGTAGCTCTGGCTGAACGTGCTCCCGCCCTGACGCATGTACCTGGCGTAGGCGCGCAGGATCGACACCTGACGCCACGGCATCCGACCGCCCAGCACCAGGGCAGAGAACCCGTCGCTCTCGGCCTGGCCGTCCCAGACGGCCATGAAGGCGTCCTGGAAGAGGTCACGGGCCTCGGTGGGCAGCGCCCGGTGGTACCGCAGGCCGAAGTCGTAGATCCAGGCGCGGGACTCCTCGAGCTCCATCTGGTACGGGCGCTCGTCAACGACCTCGACGCCCATGGACGACAGCACGGGGAGCACGGCGGACAGGCTCAGCGGGGTGCCCTTGCGGTAGACCTTGAACCGCCCCTCGCCCTCACCCGCCCCCTCCGGCTGGTACAGGGACAGCACGATGGACCCGTCGGACACGCCCTCCAAGCGCCGTACGTCGGCGACTCCGACGGACGGGACGAAATCCTCCTTGTAGGCCTCCGGGAACGCGGCGCCGTAGCGGCGGGCCAGCACTGCTCCCGCCTCGTCGCCGAACTCCTCGCGCAGCGCCTCGACCAGGTCATCGGTCCACGAGCGAGTCGCCTCGGCAAGCTTGCGCTCCAGGTCTGCCTCGTCGAAGTCGCGCAGCGTCTCCCCCGGATCGGCGCGTACGACGAAGTGCAGTCGGGCCAGCACCGACTCGCTCACCCGCGCGGTGTAGTCGATGGTCGACGCACCCATGGTGGAGGTCAGGATGTCCTGCATCCGCTCGCGGACCTGGGTGGTGTAGCGGTCGCGCGGCAGGAACACGAGGCAGGAGATGTAACGGCCGTAGGGGTCGCGCCTCGTGAAGAAGCGCAGCTGTCGGCGCTCACGCAGGTGGAGGACCGCCTCGGCGACCGGAAGCAGCTCGTCGACCGTCGTCTGGAAGAGCTCGTCACGCGGGTAGTTCTCGAGGATGTCCAGCAGCTCTTTGCCGCTGTGGCTCATCGCGGTGAAGCCGGCGCCTTCCAGCAGCTGGGCGGCCTTCTCGCGCAGCACCGGTATGCGCAGCAGGCTCTCGGTGTAGGCAGCCGAGCTGAAAAGGCCGAGGAAGCGCCGCTCGCCGCAGACCTCCCCCGACTCGTCGAACGTCTTGACCCCGATGTAGTCGAGGTAGACGGGCCGGTGGACCGTCGCGCGGGAGTTGGCCTTCGTGATGACCAGGAGCTGCTTCTCCCGGGCCTTCGCTTTCACTGCGGGCGGCAGCTTCGCGAAGGACGGCGACAGGTCCTGGTCGGAGCGCAGGATGCCGAGTCCGGTGCCAGGGACGGCGCGCAGCAAGACATCGCCGTCGACGACGGACAGCTCGTACTCGCGGTATCCGAGGAACGTGAAGTGGTCCGCGGCCAGCCACTCGACCAACGCCCGGCTCTCCGCGACCTCCGCCTGCGGAAGCGGCGGTGGGTGGTTCGCCAGGTCGTCGACGATCGCCTCGGACTGCACATGCATCTTCTGCCAGTCCTCGACCACCTCGCGCACGTCCCGCAGAACGGCCCGCAGGGACTGCTCGATCTCCCCCCGCTCCGTCGCGTCGGCGACCCGCTCGGTCTCGATGTGCATCCACGACTCATGCAGGCTGTCCGGCGGGTCGTCGCCGGTGACTCGGTCGTCGTCCAACACCTCGAGCAGCGTCCCGGTGATGTCGCGCCGGACCAGCAGCTGGGGATGAACGATCGAGTGCAGCGTGAGCTTGTGCGAGTCCAGGGCCATCGTGATCGAGTCCACGAGGAAGGGCATGTCGTCCGTGACGACCTCGACGACCGAGTGGCCCGCTGCCGCCCAACCGTCCTCCTCCACGGTCGGCGTGAAGAGTCGCACGGCCGCGGTTCCCTGTGGCCTCGAGGCGGCCAGCCGGTACTGGCTCGAAACGGCTCCGGAGACGTCCGTCGGGCTGCGCCCGACCAAGTCCTCCGCCGCCACGTGGGCGTAGTACTTCGTCAGCAGTCTGAGCGCCGCCGGCGGGTCGAGGTCACCGGCACGCTCGGCAGCCGACGCCGCCTCCACGAGCAACGCCCGCTTAGCGTCGTCCAGCTTGCTGTGCATGCGTGCGGCACCTTAAGTTCCTGCACACCGGGGATGGCGTGGCGGTTGCGCTTGCTGGCGCAACATCTCGACAGTATCTCGTACGACGCCGGCTTCGCCTCAGGTCAGCCGGTTCCACGGTCTGCTCGTCAGCTGCCCGGCCGGCGCGTACCGCTCAGAGGTCGGACCGCAGGTCCCACAGCGGCGGGTAGTAGCGCAGCGGCAGCCGGCTGCGCAGGTAGGCGCTCCCCGAGGAGCCCCCGGTTCCGGACTTGCTGCCGATCATCCGCTCCACCATGGTGATGTGCCGGGCGCGCCACTCGACGGCCAGCTCGTCGTGCTGGATGAGCGCCTCGGCTAGCTCCCACACATCGGAGTAGGTGGCGCGGTCGTGCGCCACGACGCGCAGTGAAGCGGCTACCTGCTGCTCGTCGCTGGCCGGCAGGCCACGGGCGCGCAGGACGTCGACGAAGGCGTCCCAGAGGGTCGGCTCGGCGAGCCTTCGCAGCAACCGGGTCCGCTCGTCGTCGGTGAGGCCTTTGAAGCGGCGTACGAACGACGGGTCCTTCGCCCCGGACAGGAACTCGAGCTCACGAAACTGCACGGACTGGAAGCCGCTGGCCGGAGACAGGAGCTGGCGGAACGCCAGGAAGTCCTGGGGCGTCATCGTCTCGAGCAGCGCGATCTGCTGGACGAGGACCCGCTCGATCGCATGCATGCGGTGCAGCAGGTGCCGCGACCACCACATGTTGCCATCCGTCATCGCGTCCCGGGCCGTCTCGGCTTCGTGGAGGAGCAGCTTGAACCACAGCTCGTAGACCTGGTGGATCGTGATGAACAACAGCTCGTCATGGGCCGGTGGCTCGGACTCGAGCTGCTGGGCGCTCAGCAGACGCGGCAGCTGGAGGTAGCTGCCGTAGGTCAGCTTCGCTCCAGACTCGCCGAAACTGATGTCCTCCCCCGCCCACTCGCCCACCAACGGGGCGCTGTGGTCGATGTCCGTCACGTCTGCAGGGTATCGCGAGGGCCGGTCATGGCATCCGGACAGCGGTGCCTGGTGCCCGTTCGCGGCGCCGACCCGGGACAATGCCAGGGTGGACGTGACAACACAGCTGAGCTATCCCGGCGCGAGCCTCGAGGACGT
>JBBQKY010000082.1:0-10866 GCA_038327385.1 Propionibacteriales bacterium
CTCGCTGCCGGCAACCGAGCTGGCGCAAGCCCGGGAGTTCTGTGCCACGCTCGCTGTCCGCCACGTCACCCCCGAGACCCACGAGATGGACCGCGACGGCTACCGGGCCAACGCGGGCGACCGGTGCTACTTCTGCAAGGCCGAGCTGGTCGACGTACTCACTCCACTCGCGCAGCAGCTGGGCCTCGAAGCCGTGGCGACCGGCACGAACGCAGACGACGCCGTCGCCGGCTTCCGCCCAGGCATCCGGGCCGCCGCCGAGCGGGGAGCGGCCACCCCGCTGCGGGACGCCGGCCTGACCAAGGCGCAGATCCGGGAGCAGTCGCGCGCCTGGGGTCTGCCGACGTGGGGCAAGCCTGCCGCCGCGTGCCTCTCGTCGCGCATCGCCTTCGGGATCGAGGTCACGCCCTCGCGTCTGGCCAGGGTAGAGAAGGCGGAGCTCGTCCTGCGGGACTGGCTCGGCAGGCACGGCGTCGAGGTCGCCGACCTGCGCGTGCGGGACCTCGGTGCGACGGCGAGCATCGAGCTGGACGCTCAGGCGCTGGCCGCGTTGTCACGCGACGGCCAACGACGCGACAAGGCAGTGGCGCTGGTCAGGGAGTGCGGCTTCTCGGAGGCGGTCCTGGATGCGCGCGGCTTCCGCTCCGGCTCGATGAACGAGCGCCTGCCGGATCCCGCCCGCTACCGATAAGTGACTTCACCCGGGATCGGCAGGCGGTAGGATGGCCTGCGCCTCCGCGTAGACGGAGGCTTTGTGCTGAAAGCAGCCAACAGGGGTTCGCAAGCCAGATTTGTGAGGTAGCGCGGTGCCGACGGGCAAGGTCAAGTGGTACGACTCCGACAAGGGGTTCGGTTTTCTCACGACGGACGACGGTGGGGACGTCTTCGTCAGGTCCGACTCGCTGCCGGCCGGTGTCACGGCGCTGAAGAACGGCGCGCGTGTCGAGTTCGGCCTCGTCCAGGGCCGCAAAGGGGACCAGGCCATCCAGGTCAGCGTCCTCGACCCCACACCATCGGTGGCCAAGGCGCTGCGCAAGACGCCTGAGGACATGGTCAACATCGTCGAGGACCTCATGAAGCTGCTGGAGACCCTCGAGCAGACCTACCGTCGCGGCAGGCACGCTGACCCCCGGGCCGCCAAGCAGACAGCTACGTTGCTCCGTGCGTTGGCTGCCGAGCTCGAGCTGAGTTGACCCGGGCGCCGATCAGGCGGCTGCGCAGCACGAACCCGGACCAGAGGACGAGTACGACGGCCACGATGGTCAGGCCGAGCGTGGCGTTGAGCGGCATGAACACGCCCAGGAACCCGCCGATGACCCAGGCGAGCTGGAGCAGCGTCTCCGATCGGGCGAAGACACTCGTGCGGACCAGCTCCGAGACGTCGCGCTGGATCAGCGCATCCAAGGACAGCTTGCCCAAACCCTGACAGAGGCCGGTGACGAGGCCGAGGACGACCGCCGCGAGCAGCCCGAAGAACATAGCGGCGTACGTCGCTACGGCCGCGTCCAGCAACAGCGTGACCAGCACGATAGCCTCGGGTTTTCGGGCCTTGAGCAGGGATCCGACCAGCGTGCCCAAGGTGTTGCCGAGCCCAGCCGCACCGATCACCAGGGCGAGGAGCAGCGTTCTGCGGTCCTGCCATCCGTCGAAGGGATGCTCTCGCAACAAGAAGGCCATGAACATCGTCATGAACCCGGACAGCATGCGGAGCCCCGCGTTGCAGCGCAGACCCAGGATGACCATCGGCGTGATGCCGAGCCGGCGAGAGCGCCTCCCCGGCTCCGCGAGATCGAGTACGCCGACCTGAGCCTCGCCGGCGGAGGAGTCAACCCGGGCCGGCAGCAGGATGGCGAGAACGGTGGCTCCTACATAGAGCAGCGCCGCATAGCGCAGCGACCACTGCGGCCCGATGAGCGAGAACAGCGATGCGAAGGGCGCGGAGATGGTCCCGCCCGCGATACCGGCGAGCGAGATCCGGGAGTTCGCTCGCACGAGGTTCAGCCCGTCCGGCAAAAGCCTCGGTACGGCGGACGCCCGGGTGACGCCGTATGCCTTTGACGCCACCAGGCAGGTGAGCGCGGCCGGGAACATCCACGCTGACTTGGTGACCACCGCGCCCGCCAGCGCCCACGCGCCGAAAGCCCGCAGCGCCATCGTGAAGCCGATCGCCCACCGTCGACCCCGGCTGTACTTGTCGAGGAACGGCCCGATGAGGGGGGCCACGATGGCGAACGGCAGCATCGTGATGCCGAGGAAGAGCGCGATCTGGGTGCGCGCCTGCGAGCTCGGCACCTGGAAGAAGAGCGTGCCGGCCAGCGAGATCGTCAGCGCCGCGTCGCCCGCGGCGTTGAAGGCGTGCAGCTCCAGAAGCCGGTAGAGGCCGGACTCCCCCGCTCCTCCGGCGTGGGACGCCTTCCGGGCGACGCGTACGGCGCTGCCGGCGGCCCGTCCGGATGCCGTCGCCACCTTGCGCCCGGTCTCAGCGGCCCGGCGGGCCCGCTCGGCGGCGCTGGGCTGCGTCGAGCCCGGCTCGTCCTGCGGCGAGAAGCGAGGACCGCTTTCGTCAGCCTGCACGATCCCATCCTGCCTTGCCGCCCCGTCAGATTTGCAGCGCCGCCGACCTGCTGGACGTCTGGCGGGAGGTTCGCCACTTCACGAGGGCGTGAGCGACAATGACGCTGTGACGTCAGACGCCAAGACCATGTCCCGCTCCGCCAAGGCAGACCCGCTGTTGACGGCTGCCGTCGATGACGCATTGACGGCAGTTCAGTGCATGGTCAGCGCTTCGATGGTCGGTGACCACCTCGGCACGGTGGCCGAGGACGACCGCGTTGTCACGCACCTGTTCGCGAGCACCGACCCGGGATACGTCGGTTGGCGCTGGGCGGTGACGATCACCCGGGCGCCCCGCCAGAAGACCGTGACGGTGAACGAGGTGGTGCTCCTGCCAGGAGAGGTTGCGGTCCGGGCGCCGGAATGGGTTCCCTGGCGGGACCGGATGGCCGCCGGCGATCTCGGCCCGGGCGACCTCGTGCCGGTCGCCGAGGACGACCCGCGGCTGGTTCCGGGCTACCTGGTCGGTGACGCGGCGCTCGACAGCACGAATGCCCGCGAGCAGCGCGAGGTCACCAGGGAGGTCGGCCTCGGACGCGAGGTCGTCTTGTCCATCGACGGCCGCGATGAGGCCGCCGAACGGTGGTACGACGGTCCGCACGGCCCTGACGACCCCATCGCAAAGGTGGCGCCGGCCCGCTGTCTGACCTGTGGGTTCATGGTCAGGATCAGCGGCCCGCTCAGCGCCGAGTTCGGTCTCTGCGCGAACGTCGCCTCACCCAGTGATGGGCATGTGGTCTCCTACGACCACGGATGCGGCGCGCACTCCGTCGTACGCGGCGAGCCCTCGGTGCACCAGCCGGCAGCGCCTGCTCCGTTCCACGACACCCTTACGTTCGACACGTGGAGCGACGCGGAGCTGGAGATCATCGGCTGACGCGGAGCTTCCGTGCTCGGCGGCTGCAGAGCGCCCAGCCGAAGATCCCCAGTCCGACACCGGCGAGGCAGGTCCACAGCCAGTCGCTGTTGCCGCTGTCGTCAAGCCTCCCGCGGAAAAGCAGTAGTACGACGAAGGCGACCGCCCAGGCGACGGTACCGAGCGCGACGGTCCACGTGCCTGTCACGTCCAGCGGCTCGACGTCCAGAGCCGGTTCCGGTGGCATGCCCTCAGCCTATGAGGCAGCCAGCACAACCGCCTGTCCGTCGCCGTCGCCATCGGCCCGGCCACTGCCACTAGTGTTCCTCCGTGAGCTCAACGCGTACGTCGACAGCCGACCAGAATGCCACCGGCGTCGACAGGTTCTTCAAGATCTCCGAACGCGGCTCGACCGTCTCCCGGGAGATCCGGGGCGGGGTCGTCACGTTCTTCACGATGGCCTACATCGTCGTCCTGAACCCCCTCATCCTGGGAGCGGCCAAAGATGAGGGCGGCCAGTGGATCACGGGTGGGGGCAGCGGCGCAGCCGACTTCGCGCAGATCGCTGCCGTGACAGCACTGGTGGCCGGGGTGATGACGATTCTGATGGGGGTCGTCGCGAACTTTCCGCTGGCGCTGGCGACCGGGCTCGGTCTCAACGCGTTCGTGGCCTTCACGATCGTGGTCGGGATGAGCTGGGCCGACGCTATGGGTTTGATCGTCCTGGAGGGGCTCATCATCTTGGTGCTGGTGCTGACCGGCTTCCGGATGGCGGTCTTCCATG
This sequence comes from Propionibacteriales bacterium, assembly GCA_038327385.1. Lineage (GTDB taxonomy): Bacteria > Actinomycetota > Actinomycetes > Propionibacteriales > Nocardioidaceae > JAWWPG01. The sequence goes on from JBBQKY010000082.1 coordinate 4,254, forward strand.
CCGTGCCGGCCCAGCTCAAGATCGCGATCTCGGTCGGCATCGGGCTCTTCATCGCGCTGATCGGGTTCTTCGACGCCGGGTTCGTGGGGCGCCCGTTCGCCGCGAACGCGACCCCGCTGGAGCTCGGCATCGGCGGCCAGCTGGCCGGCTGGCCGACCGTGGTCTTCGTCTTCGGCCTGCTGCTGATGGCGGTGCTCTACACGCTGCGGGTCAAGGGCGCGATCCTCATCAGCATCATCGTCGCCACCGCGCTCGCGATCGTCATCGAGGCGGCCGCCAACATCGGTGGGCAGGGGTACGACTTCGAGCACAACGTGCTCACCAACCCGGGTGGCTGGAACCTCACCACCCCGACGTTCCCGGACTCGCTGACCGCGACCCCCGACTTCTCGCTGATCGGCAACTTCTCGCTCTTCGGTGCGTTCTCGGACGCCGGCGTCGTGACGGCGCTGCTGTTCGTGTTCACGCTGCTGCTGGCGGACTTCTTCGACACGATGGGCACGATGACGGCGATTGGCGCGGAGGCGGGTCTGCTCGACGACGAGGGAATGCCGCCGAACTCACAGCGCATCCTGGTCGTCGACTCGCTGGCTGCTGCTGCCGGAGGCGCCGCGTCGGCGTCCAGCAACACGTCGTACATCGAGTCCGCCTCGGGTGTCGGCGAAGGAGCCCGGACCGGGCTGGCGAGCGTCGTGACCGGCGTGCTGTTCCTGCTCACGACGTTCCTCGCGCCGCTCGTGGCGGTGATCCCGCAGGAGGCCGCGGCGCCGGCGCTCGTGCTGGTGGGCTTCCTGATGATGAGCCAGGTCAGGTCGATCGACTGGGACGACCTCGAGATCGCGATCCCGGCCTTCCTGACGATTGTGATCATGCCGTTCTCGTACTCGATCTCCGCGGGGATCGGGGCCGGCTTCATCTCGTACGTCGTGCTGAAGGTGGTCCGAGGCAAGGCCGCCGCCATCCACCCGCTGCTGTGGGTCGTCGCCGCCCTTTTCGTCGTGTACTTCGCCGTCCATCCGATCAGTGGCTGGCTCGGCGTCAGCTGACTCTAAGGCGCCGGTCAGGGGCCAAGCCGCAGCGAGCCAGACGATTCTTGACGTGTCGACCAGACGCAGATTTGTTTAGCAAGGCTAACGAGTTAGACTGGAGGTCATGCCAGACAACGTCATCGCGATGTCGCGCACCAACGCCGGCCTCGCCAGCGCGCTGCGCGTATCCCTGACGCGACTCTCCCGCCGACTGCGCAACGAGCGTGACGCTAGCGAGGACCTCAGCTCCAACCAGCTGGGCGTCCTCTTCACCCTGGCGCGGCTGGGTGCCATGACGATTGGCGACCTCGCTGCCGAGGAGAAGGTCCAGCCACCCTCGATGACCCGCACGGTCGCCAGCCTCGTCGAGAAGGGGCTCGTCCGGCGGCAGGCGTCCGACACCGACGGTCGTATCGCGGTCATCTCGCTCGGCGAGGCGGGGGAGGCGGTCATCGTCGAGTCGAGGCGGCGCAAGGAGATGTGGCTGCAGCAGCGGCTCCGGGAGCTCACTCCGGACCAGCGGCAGGTGCTACGTGACGCTGCTCCGATCCTCGAGCTTCTCTCGCGCGCATGAGCCCGACCTTCAAAGCGCTCTCGGTCCGCAACTACCGCATCTACTGGATGGGCGGGCTTGTCAGCAACACCGGCACCTGGATGCAGCGGGTTGCCCAAGACTGGCTCGTCCTTCAGCTCACCCACTCCGGCAGCGCCTTGGGCATCACCACCGGGTTGCAGTTCCTTCCGTTCCTTCTCGTCACGCCGTACGCCGGACTGGTCGCCGACCGGTACTCGAAGCGGCGCCTGCTGGTTATCACCCAGTGCGCGTTGGCCTTGACAGCCGGCGTGCTGGGGATTCTGGCGATCACCGGAGCCGCCCAGATCTGGCACGTCTACCTGCTCGCGCTGGTCTTCGGAATCGGCACGTCGTTCGACACCCCGGCGCGCCAGTCGTTCGTCGTCGACATCGTGGGCAAGGAGCACCTCCCGAACGCGGTCGGGCTCAACTCAGCGTCGTTCAACCTCGGCAGGATCATCGGGCCCGGTCTGGCCGGGCTGCTCATCGCCGGGCTCGGTTCGGGCGTCTCGGCGACCGGGGGCGTGATCCTGCTGAACGCGCTGAGCTACCTGGCGGTCATCGCCTCCCTCAAGGCGATGCGCGGCTCGGAGCTGAGCTCGGTCGAACCGCTCGCGCGGGCGAAGGGGGCCCTGCGTGAGGGTGTGCGGTATGTGCGCAACAGCCCCGACCTGATCTTCGTCTTCGTCGTGGCGTTCTTCGCCGGCACCTTCGGCCTGAACTTCCAGATGACATCCGCGCTGATGTCGACCAGCGTCTTCCACAAGGGCGCGGGGGCGTACGGCGTGCTCGGGTCGATCATGGCCGTCGGCTCCCTGGCGGGTTCGCTGCTGGCCGCCCGACGCGGGTACCCGCGCCGTATGCTTCTCGTGCTGTCCGCCTGTTCGTTCGCTGCCGCGGAGATCGTGGCCGGGCTCATGCCGACCTATCTGCTCTTCGCGGTCTGGCTGCCGGTCCTCGGCATCACGGCTTTGACGATGTTGAACTCGCTGCAGACCGTCGTGCAGCTGTCGGTGGACCCGGCCATCCGGGGTCGAGTGATCGCGCTCTACATGATGACGCTGATGGGCGGCACCCCTGTCGGCGCGCCGATCGTCGGTTGGGTGGGCCAGACGTTCGGAGCTCGCTGGACCCTGATCGGCGGCGGGCTCGTCACCGGGATCGCCGTCGTGCTGGCCACCGGGTGGCTGCTGAAGACGCAGGACATCGACGTACGGGAGCTGTCGGTGCGGCCTGCCAAGATATCGGCATGACGGACACCCAGCTCGAGACCCAGCAGTACTTCGAGTCAATCGACGCCGACACCGAGCGGCTTCTCGAGGTCGCTGAGCGCGGCCTTGATGCGCCCGTCCCCTGCTGTCCCGACTGGCAGGTTGGCGACGTCGTCTCGCATCTCGCGGTCGTCTATGAGCACAAGGTCCGCGTGATGGCCGACAACGGCTGGCCCGCCCCGTGGCCGCCGGCAGACTTCGCCCAGCGCGAGCCGATCAGTTTCCTGAGGGACGCCAAGACCGACCTGTTCGAGGAGTTCGCGGCGCATGAGATGACCGAGGAGACGACGACCTTCTCGGCCGAGGACTCGACGATCGGCTTCTGGGCAAGACGCATGGCCCTCGAGGTTGCCGTCCACCGCGTCGACGCCGAGCTTGCGCATGATGCCGTCACGCCGATACCGCCGGAGCTCGCCGTCGACGGCATCGACGAGGTGTTGCGCGTGACCCTGGCCGGGCCCTGGTGGGACGGTCTTGTCGACACCGAGTATCCGATCGACGACGCGGTTGCCGTCGAGGTGACCGGCCATCGGTGGCTGTGCAGCTTGACCGCCAAGCAGGTCACGATAGCCGTCGACTCGATGGCCCCGTCGGCTGCCACGGTCAGCGGTGACCCGGAGCCGGTGTTCTTGTGGCTGTGGGGCCGAGTCGGCGACGAGCGAGTCCGCCTCGACGGCGAGCACGAAGTCGGCGCGCAGTTTCGAGCCAGACTGGTGGAGTGCACCGGGTAGCGTCGCCTGCATGCATCCGCGCTATCGACGGCTGGTGATCCCCGGTGCCCTACTTCTGCTGCTGGTCATCGTTGTCGTTGCCGCGCTCGCCTGAGGCGCCGTCGTAGTGACGGGCCTGATACCCCTGCAGCGGGTCCGCGCCGCCCTGCTGGATACCGGCGCCCTCGTGCGCGCCGTCGCGTCGGGTCGCCAGCGCGGAGCGGCGGTGACCTTCCGCCGTGTCGAGCTCCGCTTCGTCGAGGTCAAGGCCGGGCTGCGGCTGCAGGTCACGTCGTACGACGAGACGCAGGCCCACACGCACAACGTCGACCTCGGAGACAGTGCCGAGCGCCTCGTCGACGAGCTGCTGCTGGCCGGCTATGCCAGCTGGTACGTCGAGTGCGTCACCGAGTCACTCCAGCTGCGGGTTACCAAGAAGGGCCGGCCGCTGCTCAGCGTCACAGCCCGCGCGGCCGATGAGCAGAAGGAGCCGGATCGACAGCACGACCGCGCCAAACGCCGGCGTCTCGCCGAAGGCGATCCGCTGTTTGCGCTGCTCGGCATCACCACCGCCGATGGCATCGTCAAGCCGACCAGGACGGCGAAGTTCCGCCAGGTGCAGGATCTGCTCGCCGCCGTCGACCCGCTGGTCGACGACGCCGTGCTCGGCGGCCCGGGAGCCGCGCTCGGCCGCGAGCGGCCGTTGCGGCTCGTCGACCTGGGATGCGGCAACGCCTACCTGACGTTCGCGGCATACCGGTATCTCGCTGCCGTACGAGACCTTCCGGTCCAGGTGACCGGCGTCGACGTCAAGGAGCAGGCGCTCCTGCACAACAACGACATCGCCGCTCGGCTCGGGGTGACGGACGAGGTCACGTTCATCAAGGGCTCGATCTCCGAGGTAGCCCTGGCCGAGCCACCGGACGTGGTCCTCGCCCTGCACGCCTGCGACACCGCCACCGACGAGGCACTGGCGCGCGCAGTGGCCTGGCAGACGCCGGTGGTCATCGCCGCACCGTGCTGCCACCACGACATCGCGCGCCAGCTCGCAGCGGAGGAAACGCCGCAGGCTTACCGGCTGGTGACCCGGCACGCCATCCTGCGCGAGCGGCTGGCCGACGTCCTCACCGATGCCCTGCGGGCGGCGCTGCTGCGGCTGGCGGGTTATCGGGTCGACGTCATCGATTTCGTGGACTCCCGGCACACGCCACGCAACGCGCTGATCCGGGCGGTGCGCACGGGCGCGGCGGCAGACCCGGCCACCTGGCAGGCCTACCGCGAGCTGACCGCCGAGTGGGGGGTGACTCCCGCTCTCGAGCGGATGCTTCTCGATACTTTGCCCGGTTTGCGTGACAGGCTGGGTTGATGCGGTCGATGTCAGCGCAGACAGCAGCCGTTACGGCTGCTGTGTGGTGCCTAGCGGCGGCGGCTGCTACCGCGGCCAGCGCCGCACCGCCGGACGCGCCGCCGGGTCCGGGTAGCTCTCCTTCCGCTGGTTCCCGGACTCACATCGCCTTCCGCATCGCGGTGCCCTACATCAAGGAATCGAGCTCGCTGGTGGTGAGCTCGGCACACCCGGGGCTCGTGTACACGACCAACGACTCCGGTGACGGGCCCTACGTTTACGTCCTCGACCGGCAGGGTCACCTGGTTGGGACCACGACGTTGGCCGGTGTGGACCCGACCGACATCGAGGCCATGTCAGGCGGGAGCGACGGGTCCCTCGTGGTCGCCGACATCGGCGACAACCGGGCTGACCGCAGCACCGTCGACGTCTACCGGATCCCCGAGCCGACAACCGGTGACCATATAGTCACCCCGGACAAGGTGACGCTGACCTACCCGGACGGACCTCGAGACGCCGAGTCGGTCCTGTACGACGCCGACTCCGGTGCTGTCCTCGTCGTGAGCAAGGAGCCGGTCGCGCACGTCTACAGCACGCCTCGTCACGTCTTCTCGACGTCGTCGGCGACCCTGCGGCGGGTTGCCACCGCACCTTCGAGCGCCACCGACGCGTCCTGGCTTCCCGCCAACGGGTCGGTGGTCGTACGGACCTACCTCCACGCCGTCATCTACCGCTACCCCTCCTGGAAGCTCGAGCGGGTGCTCACGTTGCCGCTCATGCAGCAGGGTGAGTCGATCTCCCGGGTCCCAGGGAGACCACGCGTCGTCTGGGCGGGCACCGAGGGAGTGGACTCGCCGGTCTGGGAGGTGTCCCTTCCCAAGCTGCCGGTCGTCCCCGGCTACCACGAGGCATCCGCGAGCCCGACGCCGGCCTCGCCGAGTTCCCCACCGCCGACCGGCCCGACACTGGCTCCCAGGCCTGCGCAGGGTGGCACCGGCGCCCGTCCCGACGGGACCGGTGCCGAGCACAGCACAACGCCACGAACGGCGATGCTGCTGCTGGCGGTCACCGGGGTGATCGCGGTCGGCGCCGTTGCGACGGGGGTGTCCCGTCTCCGTCGTCGAACGTAGGCGGGACAACCGGCGCAGGCTCTCTATGCTGGGTCGATGATCCGCCGGTGCGACGTCCGCGGCGTGACGGCACCCGGGCGGCCCCTCGACTACGCAGCCATGCTGCCGCGGGCCGCGTTCGACATCGACGCCGCCATCGAGGCGGTGCGTCCGTTGGTCGAGGCAATTCGCCGCGACGGCCATGACGAGCTGCTGCGCCAGGCGCGCTGCTTCGACGGAGTGCAGATCGTCCAGGTCCGGGTGCCGGCGGGGGCATGTGATGCGGCGCTGAGCCGGCTCGACCCGGACGTGCGGCGGAGTCTGACGGAGTCCATCAACCGCCTACGAGCCACCTGCGTCGCCGAGACGCCCCGCGACGTGGAGACGGTGCTCGCCGGTGGGGGGCGGGTCACCTCGCGGCAGGTCCCGGTCGGGCGGGTCGGACTGTACGTGCCGGGCGCCACCGCTCCGCTGGTGTCGTCGGTGGTCATGAACGTCGTACCCGCGCAGGTCGCAGGTGTTTCGTCCCTCGCGCTGGCGAGCCCGAGTCAACGCGAGTACGACGGACTCCCGCAC
>JBBQKY010000083.1:0-10834 GCA_038327385.1 Propionibacteriales bacterium
GCTGGTGGACGGTCTGGAAGTTGGTCAGCATCCCGCCCAGCCACCGTTGGCTGACGAAAGGCATCCCGACGCGCTTGGCTTGCTCCTCGATGGCTTCCTGAGCCTGCGTCTTGGTGCCGACGAACAGCACGCTCCCACCCGACGCCACCGCACCCTTGATGAAGGCGTACCCACGGTCGATGTAGGCGAGGGACTGTTGCAAGTCGATGATGTAGATGCCGTTGCGTTCGGTCATGATGAATCGCTTCATCTTCGGGTTCCAGCGACGGGTCTGGTGCCCGAAGTGGACGCCGCTCTCGAGCAGCTGGCGCATGGACACGACGGCCATGACGCTTCCTCCCTGGATGCTCTCGCGAGCACCGATTCTTGCGGCTCCCGAGGGCGCCGCGGGTGCGGTTGTCGTCTTGATCGCGCCGAGCTGATCAAGACCCTGACGTCCACGCGGGTGCCGCTCGCCGGCGACCCTTGCAGGTCGTACGACGAGACCACGGCACACGCCCGCAGCGGACTGCGGTCGGTGGACGTGCGAAGTCGGCTCGACGAGCGAGCCGCTGGCCCCAGTGTAGGGCACCCTGCTCCGCTCACGGAAAGCGTCGCCGGGTTGCAGCAGCGCGGCCGCCGGGCCGAGTGGACTCGATACGGTCGAGAGAGCGCATCACGAAGGGAGGGGGAAGGGGAGCCCCGGCGGTCGGCCGTTGTGCACAGGATGGCTGCTGGTTGCTGGCATCCACAAGGGCGGCCATGACCCTGCCGCGCGGGCGGCGAGCCGGTCATGCTCCCCGTCATGACGTTCGTCGATCTCCGAAGGACCAGCCGCGCTGCTTGCGGAGCCGTACTCCTGACGTTTCTCCCCCAGGTCGTCGGTCCGTGGGGCGCGTCGGCTCCCCGCAGATGGGACTGGCCGCTGGACCCGATCCCGCACGTCGTCCGGTATTTCGAGCCGCCGAGCTCGCCGTACGGCGCCGGGCATCGCGGGGTCGATCTCGCCGGTGACGTCGCCCAGCAGGTGCTGGCGATCGGAGACGGCACCGTCGCCTTCGCGGGAAGCGTCGCGGGCAGCGGCGTCGTCGTCGTGGAACATGGGACGCTCCGCTCGACTTACCAGCCGGTCACGGCTGTGGTCTCCGTGGGTGACGAGGTCCGCATCGGGCAACCGATCGGTTTCCTGCAGCTGCTCCACTCGCACTGTGCGCCGGCTGCGTGCCTGCACCTCGGCGTGCGGCGCGGAGACGCCTACCTCGACCCACTGACGCTGCTGGGCGCGCGACCGGTCCGGCTGAAGCCACTGGACGGGCTCGGCGACGGGCGCCGGCTCGTGACGATCCCAGAACCGACGGCCCGGCCCGAAGGCGCGACGGTACGGCAGCAGCCGCGAGCCCACGTCGCCGCTCTCGGCGCAAGGATAGGCTTGGCAGCTGGTCAGGCTCGCGGATGAGCCTGCCGGTAGGCGGATCTGAGTCGCTCTGTCGAGACGTGAGTGTAGAGCTGGGTCGTCGACAGGGACGAGTGCCCCAGGATCTCCTGCACGGTACGCAGGTCGGCGCCACCCTCGAGCAGATGAGTCGCTGCGGTGTGCCGCAGACCGTGCGGGCCGGTGTCGGGTGCCCCCGGAACGTCGGCAAGTCTCGCGTGCACGAGCCGGCGTACGGCCCGCTGGTCGAGCCGCCCGCCCCGCGCCCCTAGGAACAGCGCCGCTCCGCTGATGCTGCCGACTAGCTGCGGGCGTCCCACGTCGGTCCACCGATCGAGAGCGGCAGCCGCCGGAACGCCGTAGGGCGCCATGCGTTCCTTCTGCCCCTTGCCGAAGACCCGGACGACCCGGCGTGCCCCGTCGACGTCGTCCAGGTCCAGCGTCACGAGCTCGCCGACCCGGATGCCGCTGGCATAGAGCAGCTCGAGGACTGCCACGTCCCGCAGCGCGACGGGGTCGTGGTCGACCACCCGCTCCACAGCTGCGTCGAGCAGGTCCCGGGCTTGCCGGTGGTCCAGTACGTCGGGCAGCCGGCGGTGCGGCTTCGGACTGCCCAGGGACGCACCCGGGTCAGTGCCGAGCAGCCCCCTGGCGTGCGCCCACGCCGTGAACACCCGGATCGCGGTGGCCCGGCGGGCCATCGTGGTCCGTGCCCTGCCCAGCGTCTGCTGCTTGGCCAGCCAGCTCCTCAACATGGTCAGGTCGAGCTCTTCGAGGTGGCCACAACCGAGCAGCCGGAGATGGTCGAACAGGTCGGCGACATCGCCACGGTAGGCCCGCACCGTGTGAGGCGTCAGGTTCCGCTCCATGACGAGGTACCGCTCATAGGCGGCCAACACCGTCGTGAAGGGCGCCTCGAGCGGCGCAGCGGCAGACACGCCCCCAGTCTGGCACCGGCGGGCAGCATGACCGCGCAGATCAGGGCGCGTCAGGTCCCGACGGTGGCAAGCGCCACCCGTCGGACGCCCGGACGACCAAGCCTCGCCGGCAGAGGTCGGCGAGCCGTCCCAGTGCCTCGCCAGGCGTCATCTCGGCGATGTTCGAGATGGAGGCCACCGGAGCTGCCGCTACCTTCGGCACCGCGTCGAGGAGCCGACGCGACGGCTGATCCAAGCCGTCGCGGACCGACGTGGTCCCGTGCTTCACCGGCGCCAGCGCAGTGCCGATCGGCGAGACCATCTCGAGCACCTCGTCAGCATCGGTGACCAGCACACTCTCGGGTTGGCGCAGCAGCTCGTGGACGCCGGCCGACATCATCGACGTGACCGGCCCGGGCACTCCCATCAGAACCCTGCCGAGGTCACCTGCCCAGCGGGCGGTGTTGAGCGAGCCGCTGCGCAGGGCTGCCTCGACCACGACGGCGCCTTGGGTCAATGCCGCGATGAGCCTGTTGCGGACCAGAAAGCGGGACCGGCTTGGCGGGCATCCTGGCGCCGCCTCGCTGACCAGCAGGCCGCTCGACGCTACCTCGTCGAGGAGCCCGCCATGCGCGACCGGGTAGAGCCGGTCGATGCCGGAGGCCAGCACTGCCACGGTGCCGCCCTCCGCTGCAAGCGCTCCCCTGTGCGCGGCTGCGTCGATGCCGTAGGCGCCGCCGGAGACGACGACGTGACCACGCCCCGCGCACCCGGCGGCGAGCGACCCGGCCACGTGGTCGCCGTACTCCGTGGAAGCCCGCGCCCCGACGATGGCCACCGCCCCAGGAACGACTGCACTCAGCCGCGACGATCCGCGCAGCCAGAGTCCGAACGGCTCGCCGGCCCTCCGCTCGGTCGTGCTGGACTCCATGGCACGCAGATCCGCGAGCTGGACCGGCCACTCCGGGTCACCCGGGATGACATAGCGCGCACTCACCCGTTCGGCAGCGCGCCGCATCGCGTCGACGTCGGCGCTCGGCACCCGCTCTGCCCAGGCCTGGGCCTTCTGGTGCGGCAGCCGGCCGGCGCGAAGCCGGTCGACGAGCGCCTGTGCCGAGTACTCGCGCACCAACCGGCAGGCGTCGGGGTCGCCAGGCTCGGCGATGCGGCTCATCTGCATCCGCGCAGCGCGTTCGGACTCCATCACGCCACCCGCTGAGACGCGCTCGAGTGGCCATGCAGCCCACGGGTCCGCAGGAACAGCGCCTCCTCCACGTCTGCTCTCGACGGACGTGGCCGCCCTCCGAGGTCCGCAACCGTCCACGCGATCCGGCTGACCCGGTCGGCGCCCCGTTGCGTCAGCCCGCCGATCGCCACCAGATCCTCGATCGGGAGGCTGACGTCGGCCGGCATCGGGCATCGGCGGCGGAACTCGTGTCCCGGCACCTCCGCATTGGTGACCCACGGCACGCCGAAAAAGCGAGCGCGGGCTCGGTCTCGCGCCTCGGCGACCCGACCGGCTACGGAGCTGCTCGATCCGGACGCTCCGACCTGCTGGCGCATCTCGGCACGGGAGACCGGCAGCACCGTGTGCATGATGTCGATCCGGTCGCGCACCGGTCCACTCAAGCGCTCCCTGTACTGCCGCTTCTTGGACGGCGTGCAGACGCAGCCGTGCCCCTTGCCGTAGCCGAGACCGCACGGGCACGGGTTCGCAGCCAGGATCAGCTGGAACCGAGCGGGGAAACGAGCGGCGCCGTCCGCCCGCCGGATCGAGATCTGACCGCTCTCGAGCGGTTGCCGTAGCGCGTCGTGAACCGTGGGGCGGAACTCCAGAGCCTCGTCAAGGAACAGCACCCCGTGGTGCGCGAGGCTGATGGCTCCCGGTCTGATCAGCCGGGTGCCGCCTCCGATGACGGACGGAACGGTGTCGGCATGGTTCGGCGCCTGGAACGGTGGACGCGTCACGCGCGGGTCGGCCCGTGACAGCAGGCCCGCGAGCGAGTGGACCTTGGTGACCTCGATGGACTGCCACAGCTCCAGGTCGGGCAGCAGCCGCGGGTAGCGCTCGGCCAGCATGGTCTTGCCGGCACCCGGCGGCCCCTCGAAGAAGACGTGATGGCGTCCCGCGGCGGCGACCTCCACGCACCACCTGGCCTGGTGCTGCCCGCGCACGTCGGTGAGGTCGGCCTCCTCTGCCCCTGCAGCAGGAGCAGCACGGCGCTGCACCTCGGTCAGGAGCGGGGCCGTCTCGCCGGTCTCCGGGGGGTCCTCGCCGCGGAGCACCGCGACGCACTCGGCTAGCGACGCCACCCCGATGACCTCGATGCCGTCGATCAGCTGCGCCTCGCGGGCGTCGAGAGCCGGCACGATGACCCTCGAGAGCCCGTTGTCGAGCGCCGAGAGCACCGCCGCGAGCACTCCGGGAGCGCTCCGCAGCCGGCCGTCCAGACCGAGCTCGCCGAAGGCCAGCGACGAGTGCAGGACATCGGCCGGCAGCCTGGCCTGAGCGACGAGCAGTGCCAGCGCGATCGGCAGGTCGTAGTGCGAGCCGACCTTGCGCACATCGGCGGGATAGAGACCAACGGTGATCTTGAGATCCGGCCATTTCTCCGCGCTGTTGATCATCGCCGCGCGGCATCTGTCCCGGGACTCGGCAACGGATGCATCGGGCAGTCCGCTCAGTGCCCAGCCCGGGATGCCTGGGCTGATATCCGCCTCGATGCACACGAGCCGCCCGCTCGCACCGTCGAAGGAGACCGAGTAGGCGATTCCGGTCGTCATCTCACGCGAGCCCGGGGTAGTACGTCAGCACGGGCGACGTGCCTGGCGCGAGGAGCACGGCCACGATGTCGACCCGCAGCTGCTGGTACGCAACCTGGTGCGCCTTGGCCCAGGCGAAGCCGAGTCGGTGCAGACGGTCAGCCTTGCGCCTGGTGATCGCCGCCACCGGCGCGCCGTACCGGTCACTGCTGCGGGTCTTGACCTCGCACACGACGAGAGCACCACCGTGGCGCGCGACGATGTCGATCTCGCCCTGGCCGCAGCGCCAGTTGCGGTCCAGCACCTCCAGCCCCTGACGTTCGAGCTCGCCTACGGCCAACCGCTCCCCGAAGTCACCCAGTGCTTTGCGCTGCGCGTACGACGCCGCCATCGCCCACCTCCCGCAGCCAGGATGGTGCGGCGTCGCGACCGGAGCCGCGGTCGGCGGGAAGACTGTGGATCTTCAGACGAACGGAGTCAGGTTGTGGACGAGGCAGTCCGATCTGCGCGAGTCCAAGCTATGGCGGCTCAAGACCATGGCGGCGCAGACTTTGGGCGGCTCAGACTTTGGGCGGCTCCAGGTCGGAGGCGGCAAGCTCTTCGATGTTGACGTCCTTGAACGTCACCACCTTGACGTTCTTGGCGAAACGCGCAGGGCGGTACATGTCCCAGACCCACGCGTCGCTCATCGTCACCTCGAAGTACGCGTCACCAGACTCGGTGCGGACCTTGAGGTCAACCTGGTTGCACAGGTAGAACCGCCGGTCGGTCTCCACGACGTACGTGAAGATGCCGACCACGTCGCGGTACTCGCGATAGAGCTGCAGCTCCATCTCGGTCTCGTACTTCTCGAGGTCCTCAGCGCTCATCGACAAGCTCCCCCGACCCGAGGTCGCCGTCTTCGCAGCGGGCTGCCGCCGCCCAGTCGTCGATGCCGAAGTCGACACGGCGTACGTTGACGAACCGGCGACGGTGGACCGGACTCGGACCATGCTCGTCGAGCGCGTCCTGGTGCTCCTTGGTGCAGTAACCCTTGTGTACGTCGAAGCCGTAGACCGGAAACGCCTGATGGAGGTGGCACATCAGCCGGTCGCGCGTGACCTTGGCAAGCACCGATGCCGCCGATATGCAGGCGGCGACGCGGTCGCCCTTCCACATGGCGAGGCCCGGCGTGCCCAGGCCGTCGACGGGAAAGCCATCGGTCAGCACATACTCCGGACGGACGTCGAGCCGAGCCAGGCTGCGGCGGAGTGCCTCCACGTTGGCCACGTGCATCCCCAGCAGGTCGCACTCGGTGGACTCGATGACGACGACCGACCAGGCAACCGCCCGCCTGACCACCTGCTGGTAGCAGGCCTCCCGCGCCTTGGCGGTGAGCAGCTTGGAGTCGGCGAGACCTGGCACGATTCCGGCGTCCCCCCGCGGCAGGATCGCCGCCGCCGCCACGAGCGGTCCGGCGCAAGCGCCCCGTCCGGCCTCGTCGACCCCTGCGATCGGCTCGAGCGCCGCGCGTCGTAGCGCCCGTTCGTAGCCGTACAGTCCCGCGTCGCGCCGAACCGTGCTGCCTTTGGGAAGGGGAGTCATGACGGGTCTGCTGTCATTGGCTCGGGCCGTTTGGAGAGAACGAGTTGATGACCCCCCGGGCGGGAGGGGACTGCCCGGCCGGTACGTCGGAGAAGGCCGCCGGGATGTGCATGACGTGCGCGTCGCCGGCGGGCCAGATCACGGCGACCGCCCGTCCGGTGATGAGACTTTCCGGCACGAAGGCGTCTTGCCTGGGCAGGTGGTAGGCCGAGTCTCCGGAGTGGTACCGGTTGTCCCCCAGCACGAAGACGTGCCTTGTTGGCACCACGACGTCGAAGGCGACGTCGTCGGCCGGTGCGCCGCCCAGCGGCACGTAAGCCGACTCGTCGATGCTTTTCCCGTTGATCGTCAGCTGGCCCATGCCGGTGCAGCACACGACCTCGTCGCCGGGCAGTCCGATCACGCGCTTGACCAGGTGGTCGTCGCTCGACTGCGGGAGCAGCCCGACGAACTCCAGAGCCGACTGGACCGGTCCCGGCGGAGCTGGCTTCTCGCTAGCGGGGATCCACCCGCCGGGGTCCTGGAACACCACCACCTCACCACGGTGGACTCCCCCGATCCGGCTGACCAGGATCTTGTCGTTGAGCTGGATCTCCGGGAGCATCGAGCCGGTCGGCACGAAGAACGCCTGTACGACGAGTGCCCGGAGCAGCGCTGAGGCAACCAGCGCGACGACCACGATCAGCGCCATCTCCCGAGCCCCCCGGACGAAGCGGGGTCCACGAGGTGTCGCCGACGCAGCATCCGCTGCAGCCGGCGGCCCCAAGGACGTGTGACTCGCTGTCATCCCGCATCCGGGTACGACGGGAACTCGTCCTCATGGCGCACAGTTCCGCGGCGGTAGAGGGTTGGGACCAGGACGAGGAAGGCGCCCAGCGGGAAGCTGTCCTGGACGAGGCCCGCTGCCACGTTGAGCTCGGGGTTGCTGAACGTCGCCGGACGGTGGAACAACCGCCACCTGCCGGGCGGCCAGACGGTCACGAATACCTTGCCGACCACATCGGCGTTGGGGATGAAGCCGCCGCCCGGATCGCCCATATGGACCCGGGAGTCGGCCGAGTCGGTGCGGTTGTCGCCGAGAACCCAGAGGTGGTCCGGCGGCACCACGACCGACCAGATGCCGGTGCATGCGTGGACGGGCAGCGTGACGTACGACGACTCCTGCAGGTCTACCTTGTTCACCTGCACGACGCCGTCGTGGCAGCGGACCTGGTCACCACCGATGCCGATGACGCGCTTCACCAGATGCCCACCGGCCGGGTAGAGGCCGACGAACGAGAGTGCCTTGGTGACGGGGTTGGTCGGCTGGGTGCCCGCTTCCTCCCCCAGCCAGTTGGCCGGGTCGCTGAAGACGATGATGTCGCCGCGCTGCGGGCTGCCGAACCAGTAGGACACCTTCTGCACGAGGATCCGGTCGTTCACCTCGAGGGTCTGCTCCATCGACCCGGAGGGGATATAGAACGCCTGTACGAAGAACGTCTTGATCACCAGGGCGAGGACCAGTGCGGTCCCCACGAGGATCAGCGCCTCTTTCCACCAAGGCGTGCTGGGCGCGGAGGGCCGCTTGCCGGCCGGGGACTGCGTGGCCGCATCGGTGGCGCCGTTGGCCTCGTCGCTGGTGCCGGACGTGTCGGAGTCGTCCCCGCGAACAGAGGTCACCGTGCGAGCCTAACTCGCCGAAACTCAGCGAGCCGCCGGCGCGTCGCGCTTTTCCTTGATCTTGGCGGCCTTGCCGCGAAGGTTCCGCAGGTAGTACAGCTTCGCCCGCCGGACGTCACCGCGGGTCGCTACCTCGATCCTGTCGATGATCGGGGTGTGCAGGGGGAACGTCCGCTCGACACCGACCCCGAAGCTGACCTTGCGGACCGTGAAGGTCCTCCCGATGCCGGAACCCTGCACGCGGATGCACACACCCTGGAAGAGCTGGATACGTGAGCGGTTCCCCTCGACCACCCTGACGTGCACCTTGAGCGTGTCGCCGGCGCGGAAGGCCGGGATGTCGTCGCGAGCGACGGCTGCGCCGATGGCGTCGATCGGGTGGGTCATGTCGATCCGTTTCCTCGTGGTGCCACAGGTCACCCACGCGTTGTGTGGTGGAGCGGTCAGGGGCTTCGCGCTCGTCGCGGTCCAGGCTCCCCGGTGGCAGAGCCGGCCTTCGCAGGAGCCCGCAGTGCGGGCCCGGGACGAGTGACGCCAACGGGAAAGTCTGCCACAGGACCGTTGCTTCCCCGAAATCAGCCGCCGCACGCCAAGAACCGACAGGCAGGTTGCGGGAGCGACCTGGTCGTCGGATCTCTGGCGGCGGAGTGGCTGCTCAGCGCCAGCTAAGGCGGGTCGAGGTCAGGGCGGGAGGGCCGGACGGCGGGACACGGGTTTGGCGAGCGTCACGACGGCTTGGTCCCCGACGGTTGGGACGCGCCGGTAGCCGGCCTTGCGGTACATCCGCAGGTTCTGCTCGCTCCGCGGCCCGGTCACCAGCTGGTACGACGTCGCCTCCGGCGGCGCCGCACGCTCGATGTACGCCAGCAGCCAGCTCCCCAGCCCTCGGCCGGTCAGGTCGGGCGCGACCATCAACCGGCCGATGTCCCAGCGCGGCGCCCTGTCCGCCTCGGCCGTCAGCTTGCCTCGGACCGACGCCACCAAGCGGCCGGCGGCCCGGACCACGAACGTCTGCCACTCGGTGAACGAGCGGCGTACATCGTCCAGGGTCTCGGTGAGCGGCGGCAGGAAGAGGTCATCGTTGAGCTGCGCCTCGCCGACCCAGCAGCATCGCTGGAGGACGAGCAGCGCGGGGGCGTCGGAAGGCTCCGCGAGACGCACCTCGGCAGCACCGTCCAGCCCCGCTGGTCCGGGCCCGCCTCGTCCGGGTGCCTTTCGCCCCGACCTCCCTCGCTCCAGCTGCTCGAGATCCAGCGTCTGGCTCGGATGGGCGAGGTCGGGCCGGCGCCGCGCGGTCCGTCGTACCGCCTCGGCGTACCGCCACGCGGCGATCTCGCCGTGGTGGCCCGACAGCAGCACGTTCGGGACGTCGATCCCCCGCCAGCTCGGGGGTTTCGTGTAGACGGGGTACTCCAGCAGGTCAGCCGCGCCCAGGCTGTGCGACTCCTCCGCGAGCGACCCCGGGTTGCCCACGAACCCCGGCAGCAGGCGCGCCACTGCCTCGATGATGACGAGCGCGGCGGCCTCTCCGCCGCCCAGCACGTAGTCGCCGACGCTCAGCTCGCGAACCTCGACGCGATCCGCGTAGTGGTCGACAACCCGCTGGTCGATCCCCTCGTAGCGGCCACACGCGAAGACCAGCCAGGGCCGTTCGGCCAGCTCGGCGGCGGTCGCCTGGGTGAACAGGGCGCCGGCCGGCGTCGGCACCACGAGGGCCGGCGGAGCACCCTCAGCGCCGGTCGCGAGGACGGCGTCCAGCGCCTTGCCCCAGGGCTCCGGCCGCATGACCATGCCGGCGCCTCCGCCGTACGGAGTGTCATCAACGGTGTGATGCCGGTCCGACGTGAAGGCCCGCAGGTCGTGAACCTGCACCGACAGCAGGCCGGCTTCCTGCGCCCGACCGAGCAGCGACAGCCCGAGCGGGGCCAGGTAGCCGGGGAAGATCGAGATGACGTCGAGGCGCTGCGGCGTCATCCGGACGGGTCTTCGCCCGGCTGCTCCGCCAGCAGGCCGGGGAGCTCGCGTACCTCGATGCGGCCGGCTTCCACATCGACCACGGGAACGATCTCCGCCACGAACGGCACCAGGACCTCGCGCCCCTCCACGTCGACGACGAGAACGTCCTGCGCGGGCAGGTGCAGCACATCGGTGACCACACCGACAGGCACCCCGTCGGTGGTGACCGCGGCCAGCCCACGGACCTGGTGGTCGTAGAACTCGTCGGGGTCCTCCGGACGCTCCTCCGCCGGTACGTCGACCCGCAGCTCGACTCCGCGCAGGCGTTCCGCCGCGTCCCGGTCGGACGACTCCAGGAACGTGACGACCAGCCGAGCGCCGTGCCAGCGGGCGGCCGCCACGACGAGGGAGCCGCGCGGGGTCTGGAACCGGACCCCCGGGGCGAAGCGGCGCTCCGGCTCGTCGGTGCGCACCTCGACGAAGACGTCGCCCCGCAGCCCGTGGGCGCGGCCCACCTTGCCGACTGTCAGCTCGACAGTCGAAC
>JBBQKY010000084.1:0-10586 GCA_038327385.1 Propionibacteriales bacterium
GGACTTCACTCCCCCGTCGCGCGATGGTCGTGGCGGCAGTAGGCGCGCTCGTCACGCTGGCCGGGTGTGCCAGCAGCAGCCGGGACAGCTCGAGCCCCGGTAACAGCCCCGGCACCTCCGGGGGCACCTTCGTCTTCGCCGGCTCCGCTGACCCCGTGACGCTCGACCCGTTCTACGCCAGCGACGGGGAGTCGTTCCGGCCGGCTCGGCAGATCTTCGAAGGGCTGGTCGGGACGAAGCCGGGCACCGCTGACCCGGCGCCGCTGCTCGCCACGTCGTGGAAGACGAGTTCCGACGGCCTCAGCACCGCGTTCAAGCTGCACAGTGGCGTGAAGTTCTCCGACGGCACGGCGTTCGACGCCACCGCCGCCTGCTGGAACTTCGACCGCTGGTACAACACGCCGCCCGGGATCGCTCAGGACCAGAGCAAGAGCTACTACTACATCGCCTTGTTCAAGGGCTTTGCCACGGGCGACCTCACCGACAGCGTCTACAAGAGCTGCACGGTCGACAGCCCCACCTCGCTCACCGTGGCACTCACCCAGCCCTTCGCCGGCTTCGTGTCCGCCTTGTCGCTCCCCTCCTTCTCGATGCAGAGCCCGACCGCCATCAAGAAGTACGGCGCGACGGGGCAGGCGGACCCCACGCAGAGCCAGTACGCCACCGCCCACCCGACGGGCACCGGCCCGTTCGTCTTCTCGAGCTGGGAGAAGGGCACCGAACTGACGCTGAAGCGCAACGCCAGCTACTGGGGGGCCAAGGCACTGGTGGACACCGTCAAGATCGTGCCGATCGCCGACCCGAAGGCACGCGCCGACGCGCTCCTTAACGGCGAGATCGACGGCTTCGACCTGGTCGGACCCGCCGACATCCCGCGCCTCCAGGACGGGGGCTACCAGATCGAGAACCGTCCGGGGTTCAACATCCTCTACCTGGGCATGAACCAGGCGGTCAAGCCGCTCGACGACATCCGGGTGCGACAAGCCATCGCCTACGCCATCGACAAGCAGGCCGTGATCAACGCGTCCATGCCGGAGGGGACCAAGCCGGCGCTCGAGTTCATGCCGGACACCGTCAACGGCTACACGACGGACGTCGCGACGTACCCCTACAACCCGACCAAGGCCAAGGCGCTGCTGAAGGCAGCCGGCGCGGAGAACCTCACGCTCGACTTCAACTACCCCACCGACGTTACCCGGCCCTACATGCCGTCCCCAGGTGACACGTTCAACTCGATCCGCGCGCAGCTGGAGAAGGTCGGCATCACCATCAACCCGGTGGCGGACAAGTGGGACCCGGACTACCTGAACAAGATCCAGGGCACCAAGGACCACGGCATCCACCTGCTCGGCTGGACCGGTGACTACAACGACACCGACAACTTCCTGGGCGTGTTCTTCGGTCAGAAGTCCAGCGAGTGGGGCTTCAACAACCCGAAGCTGTTCAGCGACCTCACCAAGGCCCGCGGTATCCCGACCGTGCAGCAGCAGATACCGGTGTACGAGAACATCAACCGCGAGGTCATGAAGTTCCTGCCCGGAATCCCGTTGGCCAGTCCCGTTCCCTCGCTGGCATTCGCCCCCAACGTCAAGGGCTACACGCCGAGCCCGGTGCAGGACGAGCCGTGGAACCAGGTGTCGGTGGGGTAGTACGGCAGTCGCCAATATCGACGACCAGCACCCGGGAGAACGATGCTGCGCTTCGTGGCACGCCGGCTGGCACTCATGGTGCCGGTCCTCGTGGGGCTGTCGCTGCTGCTGTTCATCTGGATCCGTGCGCTCCCCGGTGACCCGGCGCGCGCGCTGCTGGGTGAGCGGGCCACACCTGAGAGCATCAAGCGAGTCGACAAGACCTACGGATTCGACCAGCCGCTCTGGACGCAGTACTTCACCTACGTCGGTCGGCTGGTCCGCGGCGATTTCGGGTCATCGACGCGCGACGGACGGTCTGTGGTCTCCACCTTCTTCGACCAGTTCCCCGCCACGATCGAGCTCTCGGTCTCCGCCCTGTTCTTCGCGGTGGTGCTGGGTGTGCCGCTCGGCTTCTGGGCCGGTCGGCAGATCGGCGGCTGGGTGGACAACCTGGTCGTGTCCGGTTCGCTCCTAGGCGTCGTAACGCCGGTGTTCTTCCTGGCCATCCTGCTGAAGCTGGTCTTCGCCGAGTGGCTCGGATGGTTCCCCACCTCGAGGCGGCAGGACGCCAGGATCGACGCCACACACATCACCAACTTCTACGTCCTCGATGGGATCCTCACCCGTGAGTGGGACGCGTCGTGGGATGCGATCATGCACCTGGTGCTGCCGGGAATCGCCTTGGGGACGATCCCGCTGGCCATCATCGTGCGCATCACGCGCGCTTCTGTAGCCGAGGTCATCAGCGACGACTACGTCAGGACGGCGAACTCCAAGGGCCTTTCGCCGCGACTCGTCCGCAATCGGCACGTCATGCGCAACGCCATGCTTCCCGTCATCACGACGATCGGCTTGCAGACCGGCCTGCTGCTCTCGGGCGCCGTGCTCACCGAGACGGTCTTCGAGTTCGACGGAATCGGGCGATATCTGTACAACGCGATCAGCCAACTCGACTACCCGGTCCTGCAGGCCTACATCCTGTTCATCGCTCTCGTGTACTCCATCGTGAACCTGCTGGTGGACCTCTCCTATGGCCTCATCGACCCGCGGGTGCGTGTCTCATGACGATCCCGCTCGCCCCGTCACTTGTCCTTCCGCCCACCCCCGGCCCGGCAGGCGCCGAGGAGGAGCGTGGCGCCAGCCTCCTGGTCGGTGCATGGCGTCGCCTGCGGCGAAACCCGACGGCAATCGCCGGGGCGCTGCTGGTGCTCGGCTTCGTGGCAGTTGCAGTGTTCGGCAGCTGGATCGCGCCGTACCCGGAGAATGCCCAGAGATGGGCGAGCGATGTGACGCTCACGTCAGTCCCCGGTCCTCGGCCAGGTAACCTGCTCGGCCTGGACCGCTACGGAGCGGACCTGTTCAGCCAGCTCATCTACGGTGCCCGTCAGTCGCTGCTCGTCGGCGTCGTGTCGACGATGCTCGGACTGGCGGCCGGCGCCTCGCTGGGGATACTGGCGGGCGGTCTGGGGTCGCGGGTCGACACGGTGGTCATGCGCATCGTCGACATCCTGCTGTCCGTGCCGTCCCTCCTGCTGGCGGTGAGCATCGTCGCCGTGCTGGGTCAGAACCGCTACTCGGTGATGATCGCCATCGCGGCGGCGCAGGTGCCGATCTTCGCCCGGCTGCTGCGCGGCACCATGCTCTCGCAGGCACGGTCGGACTACGTTCTCGCCGCTACCTCGCTCGGACTCAGGCGCCGAAGCATCGTCCTCGGCCACGTGCTGCCCAACTCGCTCGCCCCCACGATCGTCCAGGCGACCCTCAACCTGGCTACCGCCATCATCGAGGTAGCGGCGCTGTCGTTCCTCGGCCTCGGAGACTCCGACCCGGCCGCCGCCGAGTGGGGTCGCATGCTGGTCGCCGCCCAGGACCGGTTCAACTCGTCGCCGCAGCTCGCGTTGTGGCCCGGCCTCGCGATCGCGGTCTCCGCGCTGGGCTTCACCCTGCTCGGTGAAGCACTGCGAGACGCTCTGGATCCGAAGGGTCGGCGATGACATGAGCGAGGATGTCATCGGCGGGCGAGGCTTCGAGGAGCACCGGTCCGCCTCGCGGCGAGCGGCCACGGCAGGTCCGCTGCTGGCGGTTCGGGACCTCCGCGTGGTGTTCGGCAGGAAGGGCCAGCGTCAGACGGTGGCCGTCGACGAGGTGAGCTTCGACATCCACGGCGGCGAGCACCTCGGCCTGGTGGGAGAGTCCGGGAGCGGGAAGAGTGTGACGTCGCTCGCGATCATGGGCCTGCTGCCGAGCTCGGGTGTGTCGGTCTCCGGAGAGGTGCTCTTCGAGGGGGAGAACCTCCTCCAGGCCAAGGAGCGACGTCTGCGGGAGGTCCGGGGACGCGACATCGCCATGGTCTTCCAGGATCCGATGACGTCGCTCAACCCGGTGCTCACCATCGGCACGCAGATAACGGAGGTCATCCTCGGTCACCGCGATGTCGACAAGGGCCGGGCCAACGGCCTCGCGGTGGAGCTGCTGGAGCGGGTCAGCATGCCCGATCCGGGACGCCGGATGAAGGAGTACCCGCATCAGCTGTCCGGTGGGATGAGACAGCGGGTGCTCATCGCGATAGCGCTGGCGAACGAGCCGCGCCTCCTCATCGCCGACGAGCCGACCACGGCGCTCGACGTCACGATTCAGGCGCAGATCCTGGAGATCCTCAAGGCAGTCGTCGCTGACACCGGAACGGCCCTCATCATGATCACCCACGACCTCGGCGTCGTTGCCGGTCTGTGCGACTCGGTCCACGTGATGTACCAGGGCAGGGTGGTGGAGTCAGCTCCTCGCCGGCCACTCTTCGCCGACCCGCGCCACCCCTACACCGGAGGGTTGTTGGCGTCCGTGCCCCGCCTGGACTCCCCGCGGGGGCAGCCTCTGACACCCATCCCGGGCTCGCCGACAGACGTGCTGCCGTGGACATCCGGGTGCGCCTTCACGCCTCGCTGTGGCAACCGGATCAACCAGTGCAGTGAGGAAACCCCGCGGTTGGAACCGGACCATCACCGCTCCCTGCGCTGCTTCAACCCCTTGCAGCACTCCAGTCGCGGGACGACGTCGTGACGGGCACCGGGGAAGCCGGCTCAACAGTCACCGGCACGAAGCCGGTGCCTGCCGACGCAGCCTCGACGGACCACATCCTGAGTGTGCGTGGGCTCGAGGTGCACTTCCCGATCACCAGCGGCATCCTCATCGAGCGGCGGGTCGGCGCCGTCAAGGCCGTGGACGGGGTCGATCTCGACGTCGGCCGCGGCAAGACCTTCGGCCTCGTCGGAGAGTCCGGCTGCGGGAAGAGCACACTTGGCCGGGCCATCCTGCGTCTCGTCGAGCCCACCGCGGGAACCGTGACCTTCGACGGGGTCGACCTGGCGTCGTTACGGGGTGAGAAGCTGCGCCTGATGCGAAGGCGCATGCAGATGGTCTTCCAGGACCCGCTGGCGAGCCTCAACCCTCGCCAGAGCGTCGAGACGATCATCACCGAGCCATTGCGCGCCCACGCCATCGCTTACGACAAGCGCACCCGGGTTCGCGAGGTCCTCGACCTCGTGGGCTTGCCGGCGTCCGCGGCGCAGCGCTACCCGCATGAGTTCTCAGGTGGTCAACGGCAGCGGATCGGGATAGCCCGCGCGGTAGCGCTCGAGCCGTCGCTCGTCATCGCCGACGAGCCGGTGTCGGCGCTGGACGTCTCGATCCAGGCGCAGGTGATCAACCTGCTGGAGGAGCTTCAGCAGCGGCTGGGTCTGACCTACCTGGTGATAGCGCACGATCTCGCGGTGGTGCGGCACATCAGCGAGGAGATCGCCGTTATGTACCTCGGCGGCATCGTGGAGCAGACCGGATCCGACCGCCTGTACGAGGCGCCACGGCATCCGTACACGATCGCCTTGATGTCCGCGGTGCCGGTCCCCGACCCGGACATCGAGGACCACCGGCAGCGGATTCTGCTGAGCGGTGACCTGCCCTCGCCAGCCAACCCTCCGACCGGCTGCCGCTTCCACACGCGTTGCGCCTACCGGCAGGAGGAGCGGTGCGACACGGAGCGACCGGCACTGCGCGAGATCGAGCCGGCACATCTGGTCGCGTGCCACTATGCCGAGGAGATCATGACCGGGGCCATCACACCGCGGGAACCGGCTGCTCTGTAGCCGGCAGCGGGGGAGGGGTGCCGCCCCACTCCGGGCAGAGCGCCTGGTGGTCGCACCAGGCGCACAAAGCCGACTTGCGAGGCCGCCACTCGCCGGTCTCGGTGGCGCGACGGATCGCGAGCCAGAGCGCCTCCACCTTGCGCTCGGTCGCCAGCAGGTCGGCTTCGTCGGGCTGGTAGCGCAGCACCTCGGCGTTGCCGAGATAGATGAGCTGCAGCATCTTCGGAATGACGCCGCGGGTGCGCCATACGACGAGCGCGTAGAACCGCATCTGGAAGAGCGCCTTGGACTCGAAGCGCTCGCCAGGGGACTTGCCCGTCTTGTAGTCGACGATCCGCATCTCGCCGGAGGGTGCCAGGTCCAGCCGGTCGATGTACCCATGGATCGTGAGGCCGGAGCCCAAGGTCGTCAAGACGTGCACCTCGCGCTCGGCCGGCTCCAGACGCTGCGGGTCCTCGAGGGTGAAGTAGCGCGTGAGCAGGTCTCGACACTGGTCGAGCCAGGTCGCGAGGTCAGGGGCGTCGTCGCCGAACATCTCGGCCAGCGCGGGCTCCTCGGCAAGGAGGCGCTCCCACACGGGCGCGAGCATCAACGACGCGCGGTCACGGGTGCGGTCGCTGGAAGGCAGGTCGAACAGGTCCTCCAGCACCTTGTGAACGACCGAGCCACGCACGGCGTCGAGGCTGGGACGCTGGGGGAGCTTGTCGATGACGCGGAAGCGATAGAGCAACGGACAGGTCATGAAGTCGGCCGCGCGGCTCGGGGAGAGCGAGCTACCCGACGTGAGCGGCGGTGCCAGCGGCTCCGTGAGCGTCGACTCTTGTGTCATGCTCGCAAGGCTAGGGCAGGGTACCGACAAGAACCGCTAGCGTTGACTCGTGAGCGAGCCGCGTCTGGACGAGCCCGGAAGGCAGCGTCCCACCCGTCCTGGCACCGTGCGCCTCGCCACGGTCTCCGGCATCGACATCACCGTCCAGCACTCATGGTTCCTCATCGTGCTGCTCATCGCCGTGGTGATCGAGCCCCGCCTCCAGGAGGTCGAGCCGAGCCTCGGAGCGCTCGCCTACGTTGCCGGGGCAGGTTTCGCGGTCGTCCTCTACCTCTCGGTCCTGTTGCACGAGGTGTCGCACGCGGTGGCCGCCCGGACCTTCCAGATGCCGGTCACGTCGATCAACCTGCACTTCCTCGGAGGCGCCACGGAGATCGAGGTGGAGGCGACCACGCCGTGGCGCGAGTTCGTCGTAGCCGTCGTCGGGCCGCTCACGTCGCTGGCCATCGGGGGAGCCGCCTACCTGCTCGTCGGTACTCTCGACGACGGGCTGGTCAGGTTCGGCGTCGCCTCCCTTGCCGGGGCCAACCTCGTGGTCGGGGTGCTCAACCTCGTCCCAGGCCTCCCGCTCGACGGCGGCCGAGTGCTCCAGGCCGTCGTGTGGGCCGTCTCCAAACGCCGTACCCTCGGCGTGACGGTGGCGGCATGGGGGGGCCGGGTCGCCGCGGTTGCGGCGCTCTTCTACCCGTTGATGCTGCTCGTCGCCGGTGGCACGCCGTCGCTCGTCGACTACCTGATGGCCGTCATGATCGGGTCCTTCCTGTGGGCCGGCGCCACGCAGGCGCTCATGATGTCGAAGGTCCGGACGCGGCTGCCGACGCTGCAGGCAAGGACGCTCGCGCGCCCGGCCATCGGCGTGCCCGCCGACCTGCCCCTCGCCGAAGCCATCCGGCGAGCAGTCGAGGCGAACGCCGGATCCCTGCTCGTGGTCTCGAGCGGCGGCCAGCCAGAAGGCGTCGTGAACGAGGCAGCGGTTGCGTCGACGCCGCTCGAGCGGCGCCCGTGGATGGCCACCGGCGACCTGGCCAGGCGCCTCGAGTCCGGGCTGATGCTCTCGGCCGACCTGGCGGGTGAGGACCTGCTTCGCGCCATGCAGACGACTCCGGCCACCGAGTACGTCCTGGTAGAGCCGTCCGGTTCCGTCTTCGGAGTCCTCGTGACCAAGGACGTGGACAACGCGTTCGGTGACGACTGAATCGCCGTGCCCTCGACATCCCCCGATGCCACGGCAGACGACCCGCAGTGGTCCGGAGTACGACGTGGGCCGCTGCGCCCGGGTGAGCGGGTACGGCTGACCGATCCCAAAGGGCGACGGCACAGCGTCCTCCTCGAGGCAGGTGGCACCTTCTTCACCCACAAGGGCGGTATCGACCACGACACACTCATCGGTGGGCCGGACGGCGTGGTGACCAGCTCCTCCGGCGGTGTGGAGTACCTCGTCCTGCGTCCGCTGCTGCCGGATGTCGTCGTGTCCATGCCGCGTGGAGCCGCCGTCGTCTACCCGAAGGACGCCGCCCAGATCGCCATGATGGCCGACATCTTCCCCGGCGCGACTGTCGTCGAGGCCGGTGCGGGGTCCGGGGCGCTCACGTGCACGCTGCTGCGGTGCGTCGGGCTTGCTGGTCGCGTCACGTCGTACGAGCGGCGTGCGGAGTTCGCCAGCATCGCCCGCCGTAATGTCGAAGCATTCTTCGGCGGGCCGCATCCGGCGTGGCAGCTGAAGGTTGCCGACCTCGCCACCGACCTTACCGAGAGAGCCGTGGACAGGATCGTCCTGGACATGCTCGCTCCCTGGGAATGCGTGCCCGCCGTAGCCGCCTCCTTGCTGCCGGGCGGGCTGGTGTGCGCGTATGTGGCGACGACCACTCAGCTGAGCAGGTTCGTGGAGACGGTACGGGCGCATGGCGGCTTCACCGACCCGGACGCGTGGGAGTCTCTGCTGCGCGGCTGGCACGTGGAGGGGCTCGCGGTGCGACCCGAGCACAAGATGAACGGTCATACGGGCTTCCTCGTGACCGCTCGGAGGCTGGCGCCCGGGGTGAGCCCCCCGCGCCGTAGCCGCCGTCCTGCTCCCGGCGCGTACGGCGACGATTACGACGGCCCGCGGCCCGTCGAGCACCGGCGGGTCGAGGACCCGCAGGTCACAGACTGATATCGACACGTGGTGACAGGGGCGTTCGCGCCGCGTTGTGCCAGGTAGGGTCGACGTACTGCTCCCGCGGAGGTGGTTTCCTTGCCAGGACACGACGAAGCCTCGGGTCGACGACCCCAGGCTCAGGAGGACCTCGTCGCCCAGCTCGGCTTCTTGGAGGCCGAGGTGGCGCAGCTGCGTCGCCGCCTCTCGGACGCCCCTCGCTCCGCCCGCTACCTCGAGCAGCGCCTCGCCGACACCCAGTCCTCCCTTGCCTCCCTGACGGCGCAGAACGAACGGCTGGCCACCACGCTGCGTGAGGCACGCGACCAGATCATGACTCTCAAGGAGGAGGTCGACCGGCTCGCCCAGCCACCGACCGGTTTCGGCACGTTCCTCGGGCGCAACTCCGACGACACGATCGACGTGTTCACCGGCGGGCGCAAGCTCCGTGTCAACGTCAGCCCGGCCGTGGAGATCGAGGGCCTGCGACGTGGCCAGGAGGTCATGCTCAACGAGGCACTCAACGTCGTCTCGGCCCTCGAGTTCGAGACGGTCGGCGAAGTCGTCATGCTCAAGGAGATCCTTGCCGACTCCGAGCGCGCTCTCGTGATCGGCAACGCCGACGAGGAGCGCGTGGTGCGCATCGCGGCGCCGCTGCGGGACCAGACTCTGCGGGCCGGGGACTCCGTGCTGCTGGACCCGCGGTCCAACTACGTGTACGAGCGGATCCCCAAGACCGAGGTGGAGGAGCTCGTTCTCGAAGAGGTCCCGGACATCGACTACTCCAACATCGGTGGGTTGATGCGCCAGATCGACCAGATCCGCGACGCTATCGAGCTGCCCTACCTGCATCCGGAGCTCTTCAAGGAGCACAAGCTGAAGCCGCCGAAGGGTGTGCTGCTCTACGGCCCCCCCGGCTGCGGCAAGACCCTGATCGCGAAGGCGGTTGCCAACTCGCTCGCGAAGAAGGTCGCGGCCAAGACCGGCGAGGAGGGCAAGTCGTACTTCCTCAACATCAAGGGTCCCGAGCTGCTGAACAAGTACGTCGGGGAGACCGAGCGCCACATCCGGCTCGTCTTCCAGCGGGCCCGCGAGAAGGCCAACGAAGGCACCCCCGTGATCGTCTTCTTCGACGAGATGGACTCGCTGTTCAGGACCCGTGGGTCAGGAGTCTCCTCGGACGTGGAGAACACGATCGTGCCGCAGCTGCTGAGTGAGATCGACGGCGTCGAGGGGCTGGAGAACGTCATCGTCATCGGCGCCTCCAACCGCGAGGACATGATCGACCCGGCGATCCTGCGGCCGGGCAGGCTCGACGTCAAGATCAAGATCGAGCGCCCGGACGCCGAGTCGGCGCGTGACATCTTCACGAAGTACCTGACGTCGGACCTGCCGCTGCACGCCGACGACGTGCACGAGTTCGCCGGCGACCGCGACGAGTGCGTCGGCGGCATGATCCAGCGCACCGTGGAGCGGATGTACACGGAGTCGGAGGAGAACCGCTTCCTCGAGGTCACCTACGCAAACGGCGACAAGGAGATCCTGTACTTCAAAGACTTCAACTCCGGCGCGATGATCCAGAACATCGTCGACCGGGCCAAGAAGATGGCCATCCGGGAGCTTCTCGACACCGGCCAACGCGGGCTGCGGGTGCAGCACCTGTTGCAGGCGTGCCTCGACGAGTTCAAGGAGAACGAGGACCTGCCGAACACCACCAACCCCGACGACTGGGCTCGCATCTCCGGGAAGAAGGGTGAGCGCATCGTGTTCATCCGAACGCTGATCTCTGGCAAGCAGGGCACCGAGCCCGGCCGCTCCATCGACAACGTGGCCAATACCGGCCAGTACCTCTA
>JBBQKY010000085.1:0-10529 GCA_038327385.1 Propionibacteriales bacterium
GGCTCACTGCCTTGGCCAGCAAGGCGGTTGCCGCCGTGGCCGGCGGAGTGCTCGCGACGTCGACGGACTCGCCCGACTCCGGTGCCACCGACAGCGAGGCGGAGCCTGACTCCGAGGCGGAGCCTGACTCCGAGGCTTCCACTGCCGAGACGGTGCCCGAGACCGAGGGTCTGGCCGCCGAGATGGCGCCAAAGAACGAGGCCGTGGTTACTGACACCGAGTCCTGACTCCGGGTCCCGACCTGCCGTCCTCAGCACTGAGTACGACGGGCAGCCGCCAGTGATGCGGCTGCCCTGACCTGAACAGAACGGACTGACCGCACATGACAATCACCGCAGCAGAGGTCAAGAAGCTCCGCGACGCCACCGGTGCCGGGATGCTGGACTCCAAGAACGCTTTGGTCGAGGCCGACGGCGACTTCGACAAGGCCATCGAGGTTCTGCGCATCAAGGGCCAGCGCAAGGTCGAGAAGCGCGGCGCCGAGCGGACCGCATCGGCAGGGCTGGTGGCCAACTCCGGAGGCGCCCTCGTCGAGCTCAAGTCGGAGACCGACTTCGTGGCGAAGTCGGAGGCCTTCATCGCTCTTGCCCAGGAGATCGTGGCAGCCGCCGAGCGGAGCGAGGCGCCCGACGCCGAGAAGCTGAAGGGCGTTCAGCTCGAGAGTGGCAAGACGGTGGCCGAGGCCATCGAGGCGCTCGCATCGGTCATCGGGGAGAAGCTGGAGCTCGGCCGGGTCACGTACTTCGAGGGCAACGTAGCGAGCTACCTGCATCGCCGCTCCAGCGACCTACCCCACGCCGTCGGAGTTTTGGTGGCCTTCGACGGGGACAACGTGGAGGCAGCGCGCGCCGCGGCCATGCAGATCGCCGCGATGCGTCCACGGTTTCTGTCCCGCGACGAGGTGCCCGAGGAGATCGTCGCCAAGGAGCGCGAGATAGCCGAGGCGACCGCGCGCGAGGAGGGCAAACCCGAACAGGCACTGCCGAGGATCGTGGAGGGCCGGGTCAACGGCTTCTTCAAGGACTCGGTGCTGCTCGAGCAGCAGTCCGTCCAGGACACGAAGAAGAGCGTCAAGGCAGTGCTCGACGAGGCGGGGGTCTCCGTCTCGCGGTTCGCGCGCTTCGAGGTCGGCGCTGCCTGAGGCCGTTCGCGTGCCGTACCGCAAGAGTGTCCCTTTGCCGCCAGGAGGCCGACCCGTGCAACCACAGCCAGGAGGCAATGAGGCGGTGTCCTCGCCGTACCGACGCGTGCTGCTGAAGCTGTCGGGTGAGGTGCTGGGCGGTGGTCGGGTAGGCATCGACCCCGACGTCGTCAACGCGATCGCCAAGGAGGTCGCGGCGGTCGTCAGGACCGGGACACAGATCGCGATCGTGCTCGGCGGCGGCAACTTCTTCCGCGGCGCAGAGCTCCAACAGCACGGGATGGACCGGGCTCGCGCCGACTACATGGGCATGCTCGGCATCGTGATGAACTGCCTGGCGCTGCAGGACTTCTGCGAGAAGCAGGGTGTCGAGACGCGGGTACAGACAGCGATCACGATGGGCCAGGTCGCCGAGCCGTACATCCCGCGGCGCGCCATCCGCCACCTCGAGAAGGGCCGCGTGGTGATCTTCGGGGCGGGTGCCGGCATGCCGTTCTTCTCGACCGACACTGTCGCTGCCCAGCGCGCCCTCGAGACCAAGTGCGACGTCGTCCTGATGGGCAAGAACGGCGTCGACGGGGTCTATACCGCCGACCCACGAAAGGACCCGACGGCCACCAAGCTCGACACGCTCAGCTACAGCGACGCGCTCCGGCGCGGCCTGAGAGTGGCGGACGCAACGGCGTTCGCGCTGTGCATGGAGAACGCCATGCCGATGATCGTGTTCGGGATGAAGGACGAGGGTGCCATCGCGAGGCTGGTGCAGGGTGAGAAGATCGGCACCTACGTGGGCAACGACGAGGCTGCGACGATGAGCCGTCCGGTACGTCGCGATGCAGACGTGCCACCTGCGACGACTGTGACCTAGGACGAACGGGAGGAGCCGGAAGTGATCGACGAGACGCTGCGCGACGCCGACCAGAAGATGGGCAAGACCGTCGAGGTGGCCAAGGACGACTTCGGCACGATTCGGACGGGGCGTGCCCATCCGGCCATGTTCGCCAAGCTGACCGCGGACTACTACGGCACCCCGACGCCCATCCAGCAGCTGGCGTCCTTCACGAACCCG
Source organism: Propionibacteriales bacterium (assembly GCA_038327385.1). Classification (GTDB taxonomy): domain Bacteria; phylum Actinomycetota; class Actinomycetes; order Propionibacteriales; family Nocardioidaceae; genus JAWWPG01. Next base: position 2,211 of record JBBQKY010000085.1, read on the forward strand.
GAGCCGCGCACCGTGACGATCCACGCCTACGACAGGCAGGCCCTGGGTGCCATCGAGCGGGCTATCCGTGACTCCGACCTCGGGGTGAACCCCACGAACAACGGCGACTCGCTGCGGGTGGTGATGCCGGAGCTCACCGAGGAGCGCCGCCGCGACTATGTGAAGCTGGCCAGGACAAAGGCGGAGGACGCGAAGGTCAGCGTGCGCAACATTCGCCGGCACGCCAAGCAGCAGCTGGAGCGTGCGTTGAAGGACGGCGACCTCAGCGAGGACGAGGTCACGGGGGCGGAGAAGCGCCTGGACGGCATGACCAAGCAGCACGTTGATGCCATCGACGACGTGCTCAAGCACAAGGAAGCCGAGCTCCTCGCGGTCTGAGCTGCGCCCGCCGAGACGACAGTGACAGCCATCAACGGCGCCACCGCCGGTGCTCCCGGCAGAGCCGGTAGGAACCTCCCCGCCGCCATCGCGGTATCGGTAGCACTCGGCATCGTCATCGTCGGGTCCCTTGTCATCTACAAGGCCCTGTTCCTGGTCGTGGTGGCAGCAGCGATCGGTGTCGCGTTGTGGGAGCTGTCCTCCGTGCTCGCCCTACGGGGGACGCGAACCCCGCTGGCGCTGATGGTGCTGGGCTCCACCGGCATGCAAGCTGGCGCCTACTACGGGGGCACCAGAGTGCTGCTCGTCGCGTTCGCGGCCACGGCGCTGGCCGCCACCCTGTGGCGGATGCCGCGGGGTCAGGATGGCTTCGTCCGCGACGTCACCGCCAGCGTGTTCTGTCTTGTGTACGCGCCGTTCTTCGCGGGCTTCGTCGCGCTGCTGCTCGCCGCCGACGACGGCGTGGGGCGGGTCATCACGTTCTTCCTCGTCACCGTCTCATCCGACATCGGCGGGTACGCCGTGGGCGTCGTGTTCGGCAGGCACCTGATGGCGCCGTCGATCAGCCCCAAGAAGACGTGGGAGGGCTTCGCCGGCTCCGCCGCCGCCTGCGTCGTCGCCGGGATCGTCTGCGTGACGACGCTGCTCGACGGCGCCTGGTGGGTGGGGCTCCTCCTCGGTGCCCTGGTGGTCGTGGCAGCTACGCTCGGGGACCTGGCCGAGTCGCTGATCAAGCGCGACCTCGGCGTCAAGGACATGAGCTCCATCCTGCCCGGCCACGGTGGGATCATGGACCGCCTGGACTCCCTCCTCGCCAGCGTCGGGGTCGTGTGGGTCGTGCTGACCTTCGTGCTGACCGCCGGCCGAGCCTGAGCGCCGTGTCGCCGGACGGGCTCAACTAGGGAAGGCGTCTCGGAGCGGCACTGTCTTGGAGCGGCACTGTCAGGCTGCTCGAGCTGGCATCGTCGAGCGCGGCAGCCACTGCCGCGGGGAGCTCGCCATCCCCGAGGAGGCCGAGGCTCACCCCCACGGCGAACCGGTGCCAAAGCACCGCGTTCTCGAGCAGCGAGTGCCGTCCGCCGGCCAGCTCGAAGCGCGCCGCCGACGCGCCGGCTGCACGAAGCCGTTGCGCGTAGTTCAGGCTGGCTGTCGGCGACGTCGTACGGTCCGCCGCGCCGTGTGCGATCACAAGGCGCTGGTCGGGGTGGACCGGCGGCAGCGGCTCGCCGGCGGGCAACCACGGCGCCAGCGCGCACACGCCGACGACGCGGGCATCGTCTGCTACGGCGAAGGCGGTCCGACCGCCCATCGAGTGTCCAAGCAGCACGACCGGAACGGCGCCATGACGGTCGACGATCCGGTCGATCGCCCAGCGCGCATCGGCGACGGGCGCAGGCTCGGCGCGGCCAGCCGGATCGGCGTTCCAGCCGCGGACCCGGTACCTGAGCAGGTACACAGCGGCCGATGAGCTCTGGCGACGCAGACCGACGTACATGTCCAGCATGCGCAATACCGCGAGCTGGTTGCCGGCAGTCACCTGCTCGCTGGTCTCACGGCCACCATGCAGGACGAGCACAGCAGAAGCCGCCGGCCCCCGCGACCTGGGCAGGCCGCCATGGAGGGTGGGGGAGCCGGCATCGGACATCCCTCCTCCGTCCTACTGGCGTGGGTGAAGCGGCCGGAAGCTGCCATTGCCGGATCGGGTGTCGATCCCTAGTCTCAGCCTATGGTCATCTCTCGCTTCGCGGCCGCTGCAGGCGCCGCTGTCGTCCTCACCGCGCTGGCAATGCCTACCCAGGCACAGGCGCGCAACGTGCCCACCGGCGGAGGCGGTCCGGCGATCGGTCAGGCCGGCGGGAGTCCTTCATACCCCGGCGTCCCGGTCAGTTGGCGGGTGACGCCGACCGGCAGCACGGACGAGTTCCGCGGAGTGGCGGCAGTCAGCAGCAGCGTCGCCTGGGTGAGCGGCGAGACCGGGACTGTGCTGCGCACCACCGACGGCGGCCGGACCTGGCAGGACGTGTCGCCGGCTGCTGCCGCGGGACTGGCCCTTCGAGACATCGAGGCGTGGGACGCCCTGCACGCCGTGGCACTGTCGATCGGCCCGGGCAAACACTCCGGGATCTTCACCACGAACGACGGCGGTGCGTCCTGGGTGCGGACCTTCACGAACCACAACAGCAACGCGTTCTACGACTGCATGGCCTTCTCCTCCGACGGCATCGGTCTGGCGATGAGCGACCCGGTCAACGGTCACTTCCGTCTCGTCACCTCGACGGACCGCGGCCAGACCTGGCATCTACTCATCCCCGAGTGGATGCCCAAGGCGCTGGCGGGTGAGTTCGCCTTCGCTGCCTCCGGGACCTGCATCGTCGCCGGGCCGGACCATCAGTTCTGGATGGCCTCCGGCGGTCCGCATCCCCGGGTCTTCCACACGTATGACGCGGGGCTGAACTGGCGGGTCACCAGGACGCCCATCCGCGGCGGGTCCACGGCGGGCATCTACTCGATAGCGTTCAAGGGCATGCTGAACGGTGTCGCCGTCGGTGGGGACTTCCTCAGGCCAGGAGCCGGGGCGCACGCCGCAGCGACGTCGACCGACGGCGGTCGGACCTGGGTGCGCAGCGGCCGGCCGGTGGCGGGCTACCGCTCCGGCGTCGACTACGTCGCGCCGAAGCTGGTCGTGGCCGTCGGCCAGACCGGCAGCGACCTCAGCCGCAGCGGTGGTGTGCGCTGGTACCACTTCGACGACGCGCGCTACGACGCCATCTCGTGCACGCGAGGGGGAGACTGCTGGGGATCGGGGACCGACGGACGGGTAGCCATCCTCGAGCACTGACCCCCTCATCCCCCTCCCCCACGATTCGTCTGCGGTTCTGACGGCAAAGCGTGGTGCTTGGCCGCAGACGAATCGGCGATCGCGCGCTGACGGACGGCCTCGAAGATGACGACGGCCGCGGATGTCGCGACGTTGAGCGAGTTGACTTGGCCCGCCATGGGGATGCGAACTGTCGCGCCGGCGACGGCGGGCCAGATGTCGCTCACACCCGAGTGCTCGGCGCCCAACACGATCGCGACGCCACCTGTGAGGTCGAGGTCGGTGTACAACGTCGCGGAGTCTGGAGTGGCTACCACGGTTGGGAGCTTGTGTCCGAGCAGCCACGCAAGGACCTGCTCCGACGTGCCGGACGCAACGGGAACGCTGAACACGGTGCCCTTGCTCGCCCGAACGACGTTCGGGTTCCCCCAGTCGGTCACCCCAGACGCCGCGATCACCGCGTCGGCACCGGCCGCGTCCGCCGTGCGGAGCATCGCACCGAGGTTGCCGGGCTTCTCGACGGACTCAGCTATGAGGACGAGCGGCCGCTCGCTCAGCTCGAGCTCCGCCAGGGCCAGCGTCGGATCCGGTACGACGGCGAGCCACCCGTCGGGCGACTCCCGGTAGGACGCCTTCGCGAACGCCGCCTTACCCAGCCGAACCACCTCTGTGCCGGCTGTGCCGAGAACGTCCAGGAGGCCGCGGCCGGAGGGGTCACGCGTCAGGCTCGGGCAGACGTAGAGGGTCTGCACCCGCACGCCCGCCCCGACCGCCAGCGTGAGCTCGGCGAGCCCTTCCACGACCGTGACTCCCTCCGCGTCACGGGCGCTTCGCTTGCGCAGGGCAACCAGCCGCTTCACGCGTGCGTTGGCGGCGCTGGTGATCTCGGCGCTGGCGGGCAGGAGGTCGCCGTACTGGGTCATCGGCTCACTATGGCGCAGCGGCATCAGGTATCCGCAGCCGCGGCGCCGCTTGCGCCGTAGCGTTACGCCGATGGCACCGACGTCACAACACGTCGGGGAAGCGCGGTTGAGGAGCTGTCGCCGCAGTCGTATGACGCCGACGGCTGAGTGGGAGGTTCCGTGGTCGCGATGCACCTGGTACGACATGGCGAACCACGACAGGACGCGACGCGCCCACCGTGGGAGTGGGAGCTGTCGGCCGGAGCGGCCGCGCGAGTCAAGGCGCTGCGGAGGTCTGGCGTCCTCCCGGCACACGCACTCTGGGTGAGCTCGCCGGAGCCGAAGGCGGCATCGACGGCCGCGCTGCTGACCGACACACCTGTCCGGCTCGACGACGACCTGCGAGAAGCGGGCCGAGACGGTGAGCTGCTCGCCACCGACGCCTTCCTGGGCCGCGTTCTCGAGTCCTTCGCCGACCTCGACAGTCCAGCCGCTCCGGGGTGGGAGCCCCTTCGCGCGGCCCAGGCCAGGATGGTGGCCGTCGCAGAGAGGGCAGTGGCGGAGGCTGGCGGGCGCGACGTCGTGCTGGTCGGTCACGGCACCGCGATGACCATGCTGGTGACAGCCCTGACCAACACCCCTCCAGACGTGCGCGGCTGGCAGCGGATGCTGTTGCCCGACCACTGCTGCCTCACCGGGCGGGGCGGAATCACGATGCCGTGGGGTCATTGGGCTGCATGAGAGACTTGACGGCAATGTCCACGACCCCTGACCACGTCGTCGGCGAGGCCGGCCCGGCAGGGTCGCTTCCGTTGGTGTTCGATGAGCCACGGCGCGCCAGCAAGCCGCAGCGGCACCTGGCAGACATGACCGGACCGGAGCGGCGTGCTGCGGTCGAGGCTGCCGGCCTGCCCGGCTACCGCGCCAGCCAGGTGTCGCGCCAGTACTTCGGACGCTTCGAGAACGACGCGGCGAAGATGACGGACCTGCCGGCGGCCCTGCGCTCCCAGGTCGGCGCGGCCCTGCTGCCTCCGCTGCTGACAGCCCTTCACACCTCCACGGCGGACGGCGGAGCCACCCGAAAGACGCTGTGGCGGCTGCATGACGGCGCCCTCGTCGAGTCCGTCCTGATGCGCTATCCGTCCAGGACCACGATCTGCGTGTCGTCGCAGGCGGGTTGTGGCATGGCCTGCCCGTTCTGCGCGACCGGACAAGGCGGTCTGCAGCGCAACATGAGCACCGCGGAGATCGTCGAGCAGGTCGTCGCCGGTGCGCGGGCGCTGAGCCGCGGTGACGTTCCTGGTGGAGCCGGCCGCATCTCCAACGTCGTCTTCATGGGCATGGGGGAGCCGTTGGCGAACTACCGGGCGGTCGTCGAGGCCGTACGTCGGCTGACCGACCCGGCTCCCGAGGGTCTGGGCATGTCCGCCAGAGGAGTCACGGTGTCCACCGTGGGGCTGGTACCGCGGATGCGCCAGCTCGTGACGGAGGGGGTTCCCGTCACGCTGGCGCTGTCCCTGCACGCCCCTGACGACGAGCTGCGCAACGAGCTGGTGCCGATCAACACGCGGTGGACGGTTGCCGATGCCGTCGAGGCTGCCTGGGAGTACGCCCGCGTCACCCGTCGAAGGGTCTCGATCGAGTACGCCATGATCAAGGACGTCAACGACCAGTCCTGGCGGGCGGACCTGCTGGGCGACGTGCTGCGGTCCTTCGGAGACTGGGGCTGGGTCCACGTCAACCTCATCCCCCTCAACCCGACGCCTGGCTCCAAGTGGACCGCTTCCCGACCCGAGGACGAGGCCGAGTTCGTCAGACGCCTTCAGCACAAGGGCATCCCGACGACCGTTCGGGACACGAGGGGTCGCGAGATAGACGGAGCCTGCGGCCAGCTCGCAGCCTCGGCCCGGTGAGCGAGGTCCCATTGCTCGTCGCGTCGGACCTCGACGGGACGCTGCTTCGTTCTGACGGCACGGTGTCGCAGCGCACCGTCGATGCGGTGGCCGCGGTGCAACAGGCGGGCGTGCGCTTCGTCGTCGCGACCGCGAGGCCGCCGCGTTGGGTTGACCACCTCCTCTCGGTGGTGGGCGACCACGGCGTGGCCATCTGCTCCAACGGCGCCTTCAGCTACGACGTCTCGAACCGCACGGTGCTCTCTGAGCGGACGATGTCGCGCGAAACCGTCGCCGAGGTCGTCTCTCTGCTGCGGCAGGCTGTGCCGGGGATCTCGTTCGCCGTGGAGACGCGGGTCGGCTTCGGTATGGAGCCGACGTACGTCGACATGTACACCCCACCGGAAGGAACTCCGGTCGCGGACATCGCCGACCTGCTCGCAGCGGACCTGCCGGGAAAGCTCCTGGCCCGGCCGCCGGTGCTCGATGACGCAGACTTCCTCGCGGCGGTCACGTCTGTCGTCGGTGACCTCGCGGTTGTCGCCTTCTCCGGCTCCGAGGGGCTCGCAGAGATGAGTGCGCCGGGTGTCACGAAGGCTGCCGTGCTGGCCGACTGGTGTGCGGACTGGGGCATCTCCGCCGACCGGGTCGTCGCCTTCGGTGACATGCCCAACGACCTGCCGATGCTGAGATGGGCCGGGACGTCGTACGCCGTTGCGAACGCCCACCCGGACGTGCTCCGGGAAGCGACGTACACCTGCTCGAGCAACGACGAGGACGCGGTGGCTGGAGTCCTCGAAGGGCTGACTCACACCGGACCGCTCCGCTCCGTCTGACAAGATTGCGGCATGACAGCGGAGCCCAGCCCCGGCCGTCGGCTCGCCCTGGTCACCGGCGCGACCGGCTACATCGGCGGTCGGTTGGTGCCCGCTCTGCTGGACGCCGGGTTCGCGGTCCGGGCGCTGGCCCGTCATCCCGAGCGCCTCACGGACCGGACGTGGCGGGACGCGGTCGACGTCGTCGAAGGTGATGCCGACAACGAGGCCGACCTGCGTGCCGCGCTAGCCGGCGTCGATGTTGCCTACTACCTCATCCATGCACTGGGAACCGGCACGCGGTTCGAGGACCGGGACCGGGCGACCGCGCAGAGGTTCGCGCGAGCGGCTGCGGAGGTACGCGTCAGCAGGATCGTCTACCTCGGAGGGTTGTTCCCGGAGGGGGAGGAGTTGTCGCCGCACCTCCGCTCCCGCAAGGAGGTCGGCGACATCCTGCTCGCGAGCGGGGTGCCGACGACAGTGTTGCGAGCCGCCGTGATCCTGGGGAGCGGGTCGGCGTCCTTCGAGATGCTGCGCTACCTCACCGAGCGGCTGCCGGTGATGGTGACGCCCAAGTGGCTGGACAACCGGATCCAGCCGATCGCGGTGCGCGACGTGCTGCGCTACCTGGTCGGCCCCGCGGAGATGCCGCCCGCGGTCAACCGCGCGTTCGACATCGGCGGTCCGGACGTGTTCACCTACCGCGAGATGATGCAGCGCTATGCGCTTGTCGCGGGGCTGCCGAAGCGCCGCATCAAGACCCTTCCCCTGCTGACCCCGTCGCTGTCGAGCCACTGGGTGGGCCTGGTCACTCCGGTCCCGAACAGCATCGCGCGCCCGCTCGTCGAGAGCCTCATCCACGAGGTGGTGTGCAAGGAACACGACATCGACGAGTACGTCGACCTGCCGCCCGAGGGCCTGACCGGTTTCGACCGGGCGGTCGGGCTGGCGCTGGCCAGGATCCGAGACCTGGACGTCTCGACCTCGTGGACGTCCGCCGCCACCGCCGGCGCCCCGAGTGACCCGTTCCCCAGCGACCCGGACTGGTCGGGCGGCTCGCTGTTCGTCGACGACCGTGAGCGCGCAGTGGATGCGAGCCCGCAGGCGTTGTGGGACGTCATCGAAGGGATCGGCGGGGAAACCGGCTGGTACTCGTGGGGCCTGGGATGGCGGGTCCGCGGGGTGCTCGACAAGCTGGTCGGCGGTCCAGGCCTGCGCCGTGGGCGTCGTGACCCGGTCCACCTCTCCGTGGGAGACGTCCTGGACTGGTGGCGGGTTGAGGAGCGTGACGCGCCTCGGCTACTCCGGCTGCGGGCCGAGATGCGACTCCCCGGATCCGCCTGGCTCGAGCTCTCCATCGACGCCGACGAGAGCGGCCGGACGCTGTTCCGGCAGCGGGCGCTCTTCCATCCGCGTGGGCTCCCGGGTCAGCTGTACTGGTGGGTGATCGCGCCGTTCCACGGCATCGTGTTCGGCGGCATGCAACGCAACATCGCGGTGGCGGCCGAGGCCCG
>JBBQKY010000086.1:0-10358 GCA_038327385.1 Propionibacteriales bacterium
GCGGTACAGCAGCCCGAGAGCCAGGATCCCCGCACCCAGCAGCACCGCCCAGCGGGCGATCTCCAGCAGGATCCGCACCACGATGCTGTTGCCTAGCAGGGAGGTGACGAAGGGGAAGACTCCGATCAAGCCAATGGTGACCGCGAGGAAGACAAGGAAGCCGACCGTGAGCAGGACGGCCAGCCCTCGCTTGATGATGAAACCGCGTTCCTCGTCTTCGTCGTAGGCGATGTTCAGGGCCTCCACCAGACCGGCCATACCCGCCGAGGCGCTCCACAACGCCAGCGCAATGCTGATGATCAGGCTGATGCTGAGCGCGCCTCCGGACGTGTTCGCCAACGAGCGCATCTGGGTGCTCAGCAGATGCTGGGCCGACGTTGGCAGGTTGGACGACAAGTTCGCAACCTGGCTGTTGACCTCCGCCGGGTCGGTGACCAGGCCGTAGATCGAGATCGCCGCGATGAGGCCGGGAAACAGCGCCATGAACCACGAGTAGGCAACCCCTTTGGCGATGAGCGTCAGGTGGTCGTCGGCGATCTCCTTCAGACTGCGGCGGGTGATCTGGAGCCAGCCCTTTGCGGGGATGTCGCTCGGCGTCTCGGCATGGTGGCCGAGGTCGCTGCTCGTCGACGTCGTGTCGCCGGACGTGCCTTCGGCCTCGCCCGACCGGAGTGCGCTCTTGTCGGTAGCCCCGCTGGCCCTGTCTGCCATCGATACCTCGCTCGGTCGTGTCCCCTCGGCCGTCTTCCGCGCGCCCGATATGACGTGCTCTAGTGCCCATTGCGCTGCGCGACCAAACGTGGTGACGCCTCGCCCCGGGCACACCGGCTACGCCTTGTCGTAGTCTCTGAGCCTGATCTACCATCCCTGGGTCTGAACCGCCACGAGCTGGCTCACGCAGCCGGGCCCCACCACGAGGAGCCAGCGTCGCCATGACGACCGAATCGGACAACCGCGCCGAAGTCATCCTCCACATCGGCACTATGAAGAGCGGCACCTCGTACATCCAAGCGATTCTCCGCCAGAACAAGCGACTGCTGGGCCGTGACGGCGTCCTCATCCCCCGCTCTCTTGTGCCCGCCGCCGTGGACGCCCTCGGTCACCGGGGTACGGGCAAGGAGCAGCAGGTCGAGGGCGCCTGGGCACGCTTCCTCAACGTCGCCGAAAGCTGGCAGGGCACCTCTGTCCTGGTCTCGCAGGAGTTCCTGAGTGGCGCGTCGGCCGATCAGGCGAAGGGGGTCATCGACACCCTGCCACGAGGCCGGACCCAGGTCGTGATCACCAACCGTGACCTGGGGCGGGTCATTCCGTCGCACTGGCAGACCGTCATCAAGAACGGCGGTCGGTGGCCGTTCCCTGAGTATGTGCGTTTGCTGCTCGAAGGACCCGGTCAGGAGAGCGGCTCCGAGCACCGCTACAGCAAAGGTTTCTGGAAACACCACGACGTCGCGCAGATCATCGACCACTGGGCTGCCGCACTCGGGCTGGACAACATCGTCCTGGTGACGGTGCCGCCCTCGGGGGCCCCGAGCGACCTGCTCTGGCAGCGGTTCTCCGAGGCCGTCGGCATCGATGGCTCCCGGTACGACCAGCAGCCGACTGCCAAAAGCAACATCTCGTTGAGCTATGCGGAGACGGAGATGCTGCGCGAGGTGAACATGAAGGTGCGCAAGCCACTCGACGCGCTCGAGTACCGCCTGCTGGTCAACAAGTACCTCGCCAACCGGCTGTTGCGCCAGGCGCCCGAGTCCGGGGGCCAACCTGACCGGCCGACTCTCGGAGCGAGCTCGCATGAGAGCATCCGCCGCCGGGCCGACGAGATGGTGGATGCCGTCGCGGCAAGCGGCGTGCGGATCATCGGCGACCTCGACGACCTCCGCGTGGCTCCCTACAAGGGCGACCCGGACGCCGGCGACAGCACGGGACCACAACACCCCATCCCGGACTCCGTCCCGCAGGCGATCGCGAAGCTGGTGCTGCGTATCGCGCGGCTCGAGCGAGACCTCGACCGGTCACGCAAGGTGCTCGGCGACGCTGGCGACGTAGGCGAGTCAGGTGAGCCAAACGACCCCGACGCGTCGTCGGCGAGCATGTCCACCGAGGCGCCCAGCAGGGGGGGCGGGCGCCGCGGTCCTGGGCAAGGCAAGGGCAAGGGCACGGGCAAGCGCGGTGCCGCCGGGCCAGGGAAGAAGGCGGCGGCGCGCAAGGCGGCACAGAAGGCAGCAGCGGCATCCAGCGCGGCAGAGGTGACCGACGACGACGACGACTTCGACGGTTTCGATCCGACCGCGTTCGACATGGACGACGAGCTCGGCGACCGCTGAGTCAAGCCGCGTAGCCGGTCGTCTCGCTCCAGGTGCGCACACCGACACGGGCCTGCCAGGCGTCGTACTCTGCGGACAGCTCGGCAAGCTTGGCCGGGTTCCGCGCCGCAAGGTTGGTGGTCTCCGTCCGGTCGGCGGCCAGGTCGAAGAGCTCCCAGCCGCCCACAGGCTGATCGGTGACGACCTTCCAGTCGCCCGCGCGGGCCGCGCGGTGGCCCATGTGCTCCCAGAAGAGCGTCCCCTGCCGAGACCAGCTGGCCTGGTCCGCCACGTTGGCAAGCACAGGGGCGAAGCTCTGCCCCTCGACGGGCGTGATCGCGAGACCGTCGCGGGTCTTCGGGTAGGTGGCTCCGGCGAGGTCGAGAAACGTCGGCATCAGATCCATTACGTGCAGCAACCGATGGTCCAACCCGCCCTTGGGCAGCGTGCCGGGCCACGACACCACCAGGGGAGTCGAGATACCGCCCTCCTCGGTGTAGCGCTTGTACATCCGGAACGGCGTGTTGCTGGTGTTGGCCCAGTCGATCCCGTAGCTCTGGAACGTGTTGCTCGGCCCCGGCAGCACGCCGGGGACGTTGCCGGGAATCATCGTCTTGCCGTTGCGGGTAAGGGTTTGGGCATGCTTATTGTGCGTGTGCACGAGCTCTGCGCAGGCGCCGTTGTCGCTGAGGAACATCACCAGCGTGTTGTCGGCGATCCCGAGCTGCTCGAGCGTCTGGACGATCTTGCCGACGCCCTCGTCCATGATCGTGACCTGCGCGGCATAGACCTCCATCCGGCGCTGCTCCCAGGCAGGGTCGGCAGCCTTGTCGTACGGCGTCGTACCCGGCCCAGGGAGTGGAAGCGTCCAGGCCGGGTCGATGACCCCAGCCGCCTTGCCTCGCTCGTACCGGCGCTGGCGCAGCGCGTCCCAGCCCATGGCGTACTTGCCGGCGTACTTCTGGATGTCGCCGACCGGGGCCTGCAGCGGGAAGTGCGGGGCGGTGTAGGCGGCGTAGATGAAGAACGGGTCGCCGCTTGCATGGAACTCCTTGATGCTGCCCACGCAGAAACCCGTGATGGAGTCCGTGAAGTAGTAGGTAGGGTCCTTGGACCGGCCGATGACGGCGCCGTTCAGATACCTCACCGTGTCGAAGTACGACAGCGCCTCGCCGCCAACGTCGCACAGCGACCGCTCGAAGCCGCGCTGTGCGGGAAGCGCTGGCGTCTGCCTTCCCCACGGAGCCACGTTCCACTTGCCGGCGACTGCCGTTCGGTAGCCGGCTGCGCCGAGCGCCTCGCCGAGGGTGACGCAGCTGTCGTTGAGGTAACCCTGGTACTCCGGGCTCCCGTAGTTCCCGGTGTTGAAGCCGAGTCCTGCCTGGGTCGGGTAAAGCCCCGTGAGTAGGGAGGCCCGGGTCACCGTGCACCGCGGGTTGTTGTGCATCTGGGTGAACCGCCAGCCGTTGTCGGCCAGCCTGTCGATGTTGGGCGTCTGGATCTCCGAGCCCCAGCAGCCCAGGTCGGCGTAGCCCATGTCGTCGGCGAGGATCACTACGATGTTCGGCCGCTTCGCCAGCGGGCCCGGTGGGGGGGTGGTCGTGCCGGGGGTCGGGACGGTCTTCGGCGTGGCGGAAACCGTCCTCTCGGCGGTGTTGTTGCTGCAGGCACCGAGCGCGAGGGTCGCCACGACGGCGCCTGATCCCTGAAGGACCCTGCGTCGCGTGATGTCCGTCATCGATGGTCTCCGGCCTGCTGTTTTGGGGACGGGTTGGGCGACGCAAGACTATGTCAGAGGTCGGCTGATCCAGTCCTCGTCAATGGCTCGACGGACCTTTCTTGGGCACTTCACAGCGGGCGCTCAGTCCCCTCTTGGCCTACCGGCCGTTATTTCATGGACGCTTGAGCCTTGACGTATGTTCGCGGAATGATCGACATCCGGGAAGTCGGGTAGATGAGCGAGCTTTCCCGCCGTCGGCTGCTGCAGGCCTCCGGCGCCGCGGTTGCGGGAGTAGCGCTGGCCGGGTGCACGGGCTCCCCATCGGTGGCACCACCGTCGTCCCTTCCCGTGCCCCCGCAGGCGCGCAGACGCCCGAACATCGTGCTGATCGTCTCCGACGACATCGGTTACACCGATCTCGGCTGCTTCGGTGGCGAGATCCCCACGCCGAACCTCGACCGGCTAGCCGCCGGCGGCCGCCGGTTCACCCAGCTGCTGACCAACCCGATGTGCTGCCCCAGTCGTGCGTCCCTGCTGACCGGCCTCTACCCGACCCAGGCCGGTGTCGGCTACTACACGCGCGACTATGGCCCGCCCGGCTACCTGGGTCACCTCAACGACAGCTGTGTCACGCTCGCCGAGGTGTTGAAGAGCGCCGGCTACCAGACCGCGATCTCCGGGAAGTGGCACGTCTCCGACTGGCGCAACCCCGCCGCGGAGCCGCCCGCCCGCGGGTTCGACCGCTCCTTCTGCGAGATCGGCGGAAACGGCTACTTCACCACGGACCGGTTCCTCGACGGCAAGCAGATCGGTGTCTCTCCGGACCCAAACTTCTACATGACGGACGCGATCACATCCTTTGCCCGTAAGCAGATCCAGAGCTTCGCCCAGAGCGCGGACCCGTTCTTCGTCTACACCGCCTACACGGCACCACACTTCCCCCTGCAGGCTCCAGATGAGGACATCTCGATGTTCCACGGTGCCTACCGGTCGGGGTGGGATGAGCTTCGCGCCTCCCGCTACGCGCGCGGCAAGGAGCTCGGCATCATCGACCCGGCTTGGCCCCTTGCACCGCGCGCCGATGAGGTGCAGCCCTGGAAGGACGTTGGTGGCAAGGACTGGCAGTCGGCGCGGATGGAGGTGTACGCCGCGCAGGTGCACATCATGGACCGAGGCATCGGCAAGCTCCTCGACACCCTCGAGCAGCTCAGGATCCTCGATGACACCCTGGTGCTCTTCCTCGGCGACAACGGCGCGTCCGCCGAGACCATCCTCCCGAATTCTCATGCGCAGGCGCTGACCCGCAGCGGCAGGCCGGTCCGGAGCGGCAACGACCCGTCGATCTTCCCGGGTTCGAGCGACACCTTCTGCAGCTACGGGAAGCCCTGGGGCAGTGCCTGTGCGACACCGTTTCGCCGTTACAAGCTGTGGGTGGAGGAAGGCGGGATCAGCACCCCGTTCATCGCGTCGTGGCCCGCAACGCTGCCTGCCGGCGGGATCGACCACCGGCCGCTGCACCTGATGGACTTCATGCCGACGTTCGCCGAGCTCGCGCAGGCGGGATACCCAGCGACGTACCAAGGCAATCCCGTGCATCCGTTGGAGGGTCAGAGCTTTGCGAACGTGCTCACCGCAGCACCAGACGCAGCCGACTTCGACGCCGAGCGGTGGCTGTTCTGGGAGTTCGAAGGGCATCGGGCGGTCCGGTACGGCAGCTGGAAGATCGTGGACGACGGTGGCACGGGGCAGTGGCAGCTCTACGACATGACCGCCGACCGCACCGAGAGCTCCGACCTGGCGCTGCAGCACCCCGATCTCGTTGTGCGGATGAGTGCGGCGTGGTCCACCTGGAAGGACCGGGTCGGCGTCGTCACGTGGAACCCCCTGACGGCCTACTCGGCGTTGTAGCGCCCTACCTGGCGCCGAGGTGGTGTGACCGTCACAGCAGCTGGGCCAGGGTATAGATGAGCAGCCCGGCCAGCCCGCCGACGAGCGTGCCGTTGATGCGGATGAACTGCAGGTCGCGTCCGACGTGCAGCTCGATGCGATCGGCTGCCTCCCGGCCGTCCCACCTGTCGATCGTCTCGGTGATCACCGTCGTCAGCTCGCTGCCGTAACGGCCGACGAGGTAGGCCACGGCGTCCTCGACGTGGCCGTCCAGGCGCCGGCTCAGAGACTCGTCCCCGACGACCTGAGCGCCGAAGTCACTGAGCGCCGTCACCGCGCGCCGGCGCAGGCCGCTCTCGGCATCCTCCAGCGCGTTGACCAGCACCCGTCGCAGCGCGTCCCACAGCGACATCGCGACGACCACGACCTGAGGCTGGGCCAGCATGCGGCGCTTGAGCCGCTCGGCCCGCTCGATGGTGTCCGGGTCGGTCTGCAGATCCCTGGCGAGCTGCTCCAGCAGGTCGTCGAGGGCGCGCCTGGCGGCATGCTCAGGGTCGTCCCGTATCTCGCGGACCCACGCCAGCGCCTCCTCGTGCAGCTTGTTGATCACCTTCTCGTCGAGCCACAGCGGCGTCCACCATGGCGCTCGGGAGCTCAGAATGCGGGCCACGGTCTCGGGGTTGTCGGCCAGCCAGGTGTGGGCTTCCGTGAAGGCCAGGTCGACGAGCCCACGGTGCGCGCCCTCCGCAAGGATCTCGTTGAGGAGCTGGCCCGCCAGGACGCTCAGCGGCTCCTCCGCTACCCGCGGCAACAGCTCGTCTTCGACGAGCGAGGCAACGTCCTGGTCGTCGATGCGCAGCAGAGCCGCCCGTACGATTGCGGCGGCCTCATCGACGACGCGCGCGCTGTGCTCCTCCTCCTGGACCCACACTCCGAGCCGGTGTGAGATGCGGGCCTGCGCGACCCGGCCTCGTACCACCGCCTCCGACAGGAAGTTCTCGGTGACGAACTCCTGCAGGCTTCGCGCCAGCGCCTGCTTGCGCGCCGGGATCAGCGCAGTGTGGGGGATCGGCAGGCCAAGCGGATGACGAAAGAGTGCCGTCACGGCAAACCAGTCGGCGATGGCACCGACCATGGACGCCTCGGCTGTCGCGTGCAGGTAGCCCCACACTCCCCCATGATGCAGCGTCAGCAGGTAGACGATGGCGGCGAAGACGAGGAGGGACAGCGCAAGCAGCCGCATCCGGCGTAGCCCCCTACGCCGCTGGGCATCGGCGGCCGGGATCACGGCAAGCCCGGGCGGGTGGCTCACGGGCCGCTCCTGATTCTCGACTGGTGACTGCGGGTACGGCGAGGCTACGGCAGCCGCCAGTCCACCGGAGTACCACCGAGCTCGACCAAGGCGTCGTTCGCCCGGCTGAACGGGCGGGAACCGAAGAAGCCTCGCGACGCGGAGAGCGGGGACGGGTGCGGGGTCGCGATGATCGGCGTCGAGGCGAGCGCTGGCGCGAGCACCTGAGCGTCTCGGCCCCACAGGATCGACACCAGCGGTGCCTGTCGTCGTACGAGCCCATCGATCGCCAAGTCGGTGACCGTCTCCCAGCCCTTCCCCCGGTGTGACCCCGACGAGCCGGCCCGGACCGTGAGGACCCTGTTGAGCAGCAGCACGCCCTGCCTCGCCCATGCGGAGAGGTCCCCGTGTTCCGGTGGGTCGATGCCCTGGTCGGACCGCAGCTCTCGGTAGATGTTCTCGAGGCTTCGCGGGATGGGCCGTACGCCGCGATCGACGGAGAAGGACAGTCCCACCGGATGGCCGGGCGTCGGGTAGGGATCCTGGCCCACGATCAGCACCTTCACCTCAGCCAACGGCTGAGTGAAGGCGCGCAGGATCTTGTCGCCGGTGGGTAGGAAGCGATATCCGGCCTTCGTCTCCTGCCGGAGGAACTCGCCCAGCTTGGCCACCGTCGGCTCGGCAGGGGCAAGGACCTCCGCCCAGTCGGCTGCAACGAGGTCTCGCAACGGCGCGGGGGTCACGCGTCAGCCCCGCTGACCTGCTACCGCCTGCAGATCCTCGCTCTGAGACGTGGGGCCGAGGTCGGCCAGGAACTTCTCGGCCCACGAGGCGATGTCGTTCTCCCGGACCTGCTTGCGCATCGCGCGCATCCGTCGGGACAGATCCTTGGGGTCGGCCCGCATCGCGGCCAGCATGACGCGCTTCAGCCCGTTGATGTCGTACGGATTCACGAGAAACGCCTGCTTGAGCTCGCCAGCCGCGCCGGCGAACTCCGAGAGCACCAGGGCCCCGTTGTTGCGGAACCGGCAGGTGACGTACTCCTTCGCCACCAGGTTCATCCCGTCGGCGAAGGGCGTCACCACCATCACGTCGGCGGCCCGGTAGAGCGCCACCATCTCCTCTCGGGGGTAGGAGGCATGCAAGTAGTGGATCGCCGGGTGGCCGATGGAGCCGAGATCACCGTTGATCCGACCGACCCATCGGTCGATGTCGTCCCGCACCTCCTTGTACTGCTGGAGCCGCTCCCGGCTCGGGGAGGCCACCTGAACGAACACCGCCTCCTCGACGCTGGTGTCGTTGTCGACGATGAGCTCGCCGAAGGCACGCAGCCGCTGGCGGATGCCTTTGGTGTAGTCGAGGCGGTCGACACCCAGCAGCACGAAGCGCGGGTCACCCAGCTCACTGCGGATCTCGCGGGCCCGCTCCTCGACCTCGGGAGTCCGGGCCACGGCTTCGAACTGCCGCACGTCGATGGAGATCGGGTAGCTGCGGGCCCGGACGCAGCGTCCGTTGTCCAGGACTATGCGGTCCCGGTGCGTCTTGTGGCCGAGGCGTTGCCGTACTAGCCGCGCGAAGTTGGAGGCGTCACCGGGCCGCTGGAAGCCCACCAGGTCTGCGCCCAGCAGGCCCTCCAGGATGGCGTCGCGCCAGGGGAGCTGGCGGAAGAGCTCGCTCGGCGGGAACGGGATGTGGAGGAAGAAGCCGATCCGGAGGTCCGGGCGCGCCTCGCGGAGCATCTCGGGCAGCAGCTGCAGCTGGTAGTCCTGCACCCAGACCACCGCGCCGTGCTCAGCCGACTCGGCGGCCGCCGTGGCGAAGCGCCGGTTGACGCGGGAGTAGGCGTCCCACCACTCGCGGTGGAAGCTGGGCTTGGCCACCAGGTCGTGATAGAGCGGCCAGAGCGTGCCGTTCGACATGCCCTCGTAGTACAGCTCGAAGTCGTCGTCGCCGATGTTGACCGGCCGGACCGTCAGCCCGTCCACGTCGAAGGCGTCCTCACTGTCGACGGAGGAGCCGGGCCACCCCACCCACACGCCGTCCTGCTCGCGAAGCACCGGTTCCAGGGCGGTCACGAGACCGCCGGGAGACGGTCTCCACTGCGGCTCCTCACCGCTGCTCCGCGGTGCCCGGTGCACCGGAAGCCGGTTCGCCACGACCACGAAGGAGCTCAGCGGCGAGGCGGGCATTTCTCCACCATAGTGGTGGCCCTTCGTCGTACGTCGTTGCATGCAAGGATGTGTGACACCCCGGCCATGCGAATGACACGCATGTAGTTCGTCGCCTAGGATGGGCTACGGCATGGGGCGAGCCGCGATCCCACCGCCACGTACCTTCCAGGAGTCGAACGGATGGACGCTGCGAACAGCGCGATGTCGGACCACCCAGCGCGCGGCGTTGGCGTGCTGTCGCCTCGCGACCAGCAGATCCTCGCTTTCGAGCGGCTGTGGTGGAAGTACGCCGGGGCGAAGGAGCAGGCCGTCCGCGAGCAGTTCGACATGTCGGCCACGCGGTACTACCAGGTGCTCAACGCCCTCATCGACAAGCCCGAGGCGCAGGCCTTCGACCCGTTACTCGTGAAGCGGCTGCGCCGGCTCCGCGCGGCCCGTCAGCGGCAGAGATCGGCGCGCCGCCTCGGGATCGAGGTCTGACCCGTGGCACTGCCCTCGGTGGTGACACTCGGCAGCATGGCGTTCGTCGTTGCCGCAGCCGCCGGATATGCGGTCGTCTCGACGGGTGGCAGTGGCAGCGCCCAGCAGGCTCAGCACCGCGTCGTGCGTCCCGGGCCGCCACAGACGACGCCCACCGCCACGCCGGGAACGCCGGTGACGCACACGGCGCAGCCGCCGCACTCCAGGCTCCCGGCCGTGCCGTCGGTTCTCGTGTGGGTGTTCAACAACACGGGCGTCCCCGCCGAGGTTGCCGACCGCAAGGCAGCGATCCTGCGAGGGGCCGGCTGGAACGTCACCGCCACGGACAACTGGTACGGCAACATCCCGGCAGACACCGTCTACTACCCGCCACAGCTCAAGGCCGCGGCGGTCAAGCTGGCAAAGGTCCTGCACATCACCCGCCTGCACACAGCAGTGGCGCCGATGCAGCTCGATCGGCTCACGGTCATCATCGCCAGCAGCTGACCGGCCGGCGGCAGCCACCG
>JBBQKY010000087.1:0-10280 GCA_038327385.1 Propionibacteriales bacterium
CACCTGCGGCTCGAAGGTGCTCGCGGCGCAGTTCTTCGTCCAGGGCTTCGGGGTGGACAATGTCGCGGAGTCGGACTTCCTCTCCGCACGAGACGCCAGCGGCCACGGCACCAGCGTCGCTGCGGTCGCCGCCGGCAATGCTGGCGTGGCCGCTCAGATCTCCGGACAGGACCTCGGCCACATCTCCGGAGTTGCCCCCGCCGCCGGCCTCAGCATCTACAAGGCGTGCTGGACCGCTCCCGAGCCGTCGCACGACGGGTGCGACACCGCGGACACCGTCGCAGCGATCGATCGGGCTGTCCGCGACGGAGTCGACGTGCTCAACTACTCCCTAGGCGGCGCGCCCGCTGATCCGGCCGGCGCCGTCGAGCTCGCGTTTCTCAACGCGGCAGCCGCACATGTCTCGGTCGTGGCGTCTGCTGGTA
Source organism: Propionibacteriales bacterium (assembly GCA_038327385.1). Lineage (GTDB taxonomy): Bacteria > Actinomycetota > Actinomycetes > Propionibacteriales > Nocardioidaceae > JAWWPG01. Next base: position 426 of record JBBQKY010000087.1, read on the forward strand.
ACGGCGGTCCCGCGGCCGGCTCCGTCCAGCATCCGAGCCCGTGGGTGACCACGGTTGGAGCCACCAACCACAGCGTTTTCCACGGAGCCGTCCGGCTCGGTGACGGGAGCACTCTGTTCGGGGCGATGCTGTCCGACAAGGACGTGGCCACCGCGCGTCTGATCTCGGCGGGGGACGCGGCTGCAGCGGGTGTGCCGCAGCGCCGGGCGTCGTTGTGCTACCCCGACAGTCTCGACGCCAGCAAAGTCGACGGCGCAATCGTCGTCTGTGAGCGCGGAGTGACCTCGCGTGTCAGCAAGGGCGCCAGCGTCGACCAGGCGGGCGGAACGGCGATGGTGCTCATCAACACCCGGCCGGGCACTCTCGACGCCGATCTGCAACGAGTGCCGGCAGTCCACCTCGGTGTTGCTGCTGCCCGCCAGGTCAGGGCATACATCGCCCGCTCCGGAGCATCGGCGACGGCTCGGCTGCTGGCCGGCGTCACCGACCAGCCGGCACTCCCGGCAGTTGCCGGCTTCTCCGGACGCGGACCCGCGTCGGCGTGGGAAGGCGACCTCATCAAGCCCGAGCTCACGGCGCCGGGAGTCAACGTCGTGTCGGCGTCTTCCCCGGCGTCAGCGTCCGGAACGCTCTGGGGGGTCGCGTCCGGTACGTCGATCGCAGCGCCCCAGGTCGCCGGTGCTGCCGCCGTCGTTCGAGCGACAAACCCGACGTGGAGTCCCGCAACTGTCGCGTCGGCCATGGTGACGACTGCCTCGCCGCCGGCGGGCGCCACCTCGCTAGCCATTGGAGCCGGCGAGCTCAACCTTCCCGCCGCCCTGCAGCCCGGGCTCGCTTACGACAGCGGGAGCGACACCTGGACGGCAATGCTGGACGCGCAGATCGACCCCAGCGCCGCCAACCTCCCCTCCATCTCCGTCGGCGACCTGGTCGGCCGGCAGACGGTCCAGCGCACCGTCACCAACGTGGGACGGGCCACCGACACCTACACGGCAACCGTTCGCGGGGTCAGTGGCGTCGCCGCATCTGTGAGCCCCAGCACGATCACGGTTGCACCTGGGCGGACGGCGACCTACACCGTCGCCTTCACCGCGACCCGCCAGGCGAGGTACGACGCGTACACCAGCGGGTCACTCATCTGGCGCGACGATGCCGGGCACACGGTCACAAGCCCGCTGAGCATCCGGCCACAGCTCGCGGCGGTACCGTCCGCGGTCACGGCGTCTGGAGCGAGCGGTTCCGTCACGCTGCTCGCACTCGCCGGAGTCACCGGAACCATCCACGTCTCGACGTCGGGGCTCGTCGGCGCCAGCCCCACCGGACTCACCCTGCACCCCCTGGGTTTCGATCCGCAGCGCCCGGCTACGTCCGACGGGACGGCTCTGCAGACCGTCAGCGTGCCAGCCGGGAGCCCCGCAGCGCGGTTCGAGGTCACCACCCAGCGCCGCGGTGACGACGTCGACTTCTACGTCTACCGCGGCACGACCCTCGTCGACACGTCGACAGGCACGGCGAGGGACAAGACAATGACACTGACCAACCCGCAGCAGGGCACCTACTCGATCTACGTGAATGCCTTCCGGGCGGCCCGAGGTGGCGTCGCTCGAGCCGTGCTCACCAGCTGGGTGCTGCCGCACGACCGCCAGCCTGGCCTGGACATCACGCCCCGGGCCGTGGGGGTCACCGGTGGCCAGCAGTTCTCTGTGGTCGCAAGCTGGGCGAAGCTCGACCCTCGACAGCGCTGGTGGGGGTACGTCGGCTACCGCGGACTGTCTGACGTCACGTACCTGACTCTTGACTGACGGCACCGGTCAGGCGGTAACGCGGGGAGGCGCCAATCCGAGCGCCTCGACGCTTCGCTCGCGCATCTCCACCTTGCGAATCTTCCCCGTCACCGTCATCGGGAACTCGTCGACCACCATCACGTACCGCGGGATCTTGAAGCTGGCGAGCTTGCCCGTGGCAAACGCCCGGATGGTCTCCGCATCGACGGGTGTTGCGCCGGCCCGCATCTTCACCCAGGCGCAGACCTCCTCGCCGTACCGCTCATCAGGCACGCCGATCACCTGGACGTCCTCGATGTCCGGGTGCGTGTAGAGGAACTCCTCGATCTCTCGCGGGTAGATGTTCTCACCACCGCGGATCAGCATGTCCTTGATGCGGCCGACGACGTTGACGTATCCGTCGGGGCGCATCACCGCCAAGTCACCCGTGTGCATCCAACCGTCCGTGTCAATGGCCTCGGCCGTCTTGTCGGGCTGCTCCCAGTAACCGATCATCACCGAGTAGCCACGCGTGCACAGCTCTCCGGTCTCCCCGCGTGGCAGCGCGTCACCGCTCACCGGGTTGATGACCTTGATCTCGACATGCGGGTGGACACGCCCGATGGTCGACGTCCGACGTTCCAGGTCGTCGTTGTGCCGGGTCTGGGTCGAGACCGGCGACGTCTCCGTCATGCCATAGGCGATGCCTACTTCGGCCATGTGCATATCGGCAACGCAGCGCTTCATGACCTCCACGGGGCACGGCGAGCCGGCCATCAGACCGGTTCGCAACGAGCTGAGGTCGTACGACGCGAAGTCGGGGTGGCTCTGCATGGCGATGAACATCGTCGGCACCCCATAGACGCCGCTGCAGCGCTCGTCCTGGATCGACCGCAGCGTCTCGCCGGCGTCGAACCCTGGGGCGGGGATCACCATCGCCGCGCCGTGACTCGTGCAGCCGAGGTTCCCCATCACCATCCCGAAGCAGTGGTAGAACGGCACCGGAATGGCAAGCCGGTCAGCCGCGGTGAAGTCGATGAGCTCGGTGACCTGGTAGCCGTTGTTCAAGATGTTGCGGTGGCTCAAGGTGGCGCCCTTGGGGAAGCCGGTCGTCCCGGACGTGTACTGGATGTTGATGGGGTCGGTCGGGCTGAGGTCGGCCAACCGCTCAGCCACCGAGGTCGCCGGCACGCTCCGGCCCCCAGCGAGCAGGCCGTCCCAGTCGTCAGAGCCGAGGTAGACGACCTGGCCCAGCCCGGTGCACTCCGCCCACACCTCCTCGACCATTGCTCGGTAGTCGCTGGCTCGAAAACCCGTCGCGCTGACCAGCAGCCGTAGTCCGCTGTGGTTGATGACGTACGAGAGCTCATGGGTACGGTAGGCCGGGTTGACGGTGACGAGGATCGCGCCGATCTTGGCGGTGGCGTACTGGACGAGCGTCCACTCGGCACAGTTCGGCGCCCAGATACCGACTCGGTCGCCGGTCTCGATCCCCGCCGCCAGCAGGCCGCGCGCGACGTCGGTGACGGCATCATCGAGCTGCCGATAGGTCCACCGCCGCCCGCTGGCCACCTCCACAAGCGCCTCAGCCGTTGGGTGTTCTCCGACTGTTCGCTCGAGGTTCTCGCCTATCGTCTGGTCCAGCAGTGGAGGGTCGAGCGGTCCTGCAGCGTACGAAGGTTCAGCGGCGTCGGGCATAGCTCAGGCTAGGACCCGCTCAGGCGTCCCGTCGCAGAAACAGCCCAAGTGCGACGGCAACGACGAGGAGCATCCCGGACCAGAACACCACAGTGCTCGCCGCCAGCCCCCAGATGTGCACCACTCTGGTCGTGGGGTCGGTGAACGGGTTGGCGAACACGTCGTACGGCGAGAAGATCGTCCGGCGACCAGCGGCAGCGGGAAGCAGGTTCGCGATCCGGCCGAAGCTGCCCACATGGGCTATCCGGACGATGCTGAAGGCGATCGGCTCCACGACGAACGGGTAGACCAGCACCGCTACCAGCGCACCGGCGAGGTTGCGCAGGATGGCCGCGAGTGCAAAGCCCGCGATGCCGAACGCCACGTTGTAGAGCACGAAGTCGACGATCGGGCGAACGGCCCCGCTGCCCAGGGAGAAATTGTCGAGGAACAGCGCGCCGATGACCGTGTTGACCAGCACGACGGCGACCATCAACGTCAGCAGCCAGCCGACCAGCACGATGAGCTTCCCGAAGAAGGCCTGGATGCGGTCCGGCACGGCCGTCAGGGTCTGCTTGATCGTCCCGTAGCGGTACTCGTGGCCGAACGCCATTGCGCCGATGACGCCGCAGAAGGGAGCGCTCAGGACCGGCACGATAAAGACGGATGCACCAGCAGTCGCCACCAGCGTCGACGCCTGGAGGAAGTTCGAGACGCCTTGGTCGGTCAGGTCGGACGAGCTGAAACCGAGGGCGATGAAGAGCGCGATGAGTGCGGAGAAGCCAAGCGCCATACCAGAGAACCAGTACGTCGAGCGCACCGTCTTGATCCGGTTCCACTCGTAGCGCAGGGCACCCTTCACTGCGGGCCGCCCTCTTGGCCGAGCGGGGGCGGCGGGCCGCCGTACGGGGGCGGGGGACCGCCGTACGGGGGCGGGGGGCCATAACCGGCCATCGGTCCCCCGAACTGGTTGCCGGTGCCGAACCCCATGGATGCGCGGAACTCCTCCGACGCCCCGGTGGCGTCCAGGAACGCCTCCTCGAGCGTCGCGGCCCGGTTGCTGAGCTCGAAGACTCGCAACCCGAGCTCGTACACGAGATTGCCGACCCCGTCGGAGTCCATGCCGGTGACAGCCAGTCGGCCGTCCGGCTCGGCAACGACCGCGGCGCCGCGGGCCCGTAGCTCCCTGGTGAGCAAGGCGGGGTCGTCGACTCTGGCGATCACGGCGTTGCGGCCGCTCGTCGAGATGAAGTCGCTCATCTTGCCGCTCGCGATCAGGGTGCCGCGGCCGATGACCACCAGGCTGTCGGCCATCAGGGCCATCTCCGACAGAAGGTGGCTCGAAACGAAGATCGACCGACCCTGGTCCGCAAGGGTCCTCAGCAACGACCGCAGCCAGTGCACGCCCTGGGGGTCGAGCCCGTTGGCCGGCTCGTCGAGGATCAGCGTCCCCGGGTCTCCGAGGAGCGCCGCCGCGAGTCCGAGCCGCTGGCCCATGCCGAGCGAGAACGTTTTCGGCTTCGCGTTCGCCACGTCTCCGAGGCCGACCAGGTTGATGACGTCGACGACCCGGCTACGCGGGATGTCGTTGCTGACCGCGAGCATCGTCAGGTGCTTGACGGCCTTACGGGTCGGGTGGAACGGCTTTGCGTCGAGGACCGCCCCCACGTGGCGCATCGGCTGCTCGAGGTCGCGAAACAGCACACCGTCGTACGTTGTCACGCCCTCGCCGTTGTCGAGGCCGAGCATCACGCGCATCGTCGTCGACTTGCCGGCTCCGTTCGGTCCGAGAAATCCCGTGACGGACCCTGGCACGACGTCGAACGACAGCCCGCGCACGGCGGCCTTGTCGCCGAAAGTCTTGCTGATCCCCCGCGCCTGGATGAGCGCCACGGTCATCCCCTTCCACCGGGAGCCGCAATCCTGTCATATCCACCGTTTCTCGCCCCTGATCGAGACTCGGACGTCCCATTGCGACGTGCGGTTTGCCCACCCCTCTAGCGTTGAGGGTGATGACCAGCCCTCGCCCGATGCCGCGCTCGCTCACGCAGATGCTGCGGGACTTCGATAACGAGGCGCTCCGGGCCCTCTTCCTGGCCCGGCCGGACCTCGCGATGCCGGCGCCGACCTCCTTCAGCCAGGTGGCGTCGCGCGCGACGACGCGCGAATCGGTACGACGTGCCTTGGACGGGCTCAACGCCTTGGACCTCTGGGTCGCCGAGCGGGCCAGCGCCTGCCCGGACAAGGTCTCCGCTGCCGACATCGGCGGAGTCGAGCATGCGCCGGCCGGTGCTGCGCTTGCCCGGCTCCGCGGACTCGCACTGCTGTGGGGAGATACCGGGGCGCTGCGCGCCGTACGAGCCCTGTCGACCGAGCTGGCTCGCTCGCCGTTGCACGAGGCGCCCGGCCTGCAGCCGTCTCTTCACGACCATGTCGCCCGGCAGGACCCGCAGCGGGTGGCCGCTGTCGCGGCCGGCTCTGCCTTCGAGCTTGTACGGCGCGTGGACGTCCTCGTCGAACATCTCGACCACGTCCCGCTCCGGCTACGCCAGGACGGCGGCCTGGCCCAACGCGAATCGAGGGTCGTCGGGTCCCTGTTGGACGTGCCGGTGGCCGCGGCTCTGCTGCACACCCAGGTCGCGCAGGCCGCCGGCCTGATAGGGGTGATGCCACATGGCCGCACTGACACCCTGATCCCGACAGCTGCGTTCGACGACTGGCGCGGCCGATCGCTGGCGCAGCAGTGGGCGGAGGTGGCGCGCGGCTGGGTGGAGGGACATCCGCCAAGCGGCAGCGCCAGGCTGAAGCTGCTCTGCTTCGCGGCGTTCGGTCCACCGGCGGATGGCCGGGTCCTCGGGACGCCCGAGATGCACGGCTGGCTTGCCTGGCAGCTGCCGCGGGTCGTCGATGATGCGACCCGCCGAGCGACGGCGATGATCACCCAGGCCGCTTGGATCGGCGTCACGGGACTCGGGGCACTGGCGAGCTTTGCCCACGACGGTGAGCTGGCGACGCTGCAGCGCCTGCTCCCCGAGCGGTCGGACACGGTGGTCGTGCAGAACGACCTCACCGCGGTGGCTCCCGGACCGCTGACTCCCACCGTGGCGCGGGAGCTCGGTGCGCTCGCCGACGTGGAGTCGCGAGGCGGCGCGACGGTCTACCGCTTCACCGTGGAGTCACTGCGACGGGCGCGTGCCCTGGGCTGGTCGTCTCGCGAGATAGCGGCCACCCTGACGGCGCGATCGCGAACGCCGATCCCTCAGCCGTTGAGCTATCTCATCGCCGACCTGGACAGAACAGCTGCCGTTGCTGCGATCGCGTCCCTCGTCCGCCCGGTCCAGCCACTCAGCCGCCATCAAACTCCGGTCAGAGCTGCGGTGACACCTCTCGCCGGCTCCGCCGGTGACGTGACTGTCAACCCGGAGGAGGCGGACCGCATCGTCGAGGGACTGCGCCACGTGGGCAACCCTTCGGTGGCACCCGAGACCAGCGATCTCACGGCAGCCGAGGGCATGTCCGACTCGCCGCTCGACACACTTCGGGAGGCCGTCGAGACCGGAGAGGTCGTCTGGGTCGGGTACGTCACCACGCAGGGCGGTACCGGCGAGCGCCTGGTATACGCCTCGGCCGTCGAGGACGGCAGGCTGATCGCCAAGGACAGCCGCACCTCGGAGCGGTTGAGTGTCCCCGTGCACCGCATCACTGTCGCGCACATCATCCGCGGCGGATCAGTCTGACTTCCCGTAATATGTATTCTCCACATTGGCCATTACCCCTCGAGCAGTGTTCCGCGTAATATGGCGCGGTGGACTTTGTCAGGTACGCCGACCTCGCGGCTGGCCTGGTCAACGCCGACCTCGAGTCGTACGACGACCTGCTCGGCTTCCTCGCCAACCGGCAGTGGCTGCTCGACCGCGTCGAGGAGCGCGACGTCGCGGCGATCAAGCGGTTGCGCCGCGAGCTCCGGCCCATCTTCGAGACCTCCGACGTCGGTGACGAGCCCGGGGTCGTGGCGTTGGTGAATGCGTTGTTGACCAAGCATCCCGTCACGCCGCACATCGCCGGCCACGACAACGAGAGCTGGCACCTGCACGTGGCGGAACGGGGGTCCAGCGTGTCAGCCCTCATCAGCGCTGAGTGCGTCATGGGCCTTGCCACGCTGGTCGTCGACTTCGGCCCCAGTCGGCTGGGCGTCTGCTCGGCGGACCGATGCGAGCAGGTCTACGTCGACACGTCGCCCAACCGCTCGCGCCGCTACTGCTCGGACCGCTGCTCGTCCCGCGCGAACGTCGCGGCCTACCGGGCGCGGCGCAAGTCGGGTGCCAGCCTGTGACCGACGGTCCGCTGATCGTCCAGTCGGACAAGACGTTGCTGCTCGATGTCGACCACCCGCAAGCCCGCGAGTGCCGCCGCACGATCGCCCCCTTCGCCGAGCTCGAGCGCTCTCCCGAGCACATCCACACCTACCGGCTGACGCCACTCGGGCTGTGGAACGCGCGCGCCGCCGGCCATGACGCCGAGCAGGTCGTCAACGCCCTGCTCACCTACTCGCGCTACCCGGTTCCGCACTCCCTCCTCGTCGACATCGCCGAGACGATGGACCGGTACGGCCGGCTGCGACTCGACAAGCACCCGGTGCACGGCCTGGTTCTCACCGGCAACGACCGCGGCGTCTTCGAGGAGGTGGTGCGCAGCAAGCGGGTTGCCCCGCTGCTCGGCGCCCGCCTCGACGACGAGACCGCAGTCGTCCACCCGTCAGAGCGAGGCAACCTCAAGCAGACACTGCTCAAGCTGGGCTGGCCCGCAGAGGACTTCGCCGGGTACGTCGACGGGGAGGCACATCCGATCGCGTTGGACGAACGGAGTTGGAGCCTTCGGCCCTACCAGGTCGAGGCAGTCGAGTCCGCCTGGCACGGCGGGTCAGGCGTGGTCGTGCTTCCCTGCGGCGCCGGCAAGACGCTCGTCGGCGCCGGCCTCATGGCGCGTGCCGGGGCGACCACCCTCATTCTGGTGACGAACACGGTGGCGGCTCGCCAGTGGCGCGACGAGCTGCTCCGGCGGACGACGCTGACGGCCGACGAGATCGGGGAGTACTCCGGTGCCCTGAAAGAGGTCAGGCCGGTCACCATCGCGACGTACCAGGTCATGACGACTCGACGTAAGGGCGTCTACACGCACCTTGAGCTCTTCGACGCGCGGGACTGGGGTCTGGTCATCTACGACGAGGTGCACCTGCTGCCGGCGCCGATCTTCCGCATGACCGCCGACCTGCAGGCTCGTCGCCGCGTTGGTCTGACTGCGACGCTGATCCGGGAGGACGGTCGCGAGGGGGACGTGTTCTCGCTGATCGGGCCGAAACGCTTCGACGCGCCCTGGAAGGACATCGAGGCACAGGGCTACATAGCGCCGGCAGAATGCGTCGAGGTCCGGGTGTCCATGACCGAGCGGGAGCGGATGGTCTACGCCACGGCGGAGACGGCGGACCGCTACCGGCTGGCGGCCGCCTGCGACTCCAAGGCGCAGGTCGTCGCCCATCTGGTCGACAAGCACGCCGATGAGCCGACCCTGGTGATCGGCCAGTACATCGACCAGCTGGACGAGCTGGCCGAGCAGCTCGAGGCCCCCCTCATCAAGGGCGACACGTCGGTGAAGGAGCGGGAGCGGCTGTATGCCGCCTTCCGCTCCGGCGACATCGGCTTGCTCGTGGTGAGCAAGGTGGCGAACTTCTCCATCGACCTGCCGGAGGCCTCGGTCGCCATCCAGGTATCCGGCACGTTCGGATCGCGCCAGGAGGAGGCGCAACGGCTGGGCCGGCTGCTCAGGCCGAAGGCCGACGGGCGGTCAGCCCGGTTCTACTCCATTGTGACGCGCGACACAGTCGACGCCGACTTCGCCCAGCACCGCCAGCGCTTCCTCGCCGAGCAGGGCTACTCCTACACCATCGTCGACGCCGACTCCCTGACTCACTGACCGAGACGAGGGTCGCACCCCGCGCTCAGTCGTCGTCCGAGGAGTCCGCGACGACGTCGTAGGTCACGCCGAGCTCTTCCAGGTGTCGGCTGAGCAGAGTGATCGTCAAGCGCTGGAACGCTTCGTCGACCAGGTCCTGGAAGTTCTGTCCCTCCATGTGGAAGCGCTTGACCGGGATCGCCCCACCGGTGCGGCGGGCCAGCTCCAGCAGGTCACTGCTGTCGTTGACCCTGTTCTCCAGCCTGTCCACGGCGTACACCCGCCCGATGTTGTGCTTCTGCCAGCGCGACAGCCCGACGCCGAGGATCGTCCAGCGGTCCGGGTCTATCCCGGCCATCTCGTACAGGCTCGCTTGCCCCTGAGCCGGCATCGCGTCGTCCGCGGCAGCGGTCCCGACATAGTCGTCGTACCGGCAATGGGCCGGAACCAGGTGCTCGACGAAGTC
>JBBQKY010000088.1:0-10265 GCA_038327385.1 Propionibacteriales bacterium
CAGCAGGTCGCCTCGGCAGACACCAAAGCCGGTGGCCGGTTCCAGATTGCGCTCCGCCCTGGGTCCTACGACGTCCAGGCAACCAACATGACTGGCACACCTGTCCCAGCGGCTCCCGCCTACCCGGTGACCGTGCGCCCGGGCACGCTCGTCACGGTGCGGATCCAGTTCGACTCCGGGATCCGGTAGCGCTTCCCCGCTCGTCGCGGTCTGCCCATTCCAGCAGCGGCTCCAGGGAGAAGGCCACCTCGTCGATCCCGGCGTGGAGGTCGCCCATCTCGGCGAACCGAGCGGGCACCGTTTCGATCGTGCACTCCTGTGGCACGACGTCGTCGATCTCGTCCCAGCCGATGGGGGTGGAGACGGTGGCCTGCGGCACGCCGCGCACCGAGTAGGCGCTAGCGATCGTGTGGTCGCGCGCGTTTTGGTTGTAGTCGACGAAGACCGTCGTCGGGTCGCGGTCTTTGCGCCACCAGCTGATGTCGACGTCGTCGGGCGCCCGCCGCTGCACCTCCCGCGCGAAGGCCAGCGCTGCACGTCGTACGTCGGAGAAGCACCACCGAGGTTCGATCCGGACATAGACGTGCAGCCCCTTCCCGCCCGACGTCTTGGGCCAGCCCACCGCGCCCAGCTCGTCGAGCACCTCGTGGGTGACGTGACCAACGCGGCGCACCGTGGCGAAATCGCAACCAGGCATGGGATCGAGGTCGATCCGCCACTCATCGGGCTGCTCCGTGTCTGCCCGCCTCGAGTTCCAGGGATGGAACTCGACTGTCGACATCTGCACCGCCCAGATGACGCTGCCGAGCTCGGTGACACAGAGCTCGTCCGCGTCACGGTTGTACCGCGGGAAGTGCACCCGAACAGTCTCCAGCCACGGAGGAGCACCGGCGGGCAGCCGCTTCTGGTGCACCTTCTCACCGCTGATCCCGGTAGGAAAGCGGTGCAGCATGCAGGGGCGTTCCCGGAGTGCCCGGACGATGCCCTCGCCGACGCTGAGGTAGTAGGTGGCCAGGTCCAGCTTGGTCTGGCCGCCCATCGGGAAGTAGACCCGCTGCGGGTTCGAGATCCGGACCGTCCGGTCGCCCACCTCGAGCTCAACGGCGGCGGGTTTGCTCGCGGCTGGCATGCGCCTAACCCTATTCGGGCGTCGAGGGTTCCGTCCCCTGCCTATGGGTGAGCCGCCGCGCGAGGCTCCTCGACCGCCGGAACGCGACTCGCAGCCTCATCAACGCCGTACGACGCTCACTCACCGCGACCAGGACGGAACGCAGCGGCCTGTCGCGCAGGTTCAGGCGCAGCTCCTCATACTCCCTGGTCAGCTCGGCCAGCTCTGCCCGGCGGCTCTTGGTGCGGGCGCGGGCCTCGCTGAGCCGTTGCAGGACACCACTGAGTGCCTCGACGCTCTCGTCCAAGAGCACCGCGTCGGAAGCCGACTCGGGATGGTCGGTCGCGCCCGCAGAGTCCTCGGCCGCAAGATCAGGGGGTACGAGCTCCGCCAGGTCACCCACGATGTCGACGCCGAGGTCACGCAGCTCAGCCGCCATCTCCGCGGAACGCCGTACGGCGAAGGTGCGGTTGTCGCCGGAGAGCGCGACGCGGGTTCCGGGACGGCCGGCGAGAACGTCCTGCGCGAAGGTCTCCTTCACCGTCTCCGGGTACGGTCCCGGCAGCGGCAGCCGTTTACCGAGCTGGCCGTTGACGCGCCGGAGCAGCTCCGCCTGCTCCGCACGAAGCGACGAGTTCGACACCGACCAGACGAGGTCGAAGGTGGCCGGGTCGAGCCCGACGAGACCTGCGAACCGCTCCCACAACGCCTCCGGCCGGGCCTCCCGCGGCGGGACGGTCACCACGTGGATCTTCTCGGCAGGGACCGCTGCCCCCCACCGGCGGCACACGTCGGCGTAGTCCTGCACCGTCCAGAACCAGCTCGCCTTCGGTCCGCGCTCCTCGAGCTCGTCGACGAAGTCGGCGAAGGTGACAGCGGACCGATGTTTGAGGTGCTCCTGCCACTCGGCTGGGATCTGGCGTTCCAGGTCGCGAGCCGTCACGATCACATGGACGTCCGCGTCTCCGAAGGCGGCGACGGCATGGACAGCCTGCTCCGCGGTCGTGGCGGCGAACAGCTCGTGTGAGACGAGCACGTTGCCGTCCCAGGCTGCCGCCTCCTCGACGAGCCGGGACCAGATGCCGACGGCCCGTGCGGGGAAGCGGGGCTCGGCGGAGAGCCCGCGTACGTCGACCGAGGCCAGGAAGTGGTCGTAGAAGGAGCCCAGCGGCAGCAGCAACCCCTGCTCCCGGGCGAGTTCGCGCTGGGACCAGAGCACCTGCTGGAGGAACGTGGTCCCGGTCTTCGGGCTGCCGACATGGAGAAAGGCCCGCTTCGCCTTCCCGCCGCTCGCCGGAACGGCACTCGAGTCGTCGGGGTCCATCGCCCCCATAGGCTACCGGCATGGCAGTCGTCAGCAGGACCATCTCGTCGCTCCGCCGACGCCTTCCTACAGCTCGCACACCCAAGGCCGGCGAGACCGTCGAGAAGGAACCAGCACGCCGAGGTCAGTCAGTCGCCATCCTCGTACTCAGCGTCAACGAGGCCACCGGTGTGGCGAGAACCATGACCACCCTCGCCAACGGCCTCGTCGCGACGTACGACGTCGAGATCATCAGCCTTCTCCGGTCGAAGGACGAGCCGACGTTTCCGCTCGACCCGCGGGTCCGCCTGACGTACCTCGAGGACATGCGCACGCCGGCCGGCTCCAAGGCCTCCGGCCCGCGCGGCCTGCGGGCCCGCGACAACCCGCGACGCTCGCCAGCGGACCGTCAGCTGGACAGCCAGCCCTCGGAGCTCTTCACCCACACCGCACCCACCTCGGCGCTCACCGACCGGGCGCTGCAGCAGCATCTCAGCGACCTGCCGGCGGATGTGCTGATCTCCAACCGGCCGTTCCTGCACCAGGCAGCGGCCCGGTGGCTCCCGGCGCGGACGGTTCTGCTGGCGACCGAGCACAGCACCTTCGAGCAGCGCGCGGATGCGATCCTGCGCATCTACCGTGACAACGCGGCGCGGATCGACGCTCTCGTCACGGTGACCGAGGCCGACCGGATCGCGTTCGACGAGAGCCTGGCCGGCGCCACAAAGGTGGTCGTGATCCCCAACGCCATCCCGGACGTGGGCAAGACAGTCTCGTCGCTCGACTCGAAGGTCATACTCGCCGCCGGCGCCCTCGTGCCGCGGAAGGGCTTCGACCGGTTGATCGAGGCGTTCGCGCCGCTCGCCTCGAGCCACCCGGAGTGGCAGCTGCACATCTATGGCAAGGGCGGCGAGCGCGCGAAGCTGCTGCGCCTGATCGAGGATCTCGGCCTGACGTCTCGAGTGCTCCTGAAGGGCTTCGACCCGTTGTACACCGAGCGGGTCAGCGATGCCGCCTGCTACGCCCTGACCTCGCATTTCGAGTCCTTCGGGATGGTCATCGTGGAGGCCATGGGCGCGGGACTGCCGGTCATCGCCTTCGACTGCCCGAGCGGTCCGCGGCACCTGATCAGGGACGGCGAGGACGGGCTGCTGATCCCGAACGACGACATCCCCGCCTTCACCGCCGGCCTGCGACGGCTCATGGAGGACGACGCCTTTCGCAAGCGGGCGGGAGCGGCAGCGCTCGAGACGATGCCGCAGTACAGCATCGAGGCGGTGGTTCGCCGGTGGCGGGACCTGTTCGACGAGCTCGCCAGACCCGCCGCCTGACCGCCGCGCCGCCTGTCCGTCGGTAGGATTCCGCGGGTGTCGTCTCGCGTCTACCTGCACATCGGAGCCTCCAAGACCGGTACGACGTACCTGCAGGGGGTACTGGACGCGAACCGCGACCGCCTCGCGGAGCTGGGGCTGCTCTTCCCAGGACCGCTGGTCGACCACTTCCGGTTCATGCGCCACCTGCTGGGGCGGCAGGGCGGCGCGCCGCCGCCTAAGGTGGCCGGCGCCGCTTTCGACCGGATCGTCGCCCAGGGCCGCGAGCACGACGGCGTTCTGCTGCTGAGCAACGAGCTGCTGGCGGCCGCGGACGCAGAGCAGCTGGAGCGGGTCGCTGCCGGCTTCGGTCCCGCGGAGCTGCACGTCATCTACACCGCCCGGGACCTGGCCCGAACGCTGGCGGCCGAATGGCAACAAGCGGTCAAGGGCGGCTCTGCCCTGGAGCTGGACGAGTTCGCGGGCGGCGTCATGGAAGGCTTCGGGCGCACACCGCACTCGATGCCGAGCATCGTCGGGGAGTCGCAGGTGGTCGAGAAGTTCACCGTCCTGCACGACGTGCCTGCCGTGCTCGGTCGATGGTCCACGATCGTCCGGCCCGAGCGCGTCCACCTCGTCACGGTGCCTCCTGCCGGCTCCGATCCCGGACTGCTGTGGGAGCGCTTCTGCGCCGCCGCATCCATCGACCCCGCCGCTGGCTCGAGCCCGCCGCGGCGACGAAACGAGTCGCTCGGCGCCAGCGAGGTCGAGGCGCTGCGGCGGGTCAACCGCGCGCTCGCCGGTGAGGCCGGTTACGACTTCGTCAGGAGCGAATGGGTGCGGCACCGGTTCGTGTTGCCGGTCCTCATGCCCCGTCCCGTCAGCGCCCGCATCGCTCTGCGCGAGAGCCAGCACTCCTGGGCGCGTGAGCGGGCAGGCGAGATCGTGGCGCAGCTGCAGAGCAGCGGGTACGACATCGTGGGGGACCTGGCGGACCTGGTGCCACCAGTAGAGCCGCGCGAAGGCGTCCATCCCAGCGACGTACCGGAGTCGACCCTCAACGCGGTGGTGACGGACTGGGTGGCCACCCTCCTGAAGCGGGCTCGTGGCAACGACCGGGGTCGCTCGCGTGCTGAATGAGTGAATCGGAGGGGTCACTGCTTCTACCGCCGCAAGGATCCGACGAACAGATCGCCGGGACAGCCCGGTTGTCGGATCCCTGGCGCGGAGGCCGAGGATCCCTAACGGCGCAGCAGCCTGAGCAGACCGCTGCTCAGCCGACGACCGGCCGCGGCGACCTGGCGCAACCGGCCGGCGCCCTGTGGTACGTCGACCTGGCCGCTGGTTGGCCCTTCGTCCTCGCCGCGCAGGGCCTGCTGAGACGCCTTGCGCCCCCGACCCGGCCCACCCGTCCGCCTCCGCTGCTCAGCCGCCCGGTCGGCAAGCAGCTCGACCACGACCTCGGCAAGCGCAGCGGCCACCACGGCCTCGGGAAACTCGCCGCTCTGCGAAGGGTCCGCTTCGTCGGCCGCCGCGAAGTTCGTCGGCGTGAGGTCGGCGGGGTCTCCTACGACGTCCAGCTTCCCGGAGGCGAGCGTCTCGCCGACACGTTCGGTGTACGCCTCGACCCACGACCGATCGGTCTCGGGCATCGTGACCTTGAGCTGACCAGTCCGCGCGGCCAGGACCTTGGGCACCAGGTATCTCTTGACCATGGTCTGGTACGTCAGACGGTCGATCCGCCGCCGGGCCACCGCGTTGACCTCGCGGAGGACGGCGAGCTCCAGCGCCCCTAGCGAGGCGTTCGCTCCCGCGTCGGGCACCGCGAAGCCCGTTCGGTCGAGGCCGAGCACCGCGGCGATCCGGTCGAACAGCAGACTCTCGTCCGCCCCGGACGCGGGCACCGTGACGACATGGATGCGGTCGTCCGGCACGTGCTGGCGCCACACCGCGATGACGCCTTCGACGTCGTGCAGCTTCCAGAAGTCGTGCGGCGAGCCGGCTGCCGGTCCACGGGCGACCTCGGCCCGGAAATCCACCCAGCTCTCGACCACCCGGTTCTTCGCGCGCTCCTGCCAGACGGCCGGCAGCAGCCGGGACAGGTCACGAACGCTGACGATCGCGTGCACGTCCCGCGGCGCGAAGTCGTGCACAAGCCTCGAGACCTCGTCGGCGCTGGCTCCGGACAGCAGCTCGTGGGATACCAGCGCTCGGCCGGGCCAGGCCTCGACCGAGCCCACCAGCTGCTGCCAAAGACCGGCGACGTCGCTCGGCCGGATCGCGCCGAAGCCCTCCTGGAGGAAGTCCAGCACGGCGAGGAAGTGCTGCGGATGGCGCGGGGCGCGCGGGTACAGCAGCCCCTGGGCCGCCAGCAGCGGCCGGTTGGCGGCGAGCGTCGCCTGCACGTGGGTGGTGCCGGTCTTGGGCAGACCCACGTGCACGAACACCGGCTGGGCAGAGATCGAGGCTCCTCGGGTGGTCTAGCGAGCCGGGCCGAGCACGACAGCCGACTCCGGCGGCAAGGTAAGGGTGGCGCCATCGAGGGTAACGCCGGTCGAGTCGAAGGCGAGCACGACCTGCAGGTCGGCACCCAACCGGTCGAGGTCAAGCGCAAGGCTCCGAGCGTCTGCGGCCAGGTTGCACGCGACGACGTGCCGGCCCCGGTAGACCACCACGGTCCGGCCCTCGGCGTCGTGGTCCACGTGCACCATCTCCAGGCGCGGGTCCCGAAGGTCGTTGCGGTCCCGGCGTAGCCGGATCAGGTCGCGGTACCACCAGAAGAGCCGGGTGTGCGGGTCCCGTCGCAGCTCCTCCCAGTCCAGCCTGCTGCGCTCGACGGTCTGTGCCGACTGTGGATCGGGTACCTCGGAGCGCCACCAGCCGTGCTCGGCGAACTCGTCGCGCCTCCCGCGCCGGACGGCGGCGGCGATCCGCGTGTCGGTGTGGTCGGTGAAGTACTGCCAGGGCGTCGACGCCCCCCACTCCTCGCCCATGAACAGCATCGGCGTACCCGCACTCGTCAACAGCAAGGCAGCGCCGCACGCCTGCAGGCCAGGGGAGAGCAGCTGCGAGAGCCGGTCGCCCTGCGCCCGGTTGCCGACCTGGTCATGCGTCTGCAGGGACACCACGAAGCGCGCGCCCGGCAGGGCGGCACGGTCGACGCGGCGGCCGTGCGTCCGCTGCCGGAACGTCGAGTACGTCCCGTCGTGCAGGAAGATGCCCTCCATCACCTTCTTCAGCGCGCCGGGCGCCGCGAAGTCGGCGTAGTACCCCTGGGTCTCACCGGTGAGCAGGACGTGCAGCGCATGGTGCACGTCGTCGGCCCACTGGGCGTTGAGGCCGAGGCCACCGGCTTCGCGCGGAGTCACCGTGAGCGGGTCGTTGCGGTCGGACTCTGCGATCAGCCACAGCGCCCGGCCGAGGCGGATCGACCAGGCGTTGACCTCAGCGGAGAGCTCCTCGAGAAGGGAGACCGCCCGGTCGTCGTACAGCGCGTGCACCGCGTCGAGGCGGAGGCCGTCGACCTGGAAGTCCCGCAGCCACATGATCGCGTTGTCGATGATGAAGCGCCGGACGGCGTCGCTCTGGGCGTCGTCGAGGTTGAGCGCCGCGCCCCACGGCGTCCCGTAGCGGTCCGTGAAGTACGGCCCGAACTCCTCCAGGTGGTTGCCGCTGGGGCCGAGGTGGTTGTAGACGACGTCGAGGCAGACGCCGAGTCCCCGCGCGTGACAGGCGTCGACGAAGCGGCGGAAGGCCAGCGGGCCGCCGTAGGGCTCGTGAATGGCATAGAGGCCGACGCCGTCGTAGCCCCAGCCGTTGCGGCCGGGGAACGTCGCGAGCGGCATCACCTCTACGACGTCGACGCCCAGCTCGACGAGGTGGTCGAGCCGTTCGATCGCGGCGTCGAGCGTCCCGTCCGCGGTGAACGTGCCGACGTGCATCTCGTACATCACCGCTCCCGGCAGGTAGACCCCCCGCCACGGCACCGTCTTGACCGCGAGCTGCAGCAGGTCGACGACCGCCGCCGGCGCCTCCGGACCGCTTGGCAGGCTCAGCGCGCGCGGGTCGGTACGCGGCTCACCGTCATCGAGGGCGAAGGAGTAGCGCTCGCCCGCCGACGCCTCCTGGTCGACGTGCCACCAGCCGTCGTCCGTGCGGGTCATCGGTCGTCGGTCGTCGCCGAGGACGAGGGTGACGGAGTGCTCGGCCCGCGGCGCCCACACACTGAACCTCATCGCTCCTCCCGGACCAGGAGAGCGACCGGCAGCCGGGCGAACAGCTCGCGGCAGCAGGCGCCGTCGCCGCGCCCGTCGTACGACGTGTCGCTCAGCACGTCTCGCCAGCTGCCGCCCGGGAGCAGGACGCGGTCGTCGCCCCAGCCGCCCTCGCGCTCCAGCCGGCCCGGCCAGCGGGTCACCAGCGTGGCCACCCGGCCCGCGCGGAGGAAACCGAGCAGGTGCGGGGAGGGGATGGACAGCGGCTCGTACGACGACCCGGCCCCGAAGATCTCTGGTCGCTCCCGCCGCAGCCGCAGCACCCGGCTGGTGACCCAGAGCTTTGCCGCGCTCAGGTCGTGCTGGGTCGCCTCGCCGTACGGTGCGTCATCCAGCCGGTGAAGCAGCGATTGCCGCTGCCGGTAGTCGACCGCCCGGCGGTTGTCCGGGTCGACCAGCGCCGGCGCAGCGAGCTCCTCGCCCTGGTAGACGTCGGGAACTCCGGGCAGCGTCAGCTGGAGAAGCTTGGCGGCCAGCGTGGTCGCCCGGGTGGCGGCCGCGTTGGCGTCGGCGACCCGGGCGATCGTCTCGCCCGCCGGACCGAGCCGGCAGCGACCGCCCAGCTCGAGGACGCGGGCCTCGTAGGTCTCGTCGGGGTCGTTCCAGGTGGTGTGTTGCTTGGCCTCCCGCACTGCCTTGCGCAGGTAGCCGTCCAGCCGATCGCTCGCCAGCGGCCAACCGCCGAGCAGCGTCTGCATCACCAGGTACGCCGTCGGCTGATCGACTCCGCAGTCGCCGGCCTCGCGGCGAACCGCTTCCCAACAGGCCTGCCAGCCCGCCATATCGTCAGCCACGGCGAGCAGCCTGGCCCGCACGTCCTCGCTTCGCTTGGTGTCGTGCGTGGACAGCGTCGTCATGCCCAGCGGGTGCTCGCCGGCCTGGTGCCGCGCCCAGGCGTGCAGCGTGTTGGCATCCGCCGTGTCCAACGAGAGCGGGTCACCGCCGACCTCGTTGAGCGCGATCATCCGGTGCCAGCGGTAGAACGTCGTGTCCTCGACGCCCTTGGCCATCACCGGCCCGCAGACCTGCTGGAACCTGACCACGAGGTCCCGGGCCGCCGGGTCGGTCGTCGTCGGGTCGGCCAGCAGGGTGTGCACCACGTCGAGCGGCTCGGCAAGGTCGGGTCGGGCGTCCTGCGCGAGCCGGCGGATGTGGGCCAGTCGGTCGAGGGCGTCGGCGTCCGGGGCGAAACCCGGCCTGATGTAGGCGCGGTAGACGTCGACGTGCACGAGGAGCTCAGTGAGCGCGGCTTCGGCGGATGCTGCGTCGAGGACCTGCCCGGCAGCCGCTGCCGCCGCGACCGCGCAGCGCACCAGCCGCCGTAGCTCGGGCTGCAGCAGGTCGGCCAGCACGAGCCGCTTGGCGTCCAGCTCGACCTGGGACAGCGACGGCTCGCCGCCGGCCCCGCGCCACAGCTCGTCGGCCTGCGGGCGCACAGCTGGCACGAGTGCTCCGTCGACGGAGCGGATGGCGTCGTACCCCGTCGTACCGGCGCACGGCCAGGAGCTGGGCAGCCACTCGTCGCTGCCCAGGATCTTCTCGACCACGACGTACGCACCGTCGGTGGCGTCTCGCAGTCGTTCGAGGTAGCCCTGCGGGTCGGCGAGCCCGTCGGGGTGGTCGATCCGGAAACCGTCGATCACCCCGCGCCGGTGCAGGTCGAGCAGCACCGCGTGGCTTGCGTCGAAGACCTCGTCGAGCTCGACGCGGATGGCGATGAGCGTGTCGACGTCGAAGAATCGCCGGTAGTTGAGGGTGCCCGCCTTCTCACGCCAGCCTGCGAGCACGTAGTGCTGCTGGGAGAGCAGCTTCTCGAGGTCGCTGGTGTCGGACCCGGCAGCGAGCGGGAAGCGGTGGTCCCCGTAGCAGAGCAGCGGCTCGGGGCCGTTCTCGCTCACCGTGAGCTCCCCGGCGGCCAGCGTCTCGTCGAGCGAGGAGCCGAGCATCGGCAGGGCGAGCTTGCCGTCGCAGAGGTCCCACTCGACGTCGAACCAGTGCGCCGTGCGGGCCTCGCGACCTTCGCGCAAGGTCGCCCACAGCTGGGGGTTGAGATGCTCTGGCGTCGGCACCGCCATGTGGTTGGGTACGACGTCGACCACCAGCCCGAGCCCGTGGCGGTGTGCGGCGT
This sequence comes from Propionibacteriales bacterium, assembly GCA_038327385.1. Lineage (GTDB taxonomy): Bacteria > Actinomycetota > Actinomycetes > Propionibacteriales > Nocardioidaceae > JAWWPG01. Next base: position 10,124 of record JBBQKY010000088.1, read on the forward strand.
TCGCGAGCTTCACGAGGCCTGCCTCGCCGCCCAGGTCGGCAGAGACCCGGGAGTGGTCCACCACGTCGTACCCGTGCATCGACCCGGGGACCGCCTGCAGGACGGGGGAGAGGTAGAGGTGCGAGACGCCGAGCCGGCTCAG
>JBBQKY010000089.1:0-10076 GCA_038327385.1 Propionibacteriales bacterium
CCGCCGCCACAGAGCCTGAAGAGGAGCAGCAATGACGACGAAGGTCGAGAAAACCATCACGGTCAACGTGCCGATCAGCTCGGCGTACAACCAGTGGACCCAGTTCGAGGACTTCCCGCAGTTCATGGGCGGCGTCCAGCAGGTTGAGCAGCTCGACGGCATGCGCCTGCACTGGGTTGCCGAGATCGCCGGGGTGAAGCGCGAGTGGTACGCCACAATCGTGGACCAGCGACCGGACGAGAAGGTCGCCTGGGCGGCGACCGAGGGCGCGACGAACGCCGGTGCCGTCTACTTCACCTCAGCCGGGCCGGACGCGACGTCCGTCACGCTCGAGCTCGAGTACGAGCCTGAGGGCCTCGTGGAGACGGTCGGAGACAAGCTGAGCATCGTGGACAAGCAGGCCCAGTCCGACCTGGGGAAGTTCAAGGAGTTTATCGAGAGCCGCTCGGTCGAGACCGGCGCCTGGCGCGGTGACCCCGCTATGGAGTCGGGGCAGCACCTGCTCGTCCAGGACGTCCCCGGCACGATGACCGGGACGCCTGGCGTCGAGGCGGCCGCCATGTCGCAGGAGGACGACGGGAAGACCGGCATCTCGGGCAAGGCGGCAGCGGTAGCCGGCGTGGCCGCCGCTGCAGTCGGGGTAGCCGCAGCCGCCGCTGTCCGCAGCGGGTCGAGCGAAGAGACACAGACGCCGACCGAGGCACAGCCGGTGACGCCGATCCAAACCCAGCCGGTGACGCCCGTGGAGACGGAGCTGGTCACGCCGATCGAGACGGTGGCGCCTGAGGTGTACGTCGTACCGCCAGTAGGACTGGCCGATGATGTCCCGCTCGAGACACCCCCGGTCATCGACGACGCGGGTCTGGCTGACGACTCGTACGGCACGACGCCTGCGTCGAACGACGGGCTGCTTGCGGACGACGTAGCGCTCGACAGCACCACGCCGGGGATCACAGACGAGAACGACGGCAGCCGTTGAGCCGAACCGGCCGGGCACTCACATGCGGATAGCGGTGTACGGCGGCGCGGGGATGATCGGGTCTCGGATCGTCGCCGAGGGACTGGCCCGCGACCATGCAATGACCGTGGTGACGCGCAGCCCAGCAGTAGGTCTCCCAGCCGGTGCGGTCGCGCGAGTCGGGAACGCAGCAGACGGTGACGACGTGGCGAAGGTCGCCTCGGAGTACGACGTCGTCGTCTCCGCCATCGGCCCCAGCCGCACCGGCGCCCGGGTAGAGCTCTTCCTCGACGCCCTGAGCTCGCTGGTTGACAACGTCGGGACCCGCCGGCTGATCGTGGTCGGCGGGGCCGGCTCACTCCAGGTAGCCCCGGGCCTGCGGCTCGTCGACACGCCCGAGTTCCCGCCGGAGCACCGCCACGAGGCGCTCGCGCAGCTGGCGGCCCTCGAGCTGCTGAGGCGCGGGGGAGGGTTCGTCGACTGGGTCTACGTGTCGCCTGCGCCGATCACGACGCCCGGCCGGCGGACCGGCACCTACCGGGTCGGGTCGGACTCGGTGCTGGGCGACTTCATCAGCGCCGAGGACTACGCGGTAGCCGTGCTGGACGAGATCGAGCGTCCGCGGCACCGTCGGGAACGGTTCGCCGTCTCCAACTGAACACCCGGTAGGAGCTCGAGATGGCTCTACTGAGCGCTACCCAGCAGGCCGCGCCGGGCAACCCAGGTGGCGAACAGCGGGTCGACGAATCGCCAGTAACCGGCGGCCGTCGGACCGTCGTGGTTCCGGGCGATGTGCTGACCGTCCTGACCGAGCTCCCGTAGCGCCGACTGCAGGGTGGCCCGGCTGAGCCCGGCGCGCTCGGTCGCGCGGGACCCAGTGGGCCGGATCTCGTCGGCCATGGCGGCCAGCACGGCCTTCTTCCCGGGGCTCAGCGAGTCCCAGACCACATGGTGGCCCTCGCTCGTCTGCCGGATGGCGAGGTCGACGATGGCGTCAGCCAGAGCTACTCCCTCGACGTCGGGGGAGTCCCGCAGCGTCGTACTCCCGACTTCGCGCATGCCGAGCTCGCGATGCAGCAGGTGAGCGAGGAGCATGGTCCGCTGGGGGTGCCCCGACGCGGCGACGACCAACGGCGCGAGAGCATCGCCGGGGTCCTCGCCGAGCGCGGCAAAGCGCTCGGCCAGCTCCACGAGGGTCTCTTCGATCGGGAGCGGCGTCAGCTCCAGCGGCTCCGCCTGGCCGTACAGCGGACGCTCGCGGTCGGTGAACAACCGGCGCATCAGCGATGGCTGTGAGCCGGCGTAGATGTAGGTGGCGGCATCGCCGTGGTACTGGATGTGCGAGCGCAGCAGCCCGTCGAGCGTCGCGCCCGCACTGAGCAGGTCCTGGAACTCGTCGAACACGACCAGGACCGGCCGGTTGTCCCGCTCGAACAGCCGTAAGGGCAGGTCCAGCAGCTCCCCGGTCGCCATCAGCGTTGCCTCGTACGGCGCGGGCTGGCGCGGTGCCAGTGTCAGGCCGATACCGGAGGTAGTCAGGCTGACGCCGAGGCGCGAGCTGAGCCCTTCGAGATGCGCCCGGACCCGGTGGTCGTTCAGCCGGGCGTAGGCGGTGGAGATGCGAGCACAGACCTCAGCCAGGGAAGTCACGCCATAGAAGTCGACGTGCACGGTCCGCCAGCCGACCTCCTCCAGGCGACGGGCATGCGCCAGCAACAGCGACGTCTTGCCGTAGCGCCGGGGACCGGCAACCCGCACGTGGGCGCCGTCGACAGCCGCCAGATGAAGGTGCTGCAGCTCATCCAGTCGGTCGATCAGTCCATCACTCGTGATCGGCGTCTCGAAGGGGAAGGCGCGCGCCATCATCGGCCCGGGCCTGGAGACCTGTCCGACGTACGCTCGGTTGGTGGCATCGACCCATCTTAAGACGCGTATGGGGCCAGCAATACATAGACGTATGGAAGATGCCATGGCGCGGCAGCACGCCGGCGATTCGGCCGGCCGGTCGGCTGCCCGAGGATCGTCGTGCTGATCTCTCTCCTGCGTCGCTTCCTGCGGCCCTACACCCCGTGGCTGCTCCTGGTTGTCACGTTGCAGCTCGTCGGCACGATGGCGTCCCTCTACCTACCCACCCTCAACGCCGACATCATCGACAAGGGCGTGATCACTGGGGACACGGCGTACATCCTCCACACCGGAGGATGGATGCTGCTGATCAGCTTTGTCCAGGTCATCTGCGCGGTCACGGCCGTCTACTTCGGCGCGAAGGCGGCCATGAGCTTCGGCCGGGACGTCCGCGGCGCCGTGTTCCAGCGGGTCGGTGAGTTCTCGGCGCGGGAGGTCACCCTGTTCGGAGCTCCGTCGCTGATCACCCGGAACACCAACGACGTCCAGCAGGTACAGATGCTGGTCGTCATGTCGGCCACGATGCTCGTGGCGGCCCCGATCACCTGCATCGGCGGCATCATCTTGGCGCTGCGCCAGGACGTCGGCCTGTCCTGGCTGCTGGTGGTGGCGGTGCCGGCCCTGGCCATCTCCGTCGGCCTGATCGTGGCGCGCATGGTGCCGGGCTTCCGCTCGATGCAGACGCGGATCGACGACGTCAACAGGGTCCTGCGCGAGCAGATCAGCGGCATCAGGGTGGTGCGGGCATTCGTGCGCGAGCGACGCGAGACGGAGCGCTTCGCCGCGGCCAACGGCGCCGTCTCCAGCAGCGCCCTGTACGTCGGGCGGCTGATGATCCTGATCTTCCCGGTGGTCATGCTGATCCTGAACCTGTCGAGCGTCGCGGTGCTGTGGTTCGGCGGTCATCGCGTCGCGTCCGGACAGATGCAGATCGGGGCGCTGACCGCGTTCCTCAGCTACCTCTTGATGATCTTGATGTCCGTCATGATGGCGACATTCGTGGCGATGATGGTGCCACGGGCGGCCGTCTGTGCGGAGCGGATCGAGGAGGTGCTCCAGACGCACTCATCGGTGCGTCCGCCCGACGATCCGGTCAAGTCGGTGTCCGGGCGGTCGCGCCTGGAGCTGCGGGATGTGGAGTTCGCCTTCCCGGGTGCGGAGTCCCCGGTCCTGTGCGACATCTCCCTGGTGGTCGAGCCAGGGGAGACGACGGCGATCGTGGGAAGCACCGGTGCCGGCAAGAGCACGTTGGTCTCGCTCATCCCTCGGCTCGTCGACGTGACCGGCGGTCAGCTGCTGGTGGACGGGGTCGACGTACGGCGACTGGACCCCGAGCTGCTCTGGCGGCGGATCGGCCTCGTCCCGCAGCGGCCCTATCTGTTCACCGGGACCGTCGCTAGCAACCTCCGGTACGGCAACCCGCAGGCCACCGACGACGAGCTGTGGGAGGCGCTGGAGGTGGCGCAGGCGCGGGACTTCGTGGCAGCGATGCCGCAGGGGCTCGAAACTCCCATCGCCCAGGGCGGCACGAATGTGTCCGGTGGGCAGAGACAGCGGCTGTGCATCGCCAGGGCACTCGTCGCCGACCCCGAGATCTACCTCTTCGACGACTCCTTCTCCGCACTCGACCTCGCCACCGACGCCCGGCTGCGCGCCGCGTTGAAGCCGCGGACAGCCGATGCGGCCGTCATCATCGTCGCCCAACGGGTGTCCACGATCACCGATGCCGACCAGATCGTCGTGCTGGAAGGCGGCCGTATCGTCGGGCGCGGGACCCACGAGGAGCTGCTGCTGACGTGTCCGACGTACGCCGAGATCGTGGAGTCGCAGCTCACCATCGAGGAAGCGGCATGAGCGACGCGAAGCCACCGGCGACGGAGCCCGCCGACGAGCCGAACTCAGCCGGGACGCGTACCCAGCTGCCAGAAGCGGGTCGGCCTGGTGGTGCCGGCCGAAGCCCGTGGATGAACATCGCCATGCCGGTGGAGAAGTCCATGAACTTCGGGCCGTCGGCTCGTCGGCTGCTGGGCCGGCTGCGGCCCGAACGCGCGCGAGTACTTGTCGTCGGCGGGCTCGCTCTCGTGAGTGTCGGTCTGGGAGTGCTGGGACCGAAGATCCTCGGCCGCGCCACCGACATCATCTTCGCGGGTGTCATCGGCAGCCGCCTGCCGAGTGGCCTGACCGCTGAGGAAGCCGCCGCGCGAGCGCGGCTGGGCGGGCATGGGAACTTCGCCGACCTGATCCAGCACATGCACGTCGTACCTGGGCAGGGGGTCGACTTCACCGCGCTGGGTGATGTCTTGATGCTCGTGCTCGGGCTGTTCGTCGCTGCTGCGGTGTTCTCGTGGGCGCAGGGATACCTGCTGACCGGAGTCGTCACGCGCACCGTCTACCGGTTGCGTTCCGATATCGAGGACAAGATCAACCGGCTGCCTCTCGAGTACTTCGACGGGCGGTCCCGAGGCGAGGTCTTGAGCCGCGTCACCAACGACATCGACAACATCCAGCAGAGTCTCCAGCAGACGATGAGCCAGCTGCTCACCTCGCTCCTCACGATCGTCGGGGTTGTGGCGATGATGGTCTGGATCTCTCCGTTGTTGTCGCTCATCGCCTTCGTGACGATCCCGCTGTCCATCCTGGTGACCCGGCAGATCGCCAAGCGTTCGCAGCAGATGTTCATCGCGCAGTGGACGCACACCGGGGCCCTGAACGGCCAGATCGAGGAGGCGTTCACCGGTCACGACCTCGTGAAGGTGTTCGGGCGGCATCGCGAGGTGGAGCAGACGTTCGCGGACAAGAACGAGGAGCTGTTCTCGGCGAGCTTCGGCGCCCAGTTCGTCAGCGGCATCATCATGCCGGCGATGATGTTCATCGGGAATCTGAACTACGTTGCCATCGCGGTGGTCGGCGGCCTGCGCGTCGCCTCCGGGTCGATGAGCCTCGGTGACGTCCAGGCGTTCATCCAGTACTCACGTCAGTTCACCCAGCCACTCACCCAGGTGGCGTCGATGGCCAACCTCCTGCAGTCCGGAGTGGCATCCGGCGAGCGGGTCTTCGAGCTGCTGGACGCACCGGAACAGGTGCCCGATGCTGTCGAGCCGGTCCAGGTGCGCGAGCCGCAAGGCCGCGTCGAGTTCGACCACGTGTCGTTCAGCTACGACCCGGCGAGTCCCCTGATCCGCGACCTGTCGCTCGTCGCCGAGCCCGGTAGCACCGTTGCGATCGTCGGGCCGACCGGCGCCGGGAAGACGACGCTGGTCAACCTGGTGATGCGCTTCTATGAGCTCGACGGCGGGCGCATCACGCTCGACGGCGTCGACATCGCCCGGATGAGCCGCCACGACCTTCGCTCCGAGATCGGCATGGTGCTGCAGGACACCTGGCTGTTCGGGGGCACGATCAGGGACAACATCGCCTACGGTCGGCCGGACGCTGCCGATGCGGACATCCTGGCGGCAGCTGAGGCGACGTACGTCGACAGGTTCGTGCACACGCTTCCGGACGGGTACGACACGGTCATCGACGAGGACGGCAGCAACATCAGCGCCGGTCAGAAGCAGCTGCTGACGATCGCCAGGGCGTTCCTGGCGGACCCGTCGCTGCTGATCCTGGACGAGGCGACCAGCTCGGTGGACACCCGCACGGAGATCCTGGTCCAGCGGGCGATGGCAGCGCTGCGCAGCGACCGAACCAGCTTCGTCATCGCCCACCGGCTGTCGACGATCCGCGACGCTGACCTGATCCTGGTCATGGAGGCGGGCAGCATTGTCGAGCAAGGCACCCACGACGAGCTGCTGGCGGCGCAGGGCGCTTACTACCGGCTCTACTCGGCCCAGTTCCGCGGTGCCGCGGTCGATCTGGCGGCCGAGGAAGCCGACCTGGCGGCGGCAGCTGTCCCCGCTGCCGGCGAGTTGGTTGTGACCTCGGCTGACTGCCCCCTGGATCTCGACGAGTCGGGGCTGCGAGAGCAACGCTACGGCCGCGAGATGCGTTGGGCCACCCCGGAAGGCGACGGACCGCCGCCCTTGGTATAGTGATAATCGTTATCATTACTTGCGGAGGTGATTAGGATGTCGGTCCTGCGGCCAGCAGCTGCTTGCGTCGTACTGCTCGGTCTCGTCACGGGATGCAACGCGGGCGCATCGTCGGGCGGCGACCCGAGCAAGATCGACGTGGTCGCGTCCACCAGCGCGTGGGGCAGCGTCGCCATGGCCGTCGGGGGGTCGCACGTCAGCGTCTCGTCGATCATCTCCTCACCCGACCAGGATCCGCACTCCTTCGAGGCGAGCGCCCGCACGCTGCTGGGGATCAAGCAGGCAGACCTGCTCATCGAGAACGGCGGCGGTTACGACGACTTCATGGAGTCGATGATCTCCTCGTCCGGGAGCTCGGCCCCGGTGCTGAACGCGGTGACGGTCTCGGGGTTCACCGGCTCTTCGACCCAGCCGCTCAACGAGCACGTCTGGTACGACTTCGCGACCGTGGAGAAGATGGCGATGCGGATCGGCGACGATCTCAGCCGCCTGGCGCCCCGCCATGCCGCCGAGTTCAGAGCCAACGCCGGGCGGTTCACGCGCCAGCTCGAGGATCTCGCCACGACGGTGCGTCAGGTTCGCACGGCTGACGCCGGCACCGGTGTCGCGATCACCGAGCCCGTGCCGCTCTACCTGCTGCAGGCGATGGGTCTGCGGAACCTGACGCCCGCCGCGTTCAGCAAAGGTGTCGAGGAAGGCTCCGACGTCTCGGCTCGTACCCTCGCCGAGACGCTCGCTCTGTTCAGCGGCCACGAGGTCGCCGCGCTCGTGTACAACGAGCAGACGACCGGGCCGATCACCGAGCAGGTCAAGGCGGCTGCCGACGCCGCCGGGATCCCGGTCGTCGCTGTTACCGAGACCCTTCCGCTCGGCTCGACGTACCTGCAGTGGATGACTCGCAACGTGACCCAGGTGAGACAGGCCGTCGCGAGATGACCAGGACCTCGACGACCGGCATCCTCCCTGGTCGACGGGGTCCGCGGGGCACGGGCGAGCGGACCGGCGCAGCGGTGGAGCTGGATCGCGCCGGGCTCGCCTATGGGCAGCGCACGCTCTGGTCGGAGCTCACCCTGTCGGTGCAGCCGGGCGAGTTCGTCGCCGTGCTCGGGCCGAACGGCTCCGGCAAGACCAGCCTGCTCAAGGTGCTGCTGGGCCTCGTGCCGGTCACGAGTGGGACGGTCCGCGTCGCGGGCGCACGGGTACGGCGGGGAAATCCGGACATCGGCTACATCCCCCAGCACAAGGACATCAGCTCGCACATTCCGCTGCGCGCTCGTGACCTCGTCCGGCTGGGGGTCGACGGTCACAAGTGGGGACCCTCCGTGCCCTCGCGCGCACGGAACCAGCTCGTGTCCGACCTGCTCGACCAGGTCGGCGCTTCGTCGTACGCCAACGCGCCGGTGAGCGAGCTCTCCGGGGGCGAGCAGCAGCGGCTCCGGGTGGCGCACGCCCTCGCAACCGACCCCGCGGTGCTGCTCTGCGATGAGCCGCTGCTCTCCCTCGACCCCGGCCACCAGCGCAGCGTCGTCGACCTCATCCAGCGCCGGAAGCTCGAGCACGGCACTGCCGTCGTCTTCGTGACCCATGAGCTCAACCCCATCCTGACGGCTACCGACCGGGTGCTGTACATCACCGAGGGTGGGTTCCGGCTCGGCAGCGTGGACGACGTCATGACCTCGCAGAGCCTGTCGGACCTCTACGGAGCAGACATTGAGGTGATCAGACGCGGCACCCGGCTGATCGTGATCGGCGCGGAGCACGACGACCACCCCCATCACTCCGAGGGCGCCCACCCTCGCAAGGGACGCTCATGAGCGATGTCTCGTGGCACGACCTCTTCAACTTCAGTGACTACGGCCAGCTGGTGCCACTCGTCCAGGACGCGCTCCTTGCGGGCGCCGTCCTCGGGGTGCTCGGTGGTGTGATCGGCGTGCTCGTGATCACGCGTGACCTGCCGTTCGCCGTGCACGGGATCAGCGAGCTGTCGTTCGCCGGTGCTGCGGCGGCGCTGCTGCTCGGGACGTCCGTGGTCGCGGGGTCGCTGGCCGGTTCTGTGCTGGCGGCGCTCCTGATAGGGCTGCTCGGCAACCGGGCGCGTGACCGTAACTCGATCATCGGGGTGTTGATGCCGTTCGGTCTCGGACTGGGCATCCTGTTCCTGGCGCTCTACCGCGGGCGTGCCGCCAACAAGTTCGGCCTGCTCACCGGCCAGATCGTCGCGGTGGACAGCACGGACCTGCGCGCGCTTGTGGTCACCGCGGTGCTCGTCCTCGTCGTGCTCGCCGTCATCTGGCGGCCGCTGATGTTCGCGAGCATCGACACGGAGGTGGCGGCGGCGCGGGGGGTGCCGATCCGGCTGCTCGGGCCACTGTTCATGGTCCTGCTCGGGTGCGTCGTGGCGCTGTCGGTGCAGGTCGTCGGCGCGCTGCTCGTGCTCGCGCTGCTCGCGACTCCGGCGGCGGCGGCCCTTCGGGTGTCGGCGTCACCTGTGGTGGTCGTCGTACTCTCCGTGGTGTTCGCCACCACGTCGGCCGTCGGAGGGATATTGGTAGCGCTGGGCACCGACATCCCCATCAGCCCTTATGTCACGACGATCTCGTTCCTCATCTATGGGGTGTGCCGGGGCATCGGTCCCTTGCTGGCACGGCGCCGCGGGTCCGGCCGACAGGCCGCCGGCCTGGCCATAGCTGGCGAGACGAGCCGGGACGCACCGGGCCTCGAAGTACCGGCCACGGGATAGCCTTGAGCGACGATTCGGAACAGGAGCAGCGGTGACGAGCATCGGTGTCGGCGCCCGATCAACCAGACAGCGGGAGGCGCTCGTCCACGTTCTCGACGATGTCGACGGCTTCCGCAGCGCCCAACAGCTGCACGCCATACTTGCTGAGCGCGGTGCCAAGGTCGGGATGGCCACGGTCTACCGGTCGCTGCAGCTGCTGGCCGACGCCGACCTCGTCGACGTCATCCACAGCGAGGAGGGGGAGGCGTCGTACCGCCGTTGCTCGACCCGCCACCACCACCACCTGGTCTGTCGGGTCTGCGGGCGAGCCGTCGAGGCGCAGGCTCCGGCCGTCGAGAAGTGGGTTGCCGCGATCGCCGGCGAGCATGGGTTCTCCGACGTGAGCCACGACCTGGAGATCTTCGGCACCTGCGCCGACTGCACCCCCTAACTCGACCAT
>JBBQKY010000090.1:0-9936 GCA_038327385.1 Propionibacteriales bacterium
TCGCTAACCTGCACCTGAACTTCAAGGTCGTGTACACCGGCTCGGAGGCCGGCCTCATCCAGGCCTTCCGCACGGCTGAGAAGAACCACACCTGGGTGATCGGGTACTTCTACTCGCCCCAGTGGTTCCTGGCCGAGGTGCCGTTGCAGCAGGTGAAGCTGCCGCCGTACAAGCCGGGTTGCGACGCCGATCCGCAGAAGGTCGCCTGTGACTATCCGGTCTATCATCTGGACAAGGTCGTCTCGAAGGACTTCGCCAAGTCCGCTAGCCCGGCCTACAACCTGGTCAAGAGCTTCCACTGGACCAACGACGACCAGAACACCGTCGCGAAGTACATCGCCCTGGACGGGATGAGCCCGACCGACGCGGCGGACAAGTGGATCGCCGACAACCCCAGCATCGTCGCTGGGTGGCTCAAGTAGCCCGAGGACGCTAGGTCTGCTCGGCGGCTCGCCTGGCTAGGCGAGCCGCCGGCGGAGCTCCTCGTTGATGGCGGGCACGACCTCGTGCAGGTCGCCGATCACTGCGTAGTGCGCTTTGGTGACCATCGGCGCGTCCGGGTCGGTGTTGATGGCCAGGATGGTCTTCGCGCTCTGAATCCCGGCCCAGTGCTGGATCGCGCCGCTGATCCCACAGGCGATGTAGACGTCCGGAGAGATCCGGCTGCCGGTCTGGCCCACCTGCTCGTGATGCGGGCGCCACCCGAGGCTGGTGACGACTCGGGACACCCCCAGCGCGCCGCCGAGCAGCTTCGTGAGCTCCAGCAGCTCCTCGAACCCCTCGGCGCTGCCGGCACCTCGTCCGGCGCCGACCACCACCCGCGCTCCGGTCAGCGCCGCCGTGTCGTCGACCGCCCCCACCTCGCTGCGGACCACTCGGGCCACCAGGTCGGCGTCCGCGATCGTGGGGGGGAACGTCACCACCTCCGGAGTCGTCGGCACCTCGGCTGGCGCCACCTCGACCGCGTGGCCGGCCACGGTGAGTAGCCCCGGTGCGGCGTCGAGCCGCATCTCCTCGAGGGCGGCGCCCCCCATGACCTGGCGGGCCACGGTGAGCGGCGCGACCTCGGCAACGTCCACGACGTTAGCGGCCATCGGTACGTCGAGCCGGGCTGCCACGTGGGCCATCACCTCGTTGCCCCTCGGCGTACCCGAGGCCACGACCGCCCGTGGCGAGCTTGCAGCGACGGTGTCGACCACAGCGGCGGCCCAGGCCGCGGCGGCGTACGACGACATCCGGTCGTCGTCGCCGTGGTGCACGACCGTGACACCCTGCTCGCCCAGGTGGGACTGCATCCCGTCGCGGGTGGCGGGCGGCAGCGGCCCGACGAGCACGGCCTCGAGCCCGCCGTCGCTCAGCCGCTCCGCAAGCCCGCGGGCGAAGGTGAGTGCCTCTTGCGATGTCTCGGTGACGCCCTGGCCGTCGGTCTCCACGAGAACGAGGATCATCGTGCCACCACACCCGTGCGGACCAGCAGGTCGACGACGGCGGGCGCCGCCGCCGCGCCTTCGCCCAGGATCTCGACGTTGCTCGGTTGCTGCGGTGGCAGCTTCAGCCGCACCCGCCCCGAGCCGACCGGGTCGATATCGGAGACCACGGTCTCCACGGGCGTGCGCTTAGCCTTCATCCGGCCGGGGATCGACGGATAACGAGGCTCGATGCCGCCTTCCTGCACCGTGACCACGGCGGGCAGCGGAAGCTCGAAGACCTCCGTGCCCTCCGGTCCGTCGCCCCGGGCAACCACGGTCTCGCCGACGACCTCGACGGTCGAGATGCCGGTCACGACCGGCCGGCCGAGCTGGTAGGCCAGCCGGACCCCCACCTGGAAGTCACCGGTGTCGGCAGCGTCGTTGCCGAGCAGGACGAGCTCGTACGTCGACCCAGCCGCCTCGTGGTCCTTGACCACCGCGGCGATCGAGTCGGCTACGTCGGCCGGACCGAACCGCTCGGTGTCAGCCTCCACGAGCACGGCCGCCGTGCATCCCACCGCTATCGCGTCGCGCAGCTGGGCCACAGCGTCCGATGACCCGACGGTGAGCACCGTCGCGTCGCCTCCGGTCGCCTTCGCTACCTGGATGGCGAGCTCGACCGCGCACTCCTCATGAGGGCTCACGGTGTAGCCCACGTGCCGGGCGTCGATCGTCTGGCTGTCTTCGGAGAGCAGGATCTGCCCGGACGTCTCGGGGACCCGCTTGATGCACACGAGGACATTGGTCATGCTCACCCCCTGATCCGGTCATTGGTCGGGTCGAAGAGCGGCGTCGCGTCGGCCGAGGCAACCGTCACGGGGTAGCGCTCCTCGAGGTAGTCGACGGCGAGCGGCGCCCCGACGGTGGCCTCGCCCGGAGGGAGGTAGGCCATCAGCACGTGCTTGCCCAGGGACGGGGCCGAGCCCGCCGAGGTCACGTAGGAGCGGTGGCCGTGCCCGTCGACCAGCGGCTCACCCTGGCGCGTGACGATGGGCTCACCACCGAGCATGTAGCGCAACGTGCCGTCCGACGACGTGTGGTCGTCGACGGTCAGGGTGCACAGGACCGCCGCAGGCTCTTCGGAACGCTGCTTCAGGTAAGCCTCCCGGCCGATGAAGTCCGCGTCCTTGACCTTCGGCCGCATCATGCCGGCCTCGACGATGGTCCGCTCCGTGTCGAGCTCGGCGCCGTGCGCCCGGTAGGACTTCTCGAGACGCCCCGTCGTGCCGTACACGCCGATGCCGACCGGCACCAGCCCGTGCGGCTGCCCTGCCTGCTCGACGAGGTCCAAGAGGCGGGCGCCTTGCTCCATGGGGATGTAAAGCTCCCAGCCGAGCTCTCCGACGTACGAGATGCGGGAGGCGAGCACCGACAGCGGGCCCACCTCGATAGTGCGGCAGGTGCCGAACTTGAACGCGTCATGGCCGATGTCCGCCTCGGTGACCGCGCCGAGGATGTCGCGGGCACGCGGGCCCCACAGCCCGATCGTGGTGTACGCCGACGTCTGGTCGACGATCTCCGCTCCTCCACTCGCCGGCAGGTGGTCGGCGAACCACTTGCGGTCGATGTTGCCGGTGGCGCCCCCGGTGACCACGCGAAAGCGGTCGGCGCCGAGTCGCATGATCGTCAGGTCGGAGCGGAAGCCACCACGGTCGTCGAGCACCGGGGTGTAGACGACCCGCCCGGGAGGGACGTTCATCTGGCCCACGGCGATCCGCTGGACGGCGTCGAGGGCACCCGCCCCGACGATGTCGAAGAGCGCGAAGGCCGACAGGTCGACAAGGCCGGCACGCTCGCGCATCGCAAGGTGCTCCGCATTGATGATCGGCGACCACCATCGAGAGTCCCACTCCGCCGGCCGAGCCATCAGGGCGTCCCCGTAGTCGCCGAGCAGTGCGGCGTTGGACTCGTACCAGAACGGCCGCTCCCATCCTGCCGCCTCGAAGAACACGGCGCCGAGCTCCCGCTCACGGCTGTTCATCGGGGCCAGCCGGACGTTGCGGTTGCTGCTCCACTGCTCCGACGGGTGGACGATGCCGTACGTCTTGTTGAAGGCCTCCGACGTGCGGGCCTTGACATGCGCGCGGGTGCGCTGGCAGGGGTAGAACCGCGCGATGTCGGAGTGGTGGACGTCGTACTCCGGGTTGCCGTCGGTCATCCACTCGGCGAGAAGGCGACCGACGCCCGGTCCCTCCTTGACCCAGACGGCCGCGGCGGACCACAGGCCCTTGACGTCAGGGGTCTCGCCGAGGATCGGGAAACCGTCGGGAGTCAGCGACAGCAGACCGTTGATGGCATAGCGGATCTCCACCTCCGGGTTGCCGAGAACCTCCGGCATCAGCTCGAGGGCCTGCTCCAGCTGCGGGTCGAAGTCCTCGTCGGTGAAGGGCATCTCCGTGGGCGACAGCTTGGCCTGCTCGATCGACGGGATGTCCTCGGGATCGTGCAGGATCGGCCGGTGCGCGTAGGAGCCGACCTCCATATCGCCGCCGTGCTGACGCTCGTAGCAGAACGTGTCCATGTCCCGGATGATCGGGAACGAGATCTCGCCTACGGTGCCGCTCAGCTGCGGCACCGGACCGACGCTGATCATCTGGTGCACCGCCGGCGTCAGCGGGATGGACGCGCCCGCCATCTGAGCCAGCTTCGGGCTCCAGACCCCGCAGGCGATGACGACGGTCTCGGCCTCGATGTCACCGCCGGTCGTCCGCACCCGCCGGATGGCGCCGTCCTCGACGTCGAGACCCGTCACCTCGACGGTGGACACGACAGTCAGGGCGTCGAGCTCTTGAGCCTTCTCCCGCATCAGGGTGCCAGCCCGCAACGAGTCGACGACACCGACGCCGGGCGTCCAGAAGGCGCCGACGATCACGGACGGGTCCAGGAACGGGACCTTCTCGGCTACCTGCTCGGGGGTGACGAGCTCGCTCTCGATTCCCCACGCCTTGGCCGACGACATCCGGCGGCGGAGCTCCTGCATCCGCTCCTCCGTCCGGGCGACCTCGAAGCCGCCGGACTGGGTGAAGACTCCGAGCTCCTTGTACTGGCACACGGAGTCGGCGGTGATGTCGGTCATCTCCCGGGAGTGGTCCACCGGGAAGATGAAGTTGGACGCGTGCCCGGTCGAGCCGCCAGGGTTCGGCAGCGCGCCCTTGTCGATCTGCACGATGTCACGCCACCCCAGGCGCGCCAGGTGGTACACCACGCTGTTGCCCACGATGCCGGCCCCGATGACCACTACCCGTGCGCTTGTCGGCACTGTCGCCATGACGTTGACCTCGCTCGTTGTTGTGCAGGACGCAACACTGCCTCACCATGCGGAACTCAGGTACGATCCTCGTCCGCGCCAGCCACCCCTGTCAAGACGGCGGCGTCCCCGTGCGCGGAGGCGACGGACGGCTGGTCAGCCGATCAGGCCGAGGTCGGTGACGGCGTCGCGCTCCTCGGCCAGCTCCGCGGTGCTGGGGTCGATGCGTGACCGCGAGAACTCGTCGATGTCGAGGCCCTGCATGATCGACCAGTCACCGCCGGAGGTGGTCACCGGGAACGAGGACACCAGACCCTCCGGCACACCGTACGAGCCATCGGAGACTACCGCCATTGACGTCCAGTCGCCGTCCGGCGTGCCGTGCAGCCAGTCGCGAGCGGCGTCGACCGTGGCCGAGGCGGCGCTGGCGGCGCTGGATGCGCCGCGTGCCTCGATGATGGCGGCGCCGCGCTTCTGCACGGTCGGGATGAACGTGTTCTCGAGCCACTCCTGGTCGCCCACCCGCTCCGCTGCGTTGTCGCCCTCGACCTCGGCGTGGAAGATGTCGGGGTACTGGGTCGCCGAGTGATTGCCCCAGATCGTCATCTTCGTGATGTCGTTGACGCTCGCGCCCGTCTTCGCGGCGAGCTGCGCGATCGCGCGGTTGTGGTCGAGGCGGGTCAGCGCCGAGAAGCGCTCCGGGGAGATGTCAGGGGCGTTGCGCAGCGCGATCAGCGCATTGGTGTTTGCGGGATTGCCGGTCACCAGGACGCGGATGTCCTCCGCCGCCCGCTCGTTCAGTGCCTTGCCCTGGACGGTGAAGATGGCGCCGTTGGCTTCCAGCAGGTCCCCCCGCTCCATGCCCTTCGTGCGCGGACGGGCACCGACCAGCAGGGCGAGGTTGGCGCCGTCGAAGATCGTCTCCGCATTGTCGCCGATCTCCACGCCCGCAAGGGCGGGGAAGGCGCAGTCGTCGAGCTCCATGACGACGCCTTCCAGCGCTTTGAGCGCTGGGCTGATCTCGAGCAGCCGCAGCTCGATCGGCGTGTCTGCACCCAGCAGCGATCCGCTCGCAAGGCGGAACAGCAGGCTGTAGCCGATCTGGCCGGCAGCGCCAGTGACAGCCACCTTGACGGGGGAAGTGGACATCGTGATAGCTCCTCGGCGGGTCGACGCACCGGTGGTAGGCGTCCGACGCTAGCAGCGGCACAGCGCTGAGCGCGCGTGGGCGGCCCTCCCGGCCTCCCTGGCACAAAGGGGTCGGTATCTTGAGGTCGAGCAACTGCCGGTACGCCGAGGAGCGGGAGCACGTTCATGGCCAAGATCAAGGTGACGAACCCGGTCGTCGAGCTCGACGGCGACGAGATGACCCGGATCATCTGGCAGTTCATCAAGGAGCGGCTCATTCATCCTTACCTCGACATCGACCTGCGGTACTACGACCTCGGCATCGAGGAGCGCGACAAGACCGACGACCAGATCACTGTGGACGCCGCAAACGCCATCAAGGAGTACGGGGTCGGGGTGAAGTGCGCCACGATCACGCCGGATGAGGCGCGGGTTGCCGAGTTCGGGCTAAAGGAGATGTGGAAGTCGCCCAACGGGACGATCCGCAACATCCTGGGCGGTGTCATCTTCCGCGAGCCGATCGTGATCTCGAACGTGCCGCGGCTGGTGCCGGGCTGGACCAAACCGATCGTGATCGGCCGTCATGCCCACGGCGACCAGTACAAGGCGCAGAACTTCGTCGTACCAGGCCCGGGTACGGTCACCATGACGTACACGCCGTCCGACGGCAGCGAGCCGATGGAGGTCGAGGTGGCGACCTTCACCGGCGGAGGCGTCGCGATGGGCATGTACAACTTCGACGACTCGATCCGCGCTTTCGCCAGGGCCTCCCTGCGCTATGGGCTCGAGCGGAGCTTCCCGGTCTACCTCTCGACCAAGAACACGATTCTCAAGGCGTACGACGGCCGGTTCAAGGACATCTTCGCGGAGGTCTTCGAGGCGGAGTTCAAGAGCGACTTCGAGGCGGCGGGCCTGACCTACGAGCACCGCCTCATCGACGACATGGTTGCTGCCGCCTTGAAGTGGGAGGGCGGCTACCTGTGGGCGTGCAAGAACTACGACGGCGACGTCCAGTCGGACACGGTTGCCCAGGGTTTCGGCTCACTGGGGCTGATGACGTCCGTGCTCATGACGCCGGACGGGAAGGTCGAGGCGGAGGCTGCCCACGGCACGGTGACGCGGCACTACCGCCAGCACCAGCAAGGCAAACCGACGTCGACGAACCCGATCGCGTCGATCTTCGCCTGGACTCGCGGCCTCGAGCAGCGCGGCAAGATGGACTCGACGCCGGAGCTCGTCGAGTTCGCCCAGACGCTCGAGCGGATCTGCGTCGAGACCGTGGAGGAGGGCAAGATGACCAAGGACCTAGCCCTGCTGATCGATCCGGACCAGCCATGGCTGACGACCGAGGAGTTCCTCGCGGCTCTCGACGACAACCTGCAGAAGGCGATGGCCGGCTGACCAAGCTGTGCGCACGGTGACTGACGCGGCGGCGCCACGAAGCAGCCGCGGATAGGTTGGCGGCTGTGAAGTTCCTGGGCGATACGGCACCGTCGTACGACCTCACGTACGCGGACGTCTTCATGGTGCCGTCGCGCTCAGCCGTGGCGTCACGGCTCGATGTCGACCTGACCACCCCGGATGGCGTCGGTACGACGATCCCGATCGTGGTCTCGAACATGACAGCCATCTCCGGACGGCGGATGGCCGAGACCGTGGCCCGGCGGGGGGGCATCGCGATCCTGCCTCAGGACATCCCGCCCGAGGTGGTCGAAGGCGCGGTCGGCTGGGTCAAGGGGCGCCACCCGACGTTCGAGACCCCCATCCACGTGGAGCCGGACACGGTCGTCTCGGCTGCCCTCTCGCTGCTGGGCAAACGTCCGCACGGTGCCGCGGTGGTGCTGGTCGATGGCCGGCCGGTGGGGATCGTCAGCGAGCACGACTGCCAGGGCGTCGACAGGTTCGCCCGGGTGGCCGATGTGATGACGACTGATCTCATCGCAGTGGACAAAGGTCAAGATCTTAGCGATGCCTTCGACCTCATGACGACTCACCACCTCGACGTCGCGCCTGTGCTGGATGGTGACCGGATGCTGGGAGTCCTTACCCGTAAGGGCATTCTTCGATCCGCGCTCTACCGACCCGCCCTCGACACGGCCGGACGGCTGCTGGTGGGGGCCGCTCTCGGCGTCAACGGTGACGTGGCGTGCACGGCGGCAGAGCTGCTCCGATGCGGAGTCGACGTGCTCGTTGTCGACACTGCGCACGGACACCAGGAACGGATGCTCGAGGCGCTGCCCCTCGTGGTCCAGGCCCGGGACCAGCACCACGAGCAGACCGGGGTCCGGGTACCGGTAGCCGCCGGCAACGTCGTGACGGCTGCTGGGACCCGCGACCTCGTCGCGGCTGGCGCCGACGTCGTGAAGATAGGAGTAGGCCCAGGCGCGATGTGTACGACGCGAATGATGACCGGGGTGGGTCGCCCACAGCTCTCGGCAGTCCTCGAGTGCGCCGCTGCTGCCCGGGAGACCGGCGCCTGTGTCTGGGCCGACGGAGGGGTCCGCTATCCCCGCGACGTGGCGCTGGCCCTCGCCGCGGGCGGGGCGAGCGTCATGATCGGCTCGTGGTTCGCCGGCACCCACGAGAGCGCCGGTGACCTGCAACGAGATGCCGACGGCCGGCTCTACAAGGAAAGCTTCGGGATGGCGTCGGCGCGCGCCGTCCAGAACCGCTCGCGCGGCAGGTCGTTCTACGAGCGGGCCCGCGCCGGACTGTTCGACGAGGGCATCTCGTCGTCGAAGATGTACCTCGACCCAGCGCGGCCTGGTGTCGAGGACCTGGTCGACCTCATCACGGCCGGTGTGCGCAGCGCCTTCACCTACGCGGGCGCCACATCGATACCCGAGTTCAGCGAACGTGCCGTCCTCGGCGTCCAGTCGTCGGCGGGGTACGACGAGGGGCTGCCGCGTCCCGTGAGCTGGTAGCGGCCCACGGCGGGCGGGTCGTCATACGCGGCTCGCGCCGCCTTGTGGGGTGACGGGCCAAACCTCCGGTGTCTGAAAACGTGCACAGTGGAACGCATTGTGGATGCTGGCCGTTACGTCGACAGCCTCCGGGGTGCGGCACAGGGCGATGGCGCTCCCGCCGAACCCGCCACCGGTCATCCGGGCGCCGAGGGCGCCGGCGGCGAGCGCGGCGTCCACCGCGGTGTCGAGCTCAGGACACGAGACCTCGTAGTCGTCGGCGAGCGACTGGTGCGACGCCGTCAGGAGTCCGCCGATGTCGCACGGCCGGCCGGCGCGGAGGAGCGCCACCACGTCGCGGACGCGCTCGGCCTCACTGACCACATGATGGGCGCGCCTGCGAAGCATGGGGTCACGCAGCCCGAGCACCTGGCTGGTCGTCGCCTCGCACAGGTAAGTCAGGCCGAGCTCGGCTGCTGCTCTCGCGCAGGCGGACTGCCGGTCGGCGTAAGCACCGTCGTCGAGCGCATGCCGGACCCGCGTGTCGACAACGAGCAGCGTCAGTCCCCTCGAAGCAAGGCGCAGGGGCACTTGGTCGGTCGCTAGCGTCCGGGTGTCGACCAACAAGGCGTGGTCGGCAGTGCTGAGCATGACGGCGAGCTGGTCCATCGGACCGCACGGCACGCCGACGAACTCCCGCTCCGCACGCACCGCCAGCTCGGCTATGTCGCGACGCCCGAGCCCGGAGCCGCCGAAGGCGTCGAGAGCGCAGATGACGGCGCACTCGAGGGCGGCCGAGGAGGACAAGCCGGCCCCCAACGGGACCGTGCTCGAGATGTCGATGTCGAGGCCGGGAAGCGGGCGACTGCTCGCCTCGGTATAGGCCCAGATCGACGCCGCGACATAGCGCTCCCACCCGTCGACGTCGCCTTTCTGCACCATGGGCGAGAGCGTCGACGTACCGAGGCCTTCCGACCGCACGTGGATCGTGGCGTCCGACCGCGGCGCGACCGAGACAGTCGCACAGCGGTCGATCGCGAACGGCAGCACCGGACCGCCGTTGTAGTCGATGTGCTCGCCGATCAGGTTCACCCGGCCGGGTGCCGACCAGGTCACCGTCATCGCGCGCACGTCGCCATCACACCACGCAGAACTCGTTGCCCTCCGGGTCGGTCATCACCACGTGGTC
>JBBQKY010000091.1:0-9860 GCA_038327385.1 Propionibacteriales bacterium
CCGACCTGCGGATGGTCCCCTTCCGGTGGCACAAGCGACGCGGCTTGCTGCCCTGGCAGTACGACGCCAAGGTGCCCGAGCCCCCGGGCAACATCGCCGGGGCCGATACCCCGCTGCCGGCACGCCCTATCGCGCCGGCCGCCTGGCGGTCGGAGGACAGCGCCAACAGCGACCTCGTCGTCGTCAACGGACGCGTGCTCTACTTCATGCGGGGCAACCCCCGCATAGGCGGCCGCACGGCGACAGCACGAATCGCAGAGTTGCACACCGACGTGCCGGCCTTCGACGGGATCCACTTCACCGACCCCAACGTGCGCTCCGGCACCTTGACGGCAGGCACGGTGCTGGTCGGCGGCGCGGTCAAGAACAGCCAGCAACCGGGAACCGCGCTCCCCCTCCAGCTGAACGAACCCGCGAGTGCGTACGTCGGCGACGGACGGCTGCTTTTCTTCGGCCGCGAGTCGGGTCTTGCAGACGCCGGACAGGCCCACGACAGGCGGCTGGTGTTCTCCCGGTTCGACAGCCGCACCGACACCTGGGAGCACAACCCGCCGCGACCGACCAGCTGGTCCCAGTCGGGCGCCGCAACGGACAGCCCCGCGGTGCCCAACGTCGCGGCCCTCTACGGCACCCCTGAAGTGGTGTCCCTACGGGACCCCGACCACGACGCCTACCAGGCGGTCCTCCTCCAGTCGACCGGCCTGCCGGGGCGGGCGGTGATGACGACCGCGCTGCTGACCGAGGTAGCAAGCGGCGACCCGGCGCCGATATCCGGGATGCCACTCCAGAAGTCGTTGTCTCGCGCCGCTGGCGGCGATATCTACGGTTTTCGCGTGCTGTTCGACAACGGCATCTACTACCTGCACTACAACGACGGCGCGCAGGTCCCGGACTGGCCGGACCGGTTCGTGCTTGCTGCCTCGTTGGACCCGTACTCCGGGCCTTGGGTCGCGAACGAGGAGACGACGGGCGCCGACTCCCGATACTTCCGTCGCGGCAGCCAGTTCGATCCGGACAACGGCGCGATCTGGCAGGGCACGATGTTCAAGCATCGTGGGCGCTACTACCTGTACTACGAGAACTACCACTCGATCGGCGACGTCGACGAGCAGTATGGGAGCTACGGAAGTCCGGAAGCCGGCTCCCGGGTCGGCTTCGCGACCGCCTGACAAGGTGCCTTACGCCGCTGCTCCCGCGGCTGGTGGAGGGTCGTACGCGCAGAGTGATTCAGCGCGCGGAGCTCGCGAGAATGCGGTCGAGCTTGTCCTCGATCCGCTGCAGCTGCTCCTGGCTCTCGAGCCGCAGGCTCGCCTGCACGCCGCTGATGTCTGCCTTCGTCGCGGTCTGCATCTGCGGCACCAGGGTTGCGATGACAGCGCCACCTGGCTCGAGGGACACCTCTTCGACCTCCTCGACGCCGTTGGCGCTCTGCCGCCGCAGGGTGGCGTCTACGTCGGCGCGGCGTAGACCCTCGTGACGCAAGGCTTCCTCGTCCCAGCTGCCGTCCCGGGCAAGCACCGTGCGGTGCCCCTCGAGGAGTCGAGTGAGCCGGTAGGAGCGCAGCGACAGGCGAACTACCGCGGCGTTGAAGGCGACAAGCACGGCGGCCCCGAGAAGCCCGCCCGTCAGCGAGACGTCGTTGCCGATGACCGCGTTCTGTACGACGTTGGACAGCAGCAGCATGACGACGAGGTCGAAGGAGTTGAGCTGAGCCAGGTCCCGCTTCCCGGCCAGGCGCAGCAGTAGCGCGAGACCGGCGTACACGACCACGGTCCGGATGATCTTCTCGGGAGCGGTGATGCCGAGTGTCCACATGTCATTCCACATGCCGCCATCCTGCACCCCGAGAATGTCGAACCCGGGGAGTCAGGCGGACTTCACCGGCAGGCTCCAGCGCACGCTACCGACTCGAACGTGCGGGTTGGACGGGCTCAGCGGCGCGTCCTAAGATGGTCAGCGCTTCGATCCCCTGTAGCTCAATTGGCAGAGCACTCGGCTGTTAACCGAGTTGTTGATGGTTCGAGTCCATCCGGGGGAGCTCGCTACAGTCCCTCCACCTCGCGGCGCGCCTGCTCCAGCGTCTGGGCCGCGATCTCCGCCACGGCTGGGTGCGACGGGTCGAGGCCTGGGGACAGGACGTAGGACCAGCGCACCGGTGAGTCCCGCAACGGAGACCGCCTACCGATGACGCTCAAGCCCGCGGAGCCGCGCACCCTGGCGTAGAGGGTGCAGACCACGCTGTTCGTCACCCGCTCTCGGATCAGCTCGAGGAGCCGTCCGGGCTCGGCCACCTCGAACTCGTTGGCCGGCTCGGGATCACCCCAGTCGGCGACCTCGACGATCGCGAGGCGTTCGGTCTCCCGGTCCCAGTCGGCGCGCTGCACGTCCTCCCACCCCAGCCGCCGATAGCCGGCGTCAGCCGTCGGAAGGTGGATGGCCAGGTCCGTTCCGACGTACCACCTCCCGAGGTCGTCAGCTGCCCAGGCCAGCACGCGCTCCCGGGGAAGCAGCCGGAGCGCCGGCACGACGGTGGCGGGGAGCCGGTTCCGGGAGCGAATGCGCATGCCTCATCATCGCTCAAGCCGGAAGATACTCCCGCCAGCTCTCGACCCCCTGAGCGCCTCTGATGCGCGCGAGCGCACGCGACTCGATCTGACGCGCCCGCTCGCGGCTGACGCCGAGCTCGGCACCCACCTCGGCAAGGGTGTGCGGACGCCTGCCCCGCAGTCCGAAGCGCATCCTCAGGACGTCCTGCTCCCGAGGGGTGACGGTCCGAAGCAGCTGCTCGACCTCGCGGCGCATCGACTGCAGGCCGATCTCGTCGAGCGGCGCGCCGCTCTCGTCGTCGACAATCAGGTCACCGAGGACGCCCTGCTCCCCCGGCCCGACTGGCATGTCCAGCGAGATGGGCAGGTCGTCGAGCTTGAGGAGCTCGAGCAGCTTGGTGACCTTGGTCTGCGTGTGCAGGGACAGCTCGTCGATTGTGGGGACCCGCCCGAGCTGCTGGCAGAGCTCGCGCTGCTGTCGCTTGATGCGGTGCAGCGCCTCCGCGACGTGAACGGGCAGCCTGATGGTCCGCGCCTGGTCCCCGATCGCCTGCGCAAGGCAGTGCCGGATCCACCAGCTCGCGTACGTCGAGAACTTGTTGCCCCGGCGGTAGTCGAAGCGCTGCACTGCTCGCATCAGCCCGAGGTTCCCCTCCTGGACGAGATCCAGCAGCGGCACTCCGCACCCGGCGTAGTGCTTGGCCAGACAGACCACCAGCCGCAGGTTCGACTCGATGAAGAGCTTCGTGGCGCTGTTGCCCTGTTGCACGAGTGTCGTCAGGTCGAGACGGTCCTCGGCCGTCAGGTCGGCCGCGCCGTCCAGCCGCTCCGCAGCCAGTACGCCGGCCTCGATCTCCCGCCCCAGCCGGACCTCGTCGTCCGCCTCGAGCAGCGGCACCGTGGCGATGTCACGCAGATAGAGCGAGAGGATGTTCGCAGTGCCTGGCTCCGGAGGGGTGGTCCGGCGACCCGGCGAGGGTGGCTCTGCCAGCTCGAGCGTGGTGTTGTCCATACCCACACAGGTGGACCTGGACGTCCTGCTGATACATGGCGCTCCCCTTGGAGCGCTCGAGGTGCTTAGGCGCTGCTCCCGATAGCGCTCTCGCGAAGCGAGCGACGGTGGCTCTCCAGCGCCACCAGCTCCCCGAACAGCCGGTTGTACTCGACGGTCTGCGTCACCGGGTTCATCCGCTGCAGCTTCGACTTGACCTGGTTGATCCGCCGCAGGGCCGTCAGCTCGCGCAGCCGGACGACGTACGCCTCCGCCAGCCGCGCATCCGGCGTGCCCGTCACGTGCAGCGGTTCCACCGAGAGGGCCGCTACGACGGTGCGCACGGGCTCGTCTGCGATCCTGGCAACGAGGGTGTCCGGGCTGACGGCGTCCGGGCCGCCCAGCTCGTCAGCTGTCTCGAAAACCCTTCGGTAGTAGGGATGCGTGAAGTCGGCGGCCTCCATCTCGGCCCAGCTCTCGGTCATCGCCGCCGGCACCTGCAGCAGGATCTTGAGCACGTCACGCTCGATCGAGAAGCGCCGCTCCGTCGGGTCGGGTACGTCGGACCGCTTCGCGCCGCCCTCCGCGGACGCGAGCGCGGCCGACTCCGCCGGCCGATGGCCCCCGTGGCGCCCGCGGGCCCGTCGTACCTCGGCCCTGACGTCGTCGATGTCGACGCCGACCATGCCCGCCACCTCACGGGCGAAGGCCTCGACCTTGGACTTGTCACGGATGCTCGTCACGAGCTTGACCGCCTCCCGGACCGCGTCGACGCGGCTGTCGGCCCGGTCGAGGTCGAAGCGCCCGATGACGTTGCTGAGAACGAAGCGGTAGAGCGGGACGCGCCGAGCGACCAGCTCGCGCACCGCCGCGTCCCCCTCCGCGAGGCGCAGCTCGCACGGGTCACGCCCTTCCGGCTCCACGGCGACGTACGTCTGGCCGACGAACTGCTGGTCACCGGCGAACGCCCGCAGCGCCGCCTGCTGCCCGGCCGCGTCACCGTCGAATGTGAAGATGACCTCGCCCCGGATCTCGTCGTGGTCGAGGAGCAGCCTGCGCAGCACCCGGGTGTGCTCCTCGCCGAAGGCGGTCCCGCACGTCGCCACGGCGGTCGGCACACCGGCCAGGTGGCAGGCCATCACATCGGTATAGCCCTCCACGACCACCGCCTGTGACGAGCGGGCGATGTCCTTGCGGGCCAGGTCGACGCCGTACAACAGCTGGCTCTTCTTGTAGATCGGCGTCTCCGGTGTGTTCAGGTACTTGGCAGCGACGCCGTCATCGTCGAAGAGTCGACGCGCGCCGAAGCCCACGACGTCACCGGACAGCTCGCGGACCGGCCACACCAGGCGTCCCCGGAAGCGGTCGTACGGCCCGCGGTTGTTGCGCGCCACCAGTCCGGCGGTGACGAGCTCGTCGTCGCTGAACCGCTTGCTCCGAAGGTGGCCGAGCAGAGCCTCGCCGGAGCGGGGCGCGAAGCCGACGCCGAACACCGCCGCGGCCGCCTTGTCGAAACCCCGCTCGTCCAGGAACTGCCGGCCGGCGACGGCATCGGGGCCATCGAGGGCCTGCTGGTAGAAGTCGGCGGCGTATCGGTGCGCATCCACCAGCCTGGTGCGCTGGCCGGGGTCTCGCCGAGCCACGCTCACGCCGTCGTCCAGGTAGTGCAGCTCGACGCCGTACCGGCCGGCCAGCCGCTCGACGGCCTCCCCGAACCCGACACCCTCGATCTTCTGCACGAAGGTGATGACGTCGCCGCCCTCCTGGCAGCCGAAGCAGTGGAAGAATCCGCGTGCTGGGGTGACGTGGAACGACGGCGACTTCTCGTCGTGGAAGGGGCACAGGCCCTTGAGCGACCCGGAGCCGGCGCTCCGCAACGTCACGTGGGCCGAGACGACCTCGTCGATCCGCGCCCGCTCCCGGACGAGCGTGATGTCGTCGTCCTTGATCCGCCCGGCAGCCACGCCGCGAGTCTACGCAGCGGCACCACACACGAGCCGGTGCTTCTCCACAGCCGACGGGTCCGTGAGCGAGGCGACCTGGTCGACGACGACGCGTCGGCGTGCCGCGTCGTCGGCGGCCGCCTCGAAGTCGTGCCGGAAGACCGGCTCCAGTGCCGGTGGACCCAGCCGCCAGATGCCGTCGACAAGCTCTGCCAGCATCGCCCGCTGAGCGAGCATCACCTCTACCCGGCCCGCGGCCTTCATCACGAGCTGAGCGGCGATCCCCTTGAGCACGACGATCTCGTGAATGGTGGCGGCTGGCACGGGAAGCGTTCCCTGGTAGCGCCGCAGCTCGCCGAGCAGCCCGCCGTCCTCCGCGGCGGCCCGCACCGACAGGCAGAACCGGTTGATCAGCTGGCTGGTGAGGTTCTTCAGTCCCCCAAGGTGTCGCCTGCTGCCGTCGTACGGCGCTGTCGGCCAGGCGCTCAGCCGCACAAGCCTGTCCAGCGCGTGGTCGAAGTCGTCGAGTGTCAGGTCGCCGGCGTACCAGTCGCGTGCCGTCTCCCAGACATCGCGACGGATCCCAGCGTCGCTCAGTGCGGAGAGGTCGATCTGCTGGGCCACCACGCCGTCCTCCACGTCATGGACGCTGTAGGCGACGTCGTCCGCGAAGTCCATCACCTGCGCCTCGATACAGGTCCGCTGCGGGGTGGCTCCCGCTCGCATCCAGAAGAAGATCGGCAGGTCGTCGGCGTAGACACCGAACTTGCGGACGGCTCGTGGCATGCCGTCGCCGTGCCGACCGCTCGGCGTTGTCGCCTCGCCGACGGTCCACGGGTACTTCGACGCGGCGTCGAGGGTGGCGCGAGTCAGGTTGAGGCCGATGCTGGCCCCGGCCGAGTCGAACGACTTCGCCTCGAGCCGCGTGAGCAGCCGGAACGTCTGGGCGTTCCCCTCGAAGCCCCCGATGTCGGCGGCCGCGTCGTTGAGCGCCCGCTCCCCGTTGTGGCCGAACGGCGGGTGGCCGAGGTCATGAGCCAGGCAGGCCGCCTCGACGATGTCCCGGTCGCAGCCCAGCTCGGTCGCCAGCTCCCGCCCGACCTGGGCGACCTCGAGGGTGTGCGTGAGCCGGTTGCGGATGAAGTCGTTGCTGGCCGGCCCGACCACCTGGGTCTTCCCGGCGAGGCGGCGCAAGGCGGCGGAGTGGACGATGCGGGCGCTGTCGCGCTGGTACGGCGACCTGGCGGACCCGCTGGGCTCCTCGGCGTAGCGCGCGGCGGCTGCCTCGTCGTACCCGGTGCTCACCCCTGAAACCTATCGCCGCTCGGCCGCGATCCCTGGCAGCACCGGTGGGCGGCTCCCAAGCCTGGGGTAGTAGGGAGCGAACCGGGGCGTGGGCCGGCCGTTGAGCCCCCGCTTTGCTCCTTACTACCGGAGGTAGGGCCGGAATAACCGGAGGTAGCGGGCCGGCTGGGCGCTAGCCGCCGGAGACGCCGACCTCGGCGGCCGGGTCGACAGCCATGTCGTCGCGGTCGGCGAGCCAACCGTCGGGAAGCGCCACTCGGCGTGGGCTCCCCTGCCGGCCCCGGGGGCTGCCGAGCTCACCGACCGGGAACGGCTCATCGGGATCCAGCCGAGCCAGCAACGAGTCGACAGCGGCGAGCGAGTCGACCAGCCCGAGGGACTGCCGCAGATCGCCACCGGCACGGAACCCTTTGAGGTACCACGCGATGTGCTTGCGGAACTCCTTGCAACCGCGGTCCTCCCCCATGTAGTGCACCAGGAGCTCCGCGTGGCGCCGCATCATGGCCGCCACCTCACCCAGCAAGGGCAATGGTGGTGCAGGCTCGCCGGCGAAGGCGGCGGCCAGGTCTCTGAACAGCCACGGCCGACCGAGGCACCCCCGGCCAACGACGACACCGGCACACCCCGTCTCGTCCATCATGCGCAACGCGTCGGGGGCCTCCCAGATGTCACCGTTACCCAGCACCGGGATGTCGACGGAGGCGGCCAGCTCGGCGACGGCATCCCAGTCGGCTGCTCCCGAGTAGTGCTGCGCGGCGGTCCGACCATGCAGCGCGATCGCCGCGCAACCGCAGTCCTGGGCGATCTCGCCGGCCCCCAAGAACGTCAGGTGGTCGTCATCGATGCCCTTGCGGGTCTTCATCGTCACCGGCACCTGGTACGGCGCAGCTGCCGCCACCGTCTTGTCGAGGATCGCCCGCAGCAGCCGCCGTTTCCACGGCAGCACGGCGCCGCCACCCTTGCGCGTCACCTTCGGCACGGGGCAGCCGAAGTTCAGGTCGATGTGTTGCACACCGTGGTCCCCGCAGAGGATCTGCGTAGCCCGCGCCATCGTGTCCGGGTCCACGCCGTACAGCTGCACCGAACGCACGGTCTCCTCCGGGTCGAAGACCAGCATGCTCAACGTGGTCTCATCGCCCTCGACGAGGCCGCGACTGGTGATCATCTCGCAGACGTAGAGACCGGCCCCCTGTTCGCGGCACAGCGTCCGGTACGCCGCGTTGGTCACGCCAGCCATCGGCGCGAGCACGACGGGTGGGTCCACCAGGTGCGGACCCAGCTTCAGCGAAGCAGGCATCCCACTAGGGTAGATGGCGAAGCCCGAGTCCGGCCCCCACGATGTCGTCTGTGAGTCACCCGTCAGTGGCATTTTGGTGAACGGTGACCGTCACCCTGGTGGCCACGGTGCCCTTGTGGCCCTCGGCGTCGGTGTAGCTCAGCCGAACCGGGCCCGCTGTCCCGTTGAGACCTGACCAGCTGACCACAATGTCGAAGTAGTGCTGATTCCCGTCGCTGACCGGCAAGGTAGCGCCCTCGGCCGGCACCTGACGCGCCCAGGCAGCCACCAACGTGGCGCCGCCAATGCCACTGGCCAGGCCCTGCGGGGGGATGCCGCGCCACACTCCGAAGGTCGCGAACTGATCACCCTCCTGGCGCTGGAACACCCCGATCCCCAGCAGCTTGAAGCCCTGGCTGTCCAGCCACACGGCCCGGTCGATCCGGACCGGACCGGGGCCGCGGTTGGCTATCGTGTCGAGTCCCTCGACGAACGTTCGCCCCCTGTCCGAGCCCACGCACAGCTCGTGGGTGCTACCGACGGCGTACAGCGCGTGGGAGCCCGTCGAGCTGCCGTCGTTGCTGGCGCAGCTGCTGGCCAGGGCGGCGACGCTCACGGCGGCACCCAGCGTGCCGGCGGCGTGGCGGAGTCGCTGGGTCACCACTGCCGGACGATGAGGGCACCTGGGTGGGACAGCGGGCCGTACCGGTCACACAGCCGACCCCGCGGGATGAAGTGGACGTGATTCCTTGCGGTCGTGGTAAGCCCGGTTTTCGAAGATCAGCGGAGTATACGGCGGAATGTTGAAGGGAGACACGGTGTGGCCGGGCGAACGTCCGCCGCCGGGGTGATCGGTCAGCGCGGGTCGGCGCGGTCGATGTTCCAGTGCCGGGAAACGGTCGCCAGCCAGACGAGCGGCCCCTCGCCGTCGTGGTGCGGCAGCAGCGAGTAGCGAGTGATGGTGCGTTGACCACCCTCCTCGTCGCCGTACAGCAGCTCGACCGTCAGGGGAGACTCGGCCCGGATCGCCTCGGCTACCTCGATGAAGTCAGGCTCCGTTGGGTCACGCAGCGCCCCCTGCCAGAAGAAGACATCGCTCGACGGTACGTACAGGTCGCGCGTGAGCCTGCGGAACTCGTCGAGCGGCGGGCGATCCGGTCTTAGCCCGCTGCCGATGGGGCCGGAGCCGACGACCCACCCGTCGAGCACCGCGAGGCCGCTGCCGACGTTGCGTAGCGACATCGCCAGGTAGATGACGTCAGCGGTCACCTCCGCCATGCCATGGCCGCCGGGAAGGCGGAACATGTGCTGGTCGGCGTATGACACCTTCAGCGGCTCGTCGGAGAACCGAGAGGGGAACAGCAGCGGGCGTAAGCCCGCCAGGAGCGAGCGTTCCGCGGTGCGGGCGGCCCGGTTGGCGGAACGGACCGACGCGAACGTGGCCAGGGCCAGGACCAGGGTGCCCAGACCCGTCGCGAGCGCCGAGATCGTGACCCAGTCCCAGTTCGCCACAAGGCGAACCTAGCCCGAGCCGCTCGACCGCGGCGTGCTGGTATCGACGTCGCGATAATGTCAGGTCAGCTTGTGGATTGCATCTGGGGTTCCGCTGGTCGTCCGCTAGGACTGCTTCTCTCTCCACCCAACGAGGACGGCTGTGCCGATCGCCCTAGCCAGCACACCCGCTGTTCCCGTCGGCGTCCTCGCCGCTGTGCTGTGCGCCGCGGTGCTGCACGCGGTGTGGAACGCGATCGCGCACGCAGTCACGGATCGGCTGGTGCTGTTCGCCATCATCGGTGCGG
>JBBQKY010000092.1:0-9849 GCA_038327385.1 Propionibacteriales bacterium
GCCTTCGGTGACCGCTTCCACGTCAGCGACAACCTGCGCGCGCTCGTCGCCGCCGGGAAGCCGGGACTGTGGTCGTGGGACCAGGCGGGCAGGCCCTACCTGGCCGACGAGACGGCGGTGTTGCTCACTATGGGCGACGCGCCGTCGACGTCGGAGCAGGTGCTGGACCGCGCCATGTCCGCGCTCGCGGAGGAGATCCGCCTGCTGCTCGACGAGGGCGTCGTGGCGGCTGCCGCTGACGTCGACCTCTGCCTGATCCTCGGTGCCGGCTGGCCGTTCCACCTGGGCGGCATCACGCCGTACCTGGACCGCGCCGGCTTCAGCGAGCGCGTCTCAGATCGTCTCCGCTGAGGTCGGCTGGTCCTCGGCTGACGTGTTGTCGAGGGCAGCGACCCAGGCAGTGATGTCGCGTGCGATGTTGGGGCCCGCCAACCCCACTCGCTCGAGCAGCGCGCTGCGCTTGCCTTGCGGCAGGAACTCCTGGGGCAGCCCGAACACCCGCACGGGCCGGTCGATGCCGGCATCGGACAACGCCTGAGCGAGCACGCTGCCGCAGCCGCCGACTCTGCCGCTGTCCTCGACGCTCACGACGACGGAGTGCTCGCTTGCCAGCCGCAGGAGAGCTGGGTTGACGGGCTTGACCCACCGCGGGTCGACGACCGTCACCCCGATGCCCTGCGCCTGCAGGCGGCCTGCGGCGTCGACGCAGATCCCCGCCATGGCGCCGACGGCGACGACGAGGACGTCGGTGGCGCCGGCGCGCACCAGGATGTCCACACCGTCCGACGACGAGACAGCTGCGATGTCCGCCGGGACTCCGCCCTTGGGCACGCGCAGCACGGTCGGCGCATCCGGCACGGTGACCGCCTCCCGCAGCAGCTCGCGGAAGCGGGTGGCGTCGCGCGGGGCCGCGAGCCGCAGGCCCGGCACCAGCTGCAGCATCGACAGGTCCCACATTCCGTTGTGCGTCGGGCCGTCCTCGCCCGTGATGCCCGCCCGGTCGAGGACGAACGTGATCCCGCACCGATGCAGGGCCGCGTCCATCAGCACCTGGTCGAAGGCCCGGTTCAGGAACGTCGAGTAGATGGCCACCACCGGATGGAGACCGGCCATCGCCATCCCAGATGCCGCTGTCACGGCGTGCTGCTCCGCGATCCCGACGTCGAAGGTGCGGTCGGGGAAGACCCGTTGGAACCCGTCGAGCCCGGTGGGGTAGACCATCGCAGCGGTGATCGCGACGATGTCGTCCCGCTCGACACCGAGGGCGACGAGCTCGGACCGGAAGACGTCGACGAAGCTCGGATCGGCTGCCGCCACCGTGCCGGTGCCCGCGTCGAACGACCCGAGTGAGTGGAAGTTGTCCTCCTCGTGCTGCTCGGCGGGCGGGTAGCCGGCGCCCTTCCTGGTGATCGCGTGGACGATCACGGGGCCACCGAAGTTCTTGGCCTGCGTGAGCGCCTGCTCGACCGCATGGACGTCGTGACCGTCCACCGGCCCGACGTACTTCAGTCCGAGGTCCTCGAACATGCCCTGGGGGGCGAGGGCGTCCTTGAGGCCCTTCTTGACGGCGTGCAGCGCGTCGAAGAGCGGCGGTCCGACGAGCTTGGTCCGGGTCAGCCGGGTCTTGATCTGCTCGAGCACCTGCTCATAGCGGGGGTCGGTGCGCAGGCTCGTCAGATGCTTGGCGAGGCCGCCGACGGTCGGTGAGTACGACCTGCCGTTGTCGTTGACGACGATCACCAGCCGGCTGTCGTCCGCTGACGCGATGTTGTTGAGCGCCTCCCAGGACATCCCACCGGTCAGAGCTCCGTCGCCGACGACGGCCACCACGTGCCGGCCGTCCTCCTTCAGCCGGTACGCCTTCGCGAGCCCATCGGCGTACGACAGCGCCGTGGAGGCATGGGAGTTCTCGACGAGGTCGTGGGGCGACTCGGCCCGGTTGGGATAGCCGGAAAGGCCGCCTTCCTGCTTCAGCGAGTCGAAGCGCGCCGCCCGCCCGGTGAGGATCTTGTGCACGTAGGCCTGGTGACCGGTGTCGAAGAGAACCTTGTCGTGTGGCGACTCGAAGACCCGGTGGATCGCGATCGTCAGCTCGACCACGCCGAGGTTGGGACCGAGGTGGCCGCCGGTCTTGGACACCTTCTCGATGAGGAACGCCCGAACCTCGGCGGCGAGCTGGACGAGCTGCTGGTCGTCGAGATGGCGGAGGTCGCGCGGCTCTCGCAGCGTCTCCAGCAAGCTCATCGGTGCCCTCCGCAAGGTCGCGCTCTCCCGTAGCCGGCTCCGGAAAGTGTATGCCGTCGGTCCTGGCGAGTCGGGTTCAGAGTCGGGCGCGGAAGCGGCGACCGCGGAATGCCTCCTCGATGAGGCCGACGGCTCGCCGCACCTTGAGCAGGCGGGCGCCCTCGCGTTCCCACATGCCGATCGCGCCTTCGACAGCCTCGGTCGGAAGCACCTCGCGCAGGCTCACCCGCGCCTCCGAGATTCCCCGCTGCGCAGCCTGGATGCTGGCCTCCACATGCAGTGCTGTGAACCTGGCGAGGACGACGGGATGGCGGCGCAGACCGTCGTACAACCGGTACTCCGGTGGGCACTGGTCGAGCAGCCACGCGATCGCGGTGTCCTCCCAGCGCGGCGCGTCGGGCGGCCGCACCGGAGCGGGCCAGCCGGGCGGCGTGACAGGTCGCTCACCCGTCCACAGCGGCAGGGCGCCCGGCCTGCTCGACCCCTCGTCCACCATGGCTCCAGCGTACTACCCTCTCGAACATATGTTCTAGTCGATGTGTTGCTCCATCTGGACAAGAAGATTGCGAGAGGTTACTCTCGAAAGATGTCTCTCAGAAATTCGATGGGCGACTTCGAGGTAACCGACCCTCAAGCAATGCGAGCGCTGGCGCATCCCGTGCGGCTCGCCGTGCTCAGCCATCTCCAACGGCACGGACCTTCGACAGCCACCCGGCTTGCAGCGCACGTCGACGCGTCGCCATCTGTCACGAGCTGGCATCTCCGACACCTGAGCACGTTCGGGCTCGTCGCGGACTCGCCTCATCCCGAGGGTGGCACCGACAAGCGACAACGCTGGTGGCGGGCGGTGGCGCGTGGAATCCGGCTGGAGATGCCGGCGAGCTCGGAGGGACGGGCAGCCGCTCGCCCGTTGCGCATGCAGATGATGGCGCAGGCCCTCGCCCACCCACAGCGCTGGCTGGCAGAGGTCGAGCCGGAGCTCGACGAGGAATGGAGCCGGCTCGCGGGTTCGGGAAGCACCGGACTTCGGCTCACGCCGGCTGAGGCGAGGAAGCTCGAGGAAGCCATCGAGGCGCTCCTCGTGCCGTACGTGCGGCGCATCGACGAG
Source organism: Propionibacteriales bacterium (assembly GCA_038327385.1). GTDB lineage: Bacteria > Actinomycetota > Actinomycetes > Propionibacteriales > Nocardioidaceae > JAWWPG01. The sequence goes on from JBBQKY010000092.1 coordinate 3,353, forward strand.
GCCGTCCCTGCCGAGGCGCGAGAGGTTCGCGTGGTGCGGTTCTTCCTGCCGGAGCCGCCAGCTTGGCCGCGAGCGTGACAGCGACGGTGGCGGCCCGGACGGGCAGCCTGTGGCGGAATCGGGACTTCCGAACCTTCTGGTCTGCCCAAGGCGTCTCCGAGATCGGTGACCGGGTCACGGAGCTGGCACTGCCCTTGGTCGCCGTCACCATGCTTGGCGCCTCTCCGACCGAGGTCGGCCTGCTCACCGCTGCGGTCTGGCTACCCAACCTTGCGTCGCTGTTCATCGGCACGTGGGTGGACCAGCGGCGGCGCAAGCGCGCCTTGATGGTCGGCGCTGACCTCTTCCGGGCCGGCGTCCTGCTGTCGCTGCCGGTCGCATACTGGCTCGACGCGCTGACGCTGCCGCAGCTGTACGCCATCGCGCTGCTCACCGGCACGGCGCACGTCGTCTTCAACACGGCGTACGCCGCCTTCTTCGTGCGGCTCGTCTCGCGGGCGGACTATCTCGAAGCCAATGGCAAGCTCTCGTCCACGAGGTCGATCTCCTTCATCGGGGGGCCGGCGGTCGGCGGATTGCTGATCCAGTGGTTGACGGCGCCGGTGGCGATACTGGTGGACGCTGTCTCCTTCCTCTTCTCGGCCTTCCAGCTCCGTCGCCTGACGACGAGCGATGTGGTCTCGGGCACCGCCGGCGAGCCGATGCTTCGCCGCGCGAAGGCGGGCATGGTCTACATGCTGCTGCACCCATATCTGCGGGCGAGCCTGGCGTGTGCGACGACTGTGAACTTCTTCACCTTCATGGGCAGCGCCCTCCTGGTGCTGTTCGCCAGCCGGAACCTGGACCTGTCGGCCGGGACGATCGGCCTGGCGTTCGGCGTTGGCGCCACCGGCGGGCTGCTGGGTGCACTGATGGCCCCCCGACTGGCTCGTCGACTCGGTGCCGGACGCGTCATCGCGTTTGGCAGCGTGGTATTCCCGGCGGCGATTGCGATCGTTGCCCTCGCGGCCGGACCAGTCGGGCTGCGCGCTGCAACGCTCGCGGGTGCCGAATTCGTTAGCGGGTTCGCGGTGATGTGCTTCGACGTACCCCTCAACTCGCTTCAGGCCGCCGTGACGCCGGACGAGATGCGCAGTCGGGTCGCGGGCGCGTTCAGCTCCATCAACTATGGAATCCGGCCGCTGGGCGCCATCATCGGTGGTCTACTCGGCAGCTGGATCGGTGTTCGCCACACGCTGCTCATCGCTGCCGCCGGCGGCACGCTCTCGGTGCTCTGGCTCGTCAAGTCTCCGATCATCGCCGTACGACGCATGGAGGCGCTCGAGCCGGTGGCGCAGTTCGCTGTCAAACCCGTGGACGAGGCTAGTGACCGACGGTGAACGTCGCCTGGGCCATCCCGGCGGTCAGCATCGCCCGCCCGGGATGCAGGCCTTCGGGCAGCCACACCAGCCGGGTGACATGACCAAACGGCTTGGCGGCCGCATCCGCTGTGCCCAGGGTCCAGCGATGCGACCCCTGCGTCACCACCAGATCAACGTTCCTCATGGGCGTCACGTCGGGCGCCGGGTCGGCGGAGGAGCGCCCCAGTCCGCTGCTGCTGCCGCCGCCGACGTCGTCGCAGCCGTGGAAGAAGCCTTCGCCCGGCACGAACGCGAGACCCGCAACCAGCAGAACGGGGCCCGCCAACCGGGCTACCCGGCGGGCCGCCTTCCTGCGCTGCAAGTCATGACCGTGGACGCACCCCGGCGGCCCGGCGGTTCCGCGTTCCCCGAGAGGATGGGGGCGTGCCTGCCGCCTCCTCCGTTGCCGCCTGCCTCTTCTGCGGGATCGTGTCCGGCGAGGTGTCGTCGTACCGGGTCCTGGACGAGCCGGACATGGTGGCGTTCCTCGACACCCGTCCGGTCTTCAAGGGCCACACGCTCGTGGTCCCGCGCCGGCACCTCGACACACTGCTCGACCTGCCGGCCGAGCTCGCACCGCCCTTCCTCGACGCGGTGCAGCGGGTCGCCACCGCTCTGTCCGACGTGATCGGAGCGCAGGGCACCTTCGTCGCGGTCAACAACGTGGTCAGCCAGTCGGTGCCGCACCTACACGTCCACGTCCTACCCCGGACGAAGGGCGACGGGCTGCGCGGCTTCTTCTGGCCACGAACGCGCTACGACGACGATGGCGAGACGCAGGACTACGCGACCCGGCTTCGCCGGGGCATCAGTCGATCAGCGCGCTGACCAGCTTGGCGACCGCCTCGATCTCGATCAGGAATCCGTCATGGCCGTACAGCGACTCGATGACCTGGACCGGCCCCGCGCCGCGGATCTCCGCCGCCAGCAGGTCGCTGAGCTCCACCGGGTACAGCCGGTCGGAGTCGATCCCCGCCACCGCGGTGCGGGCCGTCACCCGGCGCAGTGCGGCAGCGTAGCCACCGCGGCGGCGGCCGACGTCGTGGCTGTTCATCGCCTTGGTGAGAACCACGTAGGAGTTGGCGTCGAAGCGCCGGACCAGCTTCTCCCCGTGGTGGTCGAGGTAGCTCTCGACGGCAAACCGGCCCGTGCCGTCGAGGGGGTCCTCCCCATGCTGCGCGTGCCGGCCGAAGCGCCTGTCCAGCTCCACTCTCGAGCGGTACGTCGTATGCGCGATCCGCCGTGCCACCGCAAGCCCGCCGTGCGGACCCTCGCCCGGCGCCGCCGAGTAGTAGTCGCCGCCCCTGAAGCGGGGGTCCGACTCGATAGCCGCCAGCTGAGCGGCACACCAGGCGATCTGGTCGCCGGTGGCGTACGGCGTACAGGACAGCACGAACAGCCGCTCCACGGCGTCCGGACGGCTCACCGCCCACTCGAGGGCGCGCATCCCGCCCGCCGACCCGCCGAGAACGAGTGCCCAGCGCTGCACCCCGATGGCGTGCGCCCAGGCCGCCTCGGCAGCTACCTGGTCCCGCGTGGTGAGGTAGGGAAAGCGGCTCCCCCACGGCTCGCCGTCCGGACCGGGTGACGACGGCCCGGTGGTTCCCTGGCAGCCGCCGAGGATGTTGGGAGCGACGACGAACCATCGAGTGGTGTCGATCGGTCGCCCCGGACCGACCAGGCCGTCCCACCACCCCGGCGTCGGCTGCCCGGGTCCGGCCGGCCCCGCGACATGCGAGTCCCCGGTTAGGGCGTGCAGCACGAGAACGGCATTGTCGCGAGCGGGGTTGAGCCTCCCCCACGACTCGTAGGCGACCCGCACGCCCGGCAGCACCGCACCCGACTCGAGCGCCAGGTCTGCGATGCCCACGAACGAGCGGCGCCCGACGGGGTCGCCCTCGCGCCAGGCCCCGGTCGCCGGCGGCGTTGACGGCGGCGTTGTCGGCACGCGGTCAGTCGACCTTGGCCGCTCGGAAGCCCGCGTCGAGGTCGGCCAGGATGTCGTCGATGTACTCGATCCCCACCGAGAGCCGGATGAGACCGTCCGTGACGCCGGAGTGCGCCTGCTCCTCTGCGCTCAGCTGACTGTGCGTGGTGGACGCCGGGTGGATGACGAGGGAGCGGACGTCGCCGATGTTGGCGACGTGGCTGTGCAGCTCCAAGGAGTTCACGAACCGCTTCCCCGCCTCGAGCCCACCCTTGATCTCGAAGGCCAGGACGGCGCCGGCGCCCTTGGGTGCGTACTTGCGGGCGCGGGCGTGCCAGGGGCTGCTCTCGAGCCCCGCGTATCCGACGCTCTCGACCTCGTCGCGACTCTCCAGCCACTCAGCCACCCGCTGGGCGTTCTGGACGTGCCGCTCCATCCGAAGGCTCAGGGTCTCGATCCCCTGCGCCAGCAGGAAGGCGTTGAAGGGGGAGATTGCCGGCCCGAGGTCGCGAAGGAGCTGGACCCGCGCCTTGAGGATGTAGGAGAGGTTGGCGCCGAGCGCGCTGCCCACGCCGAGGTCACGGGCATAGACCAGACCGTGGTAGCTGGGGTCCGGCTCGTTGAAGCCCGGGTACTTGTCGGCGTCTTGCGCGTAGTCGAAGGTGCCGCCGTCGACGATCACACCACCGACGGAGTTGCCATGGCCGCCGAGGTACTTCGTCGTCGAGTGCACGACGATGTCGGCGCCCCACTCCAGCGGGCGGATCAGGTACGGCGTTGCGACGGTGTTGTCGACGATGAGGGGCACGCCGGCCTCGTGGGCCACCCCCGCCACCCCCTCGATGTCGAGGACGTCCTGCCGGGGGTTGGGAATCGTCTCGCCGAAGAATGCCCTGGTGTTGGGCCGGACGGCGGCGCGCCATGCGTCGAGGTCGTCAGGGTCCTCGACGAACGTGACCTCGATGCCGATCTTGGGGAACGTGTAGTGCAGGAGGTTGTATGTCCCGCCGTAAAGGCTGGAGCTCGCCACCACGTGCGAGCCTGCCTCAGCGATGTTCAGGATGGAGAGGTGCTCGGCCGCTTGGCCGGAGGCGACGAGCAGAGCGCCGACGCCGCCCTCGAGGCTGTTGATCCGCTTCTCGACGACGTCCTGCGTCGGGTTCATGATGCGGGTGTAGATATTGCCGAACTCCTTGAGGGCGAAGAGGTCCGCAGCGTGGTCGGTGTCCTTGAAGACATACGACGTGGTTTGGTAGATCGGCAGTGCCCTCGCGCCGGTCGTCGGATCTGCTGTCTGTCCGGCGTGGATCTGGCGGGTCTCGAACGACCACTCGTTGTCTTGTGTCATGGCAGGAATCTAGGCATGCCACGCCTGCGCCCGGGTGGGGTCTCAGACTGCGGACGGGCTCAAAGCTTGCCGAGTGGGGTGGTGCCGGTTGAGTCGACGAGGTGGTGGTGGCCGTGGGGTGTTCGCCAGATCCAGACTCCGGATCGGGGTTGGGTGACGGTCCACCCAGAGTGGGTTTTGATGCGGTGGGTGCGGCGGGTCATCCGGGCGAGGTTGGCGACGGAGGTCTGGCCGGGTGGTCCGCCTTCCGGCATCGGGACATAGGGGGTGGTGTGGTCGAGGTCGCCGTGTCGGCTGGTGTTGGGGCTGTAGGGGAAGCAGTCGGCGGGGGTCCGCAGCCGGACCGCGTCGGCCATCCGGTCCGGGATCTCGTAGCAGTCGACCGCCGGCAGGCCGGCGATGTCCAGGACGGGGCGGATGGTGACGTGGCGGTGCTGCAGCCAGTCCCGGACCTGCTCCAGCAGCACCGGCCCGATGTCTTCGATCCGGGCGACCCCGGCGCGATCGGTCAGGGACTCCCGGGAGATGTGGAGATAGACGATCGCCGGGCCGAGGGTGAACGGCCGCCGGGTGCAGAGTTGCCCGCTGGGCTGGCCGCTACGGCTGTCGGCTTCCCCGTCTGCCGGCCCCGCCGCTGCGGCGGCCGCGTCTGCTGCGGCTGCTTGTCTGGTCTGTTCGGCGTGCCCGACCACGTCGAGGGCGGCTTGGGGGTCCGCCAGCACCCCGAGTGCTTTCGCGCGGCGGGCGTCGGCGGTGTCGTCGTCACCCAACACGCCCAACGCCCCCGCCACGGTGTCCAGCGCGGCGTCCAACGCGGCGATGTCGGTAGCGGCTGCCTTCCCGAACACCGTGCCATGTCCGCTGGTGGTCTCCCGGCTAATCCACACCCCGCGGCCATCGGCGGCGGCCGTCGCGTCGACGGCCGCCTGGTCCGGGTCCGCGGCCAGCACCGCGGCGTCCAGAATCTTCTCCAACCGCCCAAACGCCACACTGGCAGCCAACGGCGCGACCTTCCGGTCGACCGCCGCCGCGGCGGGCTGCGACAGCCGGCGGGTCCGTCTCGCGATGGTGCGGGCAACCCAGATCTTCACCTGCCCGGCCTGCACCCGGACCCACAGCAACGGCAGCCGATGCCGCAGGTCCAACGCGTCGGCGATCAGCGACCCCGCCGCCGCCACCGAGATCCCCAACACGACACCGAGCTCCGCCGGCGCGAACTCCGCCACCCCCGGCGTCCCCTCACCCCCGGGATACGCCAACACCTCACGACCCCTCCGCCCAGCCGAGCCCGACCCAGCGGCAGGACCAGCCGGGAGGGCGGTCGGACAGTCCAGCACACCGTGCAGATCCGCCCAATGCGCCGCCACCGCCAGCTGACGGGCACCGGTCAAGTTCAACAACCGCTGACCCCCTGCCGCCACCAGCAACGTGGCATCGGCGTCCATCTTCGCCAGCTCATCGCCAGCATGGCGGCGCTCGACGGTCTCCAGTGCATCCCCTGCCTCAGCCCAATCCTGCGGACTCAGCGGGCCGTCGGGCTGGGCGTCGTCCGCATCGTCGCAGCGATCCATCATCTCGAACATGTGTTCGAGTCTAACAGCAGCAGCCGTCACTCTCAACCCGGAAACCCCTTATCCACAAGGGAACCTACACATAACCCAGGCCCACCCCCTGGCGGCGGCATCTCCAGACGTTGGCGTCCGCGGTCCTCACTTCTCGGCCGCGACGGCCGCACGCTCGATGGTGATGAGGCTCTCGGCGTGGTGCTCCGCGTGGAAGGCCGCGCCTCCGCCGCGCAGGCCGAACAAGCGCTTGGACCAGA
>JBBQKY010000093.1:0-9833 GCA_038327385.1 Propionibacteriales bacterium
GGTGAAGACCTCATGAAGGCCGCCCTGATCATCACTGGCCTGCTGGCTGTCGACGCGGCGGCCGTGTGGTGGGTGGGCAACGGAGTTCGGTCGAGCCGCGCCGTATGGCAGAAGATCCAACAGGTCCGGGTCAGAGGTGACGGTGGATTGGGCCGTCGTCGTTGACGGCGTTCACGGCTGCGGCTTTACGCAGCGGATGGCTCGGCCCGCCTCGTCGTATCGGGTGATGATCGCGCGCTGCTCGCCGCCCATGGCGGGGTAGCTGACCGTTCGCACCTCCACGCCGTACAGCTCCGAGAGGCTGCTGTCCGTGAGCAGGTCGGCGGCACGGCCCGCGCGCACGTCGGCGACACCCATCATCAGTACGACGTGGTCTGCCAGGAACATCGCGTGGTCAGGGTGGTGGGTTGTGAGCAGGACAGTAATGCCCCCGGCGGCCAGCGAGCGGAGCAGCGAAAGAACCTGGGCCTGGTTGTGCAGGTCGAGTCCCGCGGTGGGCTCGTCGAGCGTGAGGGTCGGGCACCCCGAGGCGATGGCGCGGGCGATCAGCACCAGCTGCTGTTCTCCGCCGCTCAGCGTCGGGAAGGTGCGGGCGCCGAGGTGCGCGACGCCCACCCGCTCCATCGCCTCGAGTGCCGCCCGCCGGTCGGCGCGGCTCGGGGTTCCGAGCAGCCGGACGTGGCGCGCCCGACCCATCACGACCATGTCGAGAGCCGTATAGGCGAACCCCACACCGTGTGCCTGCGGCACGAAACCCACCTGGCTTACTCGGGTGACCGAGCCCTCCTGGGGAGTGGCCAACCCGGCGGCGCAGCGGATCAGCGTGGTTTTGCCCCGGCCGTTGGGGCCGAGGACGGCGGTCACCGAGCCGGCCGGTACGAGGAAGCTCACGTCGCGGAAGACCCAGTCCCGGCCGCGGTAGTGGAACCCGGCACCGGACAGCTCAAGCACTGTCCCAGACCCTGTCGCGGTTGCGTCGCAGCAGCAGGAAGAACACCGGCGCTCCGATGAGGGCCGTGAGCACGCCCAGCGGGATCTCTCCCGCGGTCAGGGTGCGGGCAAGCGTGTCCACTGCCACGAGGTACGCCGCGCCGAGCAGGAAGGACACCGGAAGCATCACCCGATGATCCGGGCCTACCCACATGCGAGCGAGATGAGGGATCACCAGCCCCACCCAGCCGATGACGCCGCTGACGGCCACCGCGCCCGCCACGATCAGCGCCGCCGAGACCAGCACCAACCACCGGATGCGGCCCGGGCGTACACCCAGCGCGCTGGCGTCCTCGTCGCCGAGCGAGAGCACGTTGATGCGCCAACGCACGAGTAGCAGCGCGACCGTGCCGACCCCGATCGGTGCGACCGCGACGGCCACCTGGGCGAAGGTGGCCGTCGCGAGGCTGCCCAGCAACCAGAAGACGATCGCCGGGAGCGTGGTGTAGGGATCCGCGACGTACGTCGTGAGGGCGACGAGGGCAGAGAAGAACGACCCCGTGACGACACCCCCGAGCACGACCATGAGCATGGGCGCGCCTTCGGGCCCGAGGGTGACCAGCAGCAGGATCACGAGGGCTGTAAGGCCGAACACGAACGCGCCGCCCACGAGATACCAGGACCCCAGGCCGAGCAGGAGGGCCAGGGCTCCCCCGAAAGAGGCTCCCGAGGACACCCCGATGATGTCCGGGCTCACCAGCGGGTTGCGAAAGATCGCCTGCAGTGCGGCGCCGGCGACGCCCAGGCCCCCGCCGACGAGCACCGCCAGCAGGACCCGCGGGAACCTGACCAGCCACACGACATTCTGCTGGGTCTCACTCGCCGGCGCCTTGATCGGGAGGATGTGCGACCCGAGCGTCTGCACGACGCTGCTGAACGGGACCGAGTAACGGCCGATCGACAGTGCCGTGACCATCGCCGCCACCAGCACCGCGGAGGTGGCCAGGATCGGCACCCAGCTCCGCGCGGACCATCGCGAGGCTGCCTCGGTCGACGTCGCCTGGCTCACCCGGCGAAGAGCTCCCGGTAGTGGACAGAGCCGCTGTTGACATCGGTCCACAGGATGTCGTCGATCTGCGACGTGGTCGGTGTGTACCGGTAGAGGAACTGGTACGACGAGACGATCCGCGCGCGCAGATCCGACGCCGTGCCGCTCTGCATCGGGAAGGCGATGTCCGAGAGCCACCGCCACATGAGCGGCGACTCCTGCCCGGGCGGGTCCCAACGGTAGCCGCCGAAGGGCACCTTGTAGACGCGGCGAGCCCGCACCGCCGACACCGCCCTCCACACGTCGTCGCGGTAGACGTCATCCGGCAGCGCCGAGTCGAAGTTGCCGAGCAGGATGATGTCCGGGTCCCACGCCAGCACCTGCTCGACGTCGACGGCGGCGAACCCCTGGACCGCCTTCGTCCCCGTTGCCGGGTTCGTGGCTCCGACGAGCGCAATGTAGTAGTCGTTGTAGGTGTCGGTTCCGGCCACCTCGAGCCCATCGGCGTAGCGGAGGAAGTACAGGATCTTGGGTGGGGTCCCGCGCTCAGCCGAGCCCACCGACCTGACATTGCGCAGCTGGGCGTTGATCTGGGTCAGCATGGCCCGACCTCGATCCGGCTTGCCGGTGATCGCGGCAAAGAGCCGGATCCAGGCAGTGAGGTCGGCCTGCGTCCCGTACGACAGCCCGAGCACGGTGAGCCCGGCGTTCTCCAGCGGCGTGATGATCTCGGAACCGTGGTCGCCCCACTGCACGACCACGTCCGGGCTGAGCGCCAGGATGCTCTCGACGTTCGGTGCGAACTCCTCGTTGGCGACGTCGTGCGTCACCTTCAGGGCGACGGGGAACATCGTGCCCATGATCCCGTCGCGGATCGCTGTCCACGAGGCGTCCTGCATTCCCACGAGGCGGTCTGCCGACCCGTCGATGGCGATCAGCATCGACGCGGCCGGGATCGGGATGGTCACGGCACGCGTAACGGGCTTGTCGAAAACGATCGTCTTGCCGCGCTGGTCTGTCACGGTGATTCCGCGCGGACGGGTCGTCGCCGGTGAGGAGCCGTCTCCACCGCACGCCGTCAGCAGGGCGGCTCCGGCGGCGACGGCCGACGCCTTGAGCAGCGTTCGACGGCTGGCCAGCCCGTTGCACGGAAGGGCGGCCGGCTCGCTGCGGGTCCTCAGACCGGCACCTTCGGACACCCCGCCGCCCTCCTCCTTCTGGAAACGGCCCGCCACCAGTATGGTCTCTCGGCGCCCTTTGCCGCCGAGTTCGCTGGACTGTTACGGTCGACTGACGGTGCGGAGGAGGTGACCGTGATACCTATCGATGGCCCGCAGCTGTTCGCCCGTTACGCCTACCCGCCCAATGCTCTCGGCTACTGCGGCCCTGCCGACAGCGATGCTCTCCTACAGTACGGCGCGGCCGGCGTCACCGACAGGGGACTGACCCAGCTCGCCCGCGGGTTCGAGGGTGCCTGGCCGTACCTCGAGCTGATCGCCTCCGGATGCGGGATTCGTGATCCGCTGGACAGGCGGGTCGTGGAGGCGTACTGGGTTGGCAACCCGCTTCTCGACACCGTGCGGCTGACGAGCATCGGTAACTCGCTGGAGGACCGCTTCCGGGGCCGGATGGGGCTTTCGTTCTCCAACCTCATCGACGGGGTCGAGGCGGGAGGCGTGCCCCATCACAACTTCCACGTCTTCGAGGTCTCACCGTGGCTGGGGCTCATGCGCGACGGAGCCAAGACCGTCACCGCGGTCGGCCAGCTCGACCGCTGTCGGATCCGCTGGGGGACGGTGGTTGCGGTCGCCGGTGACGAGGCGTCCGTGCGCTTCGCCCCCTTGGCGTGGGACGGGTTCTCGATAGTGCTGGGGGAGCCCTGCATGGAGACGGCGCGGATCGCCGTACAGGGCACCGGATTTCTCGACGACCTCGATGCCGGAGACGTGGTCTCGCTGCACTGGGACTGGGTTTGCGACCGGCTCACCGCGCACCAGCTCCAGCAGCTGCAGCACTACACGATGCGGCACCTCGACATTGCGAACGGCCTGCTGCACCGTCGCCACGCCGGCGTGACCATCGAATGAGATTGCCGAGCTCGTCGGCAGCCGTCCCTTCCGGGGACGAACGCGACTGGACGGTAGTCGGAGGTCCAGAAATGAGCGGGAAGGCGACGCTAGGTCTATACCGAACTTGTTTGTTACGAACATGTTCGGTACAGTCATGTCATGAGCTCCTCGAATCCCGCACCGATCAGCCGTCGTGAGCGGCCGGCCAAGCCGGCGCTGACACGTGAGGGGATCGTCCGCACCGCATTGGACGTCATGCACGCGGAGGGCCTTGACCGCGTCACGATGCGGCGACTGGCTGTGGAGCTGGACACCGGCGCGGCGTCGTTCTACGTGTATGTGCGCAATACCGCCGAGCTGCACGCCTACATGCTGGACGAGCTGCTCGCAGAGGTCGACCTGACTCCGGTCAGTGCGGCGGGAAGCTGGCGCGAGCGGCTTGTAGAGCTTCTCTGGTCGTACACCGTGGTCTTGATCGAGCGCCCGGGGCTGGCTCAGTCGGCGCTCGTGACCCGGCCGTCAGGCTCGGGCTACCTGAACCTTGTCGACGGTCTGTTGGCGTTGCTGGGCGATGGGATGCCCGCCGACCGGGCGGCCTGGGCGGTGGACCTGCTCCTGCATTTCGCGACCTCGACGGCGGTCGAACAGGGCACCCGCAAGCGGGCGATCGACGCAGGCGACGAGGAAGACAAGGTGGTCGCCGCCATCGGCGAGGCTTCCGCCGACACGTTCCCCCATATCGCCGCTCTGGGCATGGAGCTGATGTCCGGAAGCGGTCCGGAACGGCTGACCTGGGGATTCCACGTTCTGATCAATGGCGTACTGGAAACGCCGCGACCAGCTTCCGCCGCCCCGCCCGACAGCTAACCGCAGCACCCAGCAGCAGCACGCACCCTCCGGGCGCCGCAGCATGCGATCGCCTCTGTCCGCTATGCCGTGGCACGCCACCGGCACCAGCTCCGCAACCGTGAGGAGACCAGCATGACGACGCAAACCGATCCGCGCAGGTCCGAAGCAGACCCCCGATCAGCCGCCACCGATGATGATCCGGGCCGGCTGTCGAACCGCCTCCGCGCGATCCTCGCAGTCGTCCTGATCGCCGACGTGCTGGATCTGATGGACTCCACAATCACTAATGTCGCCGCACCCACGATCGTGCAGGACATCGGCGGGGGCGAGTCCCTGATCAAGTGGCTGGGAGCCAGCTACGCGCTGGCGATGGGCGTCCTGCTGGTTGTGGGCGGCCGACTCGGCGACCGCTATGGCAAGAAGCGGTTGTTCCTGTCCGGCGTCGCCGGGTTCGTCGTCGCCTCTGCCGTGTGTGGTCTGTCCGTCGACCCGGGCATGCTGGTCGCGGGACGGCTGGTGCAAGGCGGCTTCGGCGCGCTGTTGATCCCGCAAGGTATCGGCATCCTCCTCGCCACGTTCTCGCGCGACCAGATACCGCGCGCGGTCAGCGCGTTCGGCCCGGTCATGGGCGCCTCCGCCGTCCTGGGGCCCATAGTGGCGGGCCTGATCATCCACGCTGACATCGCCGGCCTGTCATGGCGCCCGATGTTCTTGATCAACATCGTGTTGGGTGCCGTCGGGTTCATCGCAGCGTTGAGCCTGCTGCCAGCCGACGAACCGATCAGCGACGTGCCCATCGACGGGCTGGGCTCCGGTCTGCTCGGTGCCAGCATGTTCGGCCTGCTGTACGGGCTGATCGAAGGCTCTACCGCCGGCTGGACGGTGCTTTCCATCTCGAGCCTGGCCGCCGGTGGCGTGCTCTTCGCCGGCTTCGGGGTGCGTCAGCGGCTGGCCGCCGACCCGCTGATCCTGCCTTCGCTGCTGGCCAATCGCGGGTTCACCTCCGGGCTGGTGCTGGGCCTCGGCTTCTTCGCCGCGGTGAACGGGCTGGCCTATGTCGTCTCGCTGTTCTTCCAGATCGCACTCGGACTCGAACCGGCCGAGGCGGCACTTGGGCTGGGTCCGCTGATGATCGGGATCATCGCCGCGTCGATCGTCTGCCGGCCGCTGATCGCGAAGCTCGGGCGACGGCTCGTCGTCATCGGCCTTTGTGTCACCCTGGCCGGCGCGGTTGGGCTGTTGTCGACCGTCCTGGCCCAAGGCACCGCGGTGAGCGTCTGGGCACTTGCTCCCTCGCTTCTAGTCCTCGGCGCGGGCATGGGGGCCTGCTTCAGCAGCATCTACGACGTCGCGATCGGCGACGTCGCGCCGGAGGAGGCCGGCAGTGCCAGTGGCGCCTTGTCCGCGGTCCAGCAGCTCGCCGCTGCCATCGGCTCCGCCGTCGTGACCACCGTGTACTTCAGCCAGCAGACGCACGCTGGCGCCGGGCATGCGATGACGGTCAGCATCGCCGTCGTCGGCGCTATCGCCGGGCTGTGCCTCGGTCTGGTCTGGCTGCTCCCCAAGAATGCCCAGCCGGACGAGCATGGGTGAGGGCAGCACACCGGTGAGTCGGACAGTGGGATTCTCCGCCCCGTGCATGGTGCAGACGAGGTGACGCGCCGCCGGATTCGTTTGCGGTTGGCCGGGGGGTCCGCCTTACCGCCGCCTCTCACACTCCACCTCCGCGATCGGGCTAAGCGCTGCCGTCGTGGGTACGGCGAAAGCAGGAGGCTTCGCCCAGCGAGAACGACCTGGCATAGGAGGTAGCCATGCCGACAAAGAACAGGCGCCCGAGCGTGAAGGACGACAAGCTTTACGATCGCCTTCGCGACGAGGGCAACAGGAAGGAGAAGTCCGCGCGCATCGCGAATGCAGCCGCTAACACCTCGCGCTCGGTGGTAGGACGCAAGGGCGGGTCGTCGCCGTCGTACGACGACTGGAAGAAGGCCGACCTGGTGAAACGCGCCCGCGAGCTCGATGTCCCCGGCCGGTCGACGATGAGCAAGGACCAGCTGGTCAAGGCGCTGCGCGAGCACTAGTCGAGCGATGCCTGCAAGGTCTCGCGGTTGAGGGCCGGTCGAAGTTCGAGACCTGCCTCGCGGAGTCGCTCGGCGCCGCCCTGCTGGCGGTCGATCGCGCACACCACGGTATCGACGAGCGCACCCGCCGCGCGGAGCATCGGGCAGGCTTCCAGCAGCGCACCGCCAGTCGTGACCACGTCCTCGACCAGCACGACGCGCCGGCCGTCCACCGCGTGCCCCTCAGCCGCCTTGCAGGTCCCGTACTCCTTTGCCTTCTTGCGCATGAAGACCGTCGGCAGACCAGTGAGCTGGGACAGCATGGTGGCGATCGGGATCCCGCCCAGCTCCATGCCCGCCAGCACGTCGCAGGAAGGGAGCAGCGGCACCATCGCCTCAGCTACGTCGCGCAGCAACACCGGATCCGCTTCGAAGAGGTACTTGTCGAAATACTCGTCGCTGACCTGACCCGATCGCAGCCGGAACGAGCCGGTGAGGTGGCAGGCGTCGTACACCCGTCGGGCCAGCGAGTCGGTCATGGCGCTAGCCTCTCAGACCCCTCGAAGCGGTGCCCGTCGCCGACAGTAGCGCGCAGGCCTAGCCGTGGCCTAGTCGTCGCCGACGCCGTGCCGCTCCGCCCACAATGCGGCCTGAGTGCGATCGACCGTGCCGGTCCGTTGGAACGCCGACGACAGATGAGCCTTCACGGTGCGCTCACTGATGCCGAGGCGCCGCGCGATCTGCTTGTTGGCAAGCCCCTGGCGCACCATCGCGAGCACTTCGGTCTCCCTTGGGGTCAGCTCGACCGGTCCGATCGAGCTGCCCCCGCGCCGAGCCGACAGCAGCTCCCGCGCCGCGCGCGGATGCAGGGGCGACTCGCCACCGGCTGCCGCTCGGATACCGCTCAGCAGGTCGTCGGGCTCGGTGTCCTTCAGCAGGTAGCCGACTGCTCCGGCGTCGAGTGCAGCGATGATCCGCCCGCTGTCGGAGAACGACGTGAGTACGACGACCTGGGTATCGGGCAGCTCGGCGGCGATTCTCCGGGTGGCCTCGACACCGTCCATCCCGGGCATCTGCAGATCCATCAAAACCACGTCCGGCCTGGTGGCCCGGACCACGTCGAGCGCCTGCTCCCCATCGTTGGCGGAGCCCACCACCTCGATGCCGCCGTCCGCCAACAGCAGCTGCTCGAGCCCACGCCGTACGAGCGCGTGGTCGTCGACCAGGACGACGCTGATCATGCTTCCCCCAAGGTGAGGCAGAAGGTCGTGCCGCGGCCCGGCGTGGACGAGATGTCGAGGGAACCGCCGGCTTCCTCGACGAGGTCGCGGATCGAGCGCAGCCCCAAGTGTCCGTACGGAGGGTCGACGTCGGGGTCGAAGCCGGCTCCGTCGTCGCGCACCTCCAGCTGGATGCCGCTCGGCAGGGTCGAGACCCGGACGGAGAGGCTTCGAGGCCGCCCGTGCCGGATCGCGTTGCGGACCGCCTCCTGCGCTCCGCGCCACACCAGCGCGACCCGGTCGGGGAGAACCTTGGAGGTGTCGTCAACGTCGACCGAGACCTGAACGCCTGCTGCCGCGGCCGGCGCGAGGAGGTCGTCGAGCGCTGTCGGGAGCCCCTGCGTCCGCAGGTCTGGTGGGTAGATCTCCACCAGCAGGGAGCGTAGGGCGCGCAGGCTTCTGCGCACCCCGGCTCCCAGGGAGTCGAGCGTCTGTGTTGTCTCTGGTTGCTCGTGCAGCCGGCGGGCGGTGGCCGACAGCGCGAATGAGATCCCGGCCAGCTCCTGGACGACCCCGTCGTGCAGGTCGCGGGCGATCCGGCGGCGCTCGATGTCCGAGGCCTCGACGGCCGCCAGCAGGAGTCGTTCCCGGTCGGCTGCCGAGCGGTCGAGCCGCCGCGCCAGGATCCAGACAAGGGGGGTGGTGAGCAACAGGAACATCACCAGTCCGGCGATGGTGATCGGACGGAAGTCGGAAGAGATGGTGGCGCTGCGTTGGGTCACATCGCTGTACGGGAAGTAGGCCTCGAACAGGAGCGGCTGACCCGACGGTGCGTGGACCTGGGTGTACACCTCCAGCAGCTTGCCCTGGCCACGCTCGAAGCGGTTCTCTGGCGCCTGCAGGTCCGAGACGTCGGCAGCGCTGCCGCCATTTGCGACGATCTCCCGCTCTTCGTCGTCGAGGGAGAACTTCTCACCGATCAGCTGCACCTTGTCCGAGTAGATGATCGTCCCGTCGCCTGCCCAGATCTTGATCCGGACGATGCGGTCGACGAGCAACCGACTCAGGACCGACCGGTCGAACCGGTCCACCGATGCCGCCCTGCCCTCGACGAGTCCGACCGGGATGGCGGGTTCGGCCACCGAGTGCGCGACCACCTGGGTCACGCTGCGGGCGTCGAAGATCGCCTGGTCTGTCGCCGCCCGGGTGCTGAACCAGCTGAGCACCACGAGGAGGAGAACGACGGTCAGCACGCCAGCCGCGACGAACAGGACGACCGGATGCGTCCCAACGCCGCGGCGACGCAAACCAGCGGCCCCTACGAACGGGGGCCGCTGCTTCGCTGTGCTGGTCGCCATGCGATCGCTCCGATCTCGGCACCAGTATGGCGGGACTGCCGGGTCAGAAGCTCAGGCCTCCGGAGCATTTCTCGCCAGAATGCGTGTTCGTCGAGCGCCAGCCGATCTGGTCCGTGCCGGTGGCGTTGACCAGCAGGCGTCGCACGGTGAACGAGCCACTCGGCGCCTGGGTAGTGGCCGTGCCGGACGCGGAGACCCCGCCGTTGTGCAGGATGCGCCAGGTCCAGGTCTGCCCGGCCTTGTTGCTGTCGACCTCGCCCTCCACCTCGATACGGCCGTTGTCGGCCTTCGCCTTGAGG
>JBBQKY010000094.1:0-9819 GCA_038327385.1 Propionibacteriales bacterium
GAGGAGGGGTCGTACTTGTCGCGCTGGAAGACGACGTTCGATCCCACCGTGTATGCGTGCGCGTTGACCGACGTGGCGGACTCGTGGGCAGCCCCGTCGGCATGGACGCGGACGTCGCTGAAGTCGGCGCCGAGGCGGCCCTCCATGTCCGTGCGGACCTGGGGATCGAGCGGTCGTCCGCCCGACGAGACCACGTCGTGCACAGGCGAGCGCTCCTCCTCCATGAGCGAGGAGACCCCGCCATTGCCCGCGGTACGTTGCAGGCCGAGGATGTCGGCCGGGTTCAGGGCGTCGACCCGCCCAGCGGCTGCCGCAGAACCCGCGTGCTCGCTCACCGGGTCCTCGATCCGAGCAGCCTTCGGACGTAGGGCGACTTCCTCGGCGTCGAAGGTGTGGTCGCGCATGGTTGCCTCCTGTTAGCGGGTTGTCAGCGGATTGCGTAGTGACCTACGCATGTCATGCCTCCGTCGGTACGGCGGCACCACGATTGAGCATTGGCCGGTACTCGCCGAACTCGTGCTCGAGCACCAGCCGGCCGAGCTTGCGGTATTCCTGGCCCACGGCGGCAATCACCTCGGACATGCCGACCGGTGTTCCAGCGGCGGCAGCCAAGTACGCCGCGGTGATGGAAGCGGATCGGATGTTTCCACCAGCGAGCTCGAACGACCTTGCACAGAAACCGTAGTTGATGTCGTCGGCGATTGGGAGCGGGTCGGCCAGGCACTGTCTCCACAGTCTTTCGCGAAGCTCGGCTGTCGGGGCGGGGAAGTCGATGATGGCATCGAGACGACGCGTGAAGGCATCGTCGATGTTGGCGCGGATGTTCGTCGCAAGAATCGCCAATCCGTCGAAAGTTTCGAGCCGCTGCAGCAGGTACGCGCTCTCGATGTTGGCGTAGCGATCGTGGGCGTCGCGGACCTCGCTTCGCTTGCCGAAGATCGCATCGGCCTCATCGAAGAAGAGTACGGCGTTCACGCCGCCGGCCTCAGCGAATATGCGCTCCAGGTTCTTCTCTGTTTCACCGATGTACTTGTCGACTACCGTGGCAAGGTTGACCGTGTAGAGATCCAGGCCCAGATCGGCTGCGATCACCTCGGCCGACATCGTCTTGCCGGTGCCTGAATCACCGGCGAACAGAGCCGAGACCCCACGACCCCGGCCACCGCCGCGTCGCATACGCCAGTCCGACAGGACGATGTCCCGGTGTCGGGCTCGATCGGCCAGACCCTGGAGCGCCCAGGTCACCGTCGGTGCGAGCACCAAGTCGGTCCAGGTAACCTCCGGCTCGATGCGTCGAGCCAGTCGCTCCAGTCCCGAGGCGTTCTGGCTGCGGACCCCCCGCCGGAGATCGTCGGCGCTGAGTACGCCGCCGTTCAGCGCCGCCGACGCCATCGCGGCGGTGATGGCGTGCGCTATCTGACCCGGTCCGAGGGACAGGTGCGTCGCAAGGTGCTCCGGGTCCAAGCTAGAGCTCGTCGTTGCGAGGTGCCGCCGCCACAACGCGACGCGGTCGTGAGGTCCGAGGGCGGGGATATCCATCGAAGGCGGCGTGTGGGGGCTCCAGCGCGGGTCCCAGGTCGCCGTACCCACATAGACGATCGGAACGTCCCACCGGTCCAAGCGGTGCAGTGACTCCAGGGACGACTGCGCCAGCTCCTCCACTGGCCCTGCTACCAGACCCCCGTTGCGGAGCAGGGCCTCCCGACTGAGCGCGAGCGCCGCATCCATCGGGTGCCTCTCGCGCGACAGCAACGTCAGGTCTGCGATGACGGCGGCTCGACCAGCGGCGTGTAATGCCGCGCTTCCCACCGCCCATCCGGTGCCCGGCTCGTGCTCGCGAAGGTGCACACGGCGTACGCCGGCCCGGAGACCGTGGGTGAGCTGGTCTGCCACGGCGGTTGGGTACGGCTCGACGTTCACCAGGCACGAACGAGCCAGCGGATCCGGATGGTCGTCACCGAGGAGGTGCGCCGCCACCCGGTCGGGCACTCGCAAGGCCCTGGTGAGGTAGGGCCGTTCAAGGTCCTCGACGACGAGCAGGCCGAGCTCCACGAGGGGTCCGGCCGTGTTGAACCGTCCCCGTGTCGTAGCGGACGTCGCCTCCACCCCGGCGACATCCATAGCCAGGCCGATGCTCGCGCGCCGTCGCGTTACGTCGTCGTTGAGGTATCCGTAGAGGCGCTCGAACCTGGTGTCGATGTCCGGCAGCAGGGCGGTCAGCAGGAACTCGACGTCGAGGGGCGTCAGTTCGGCGGCACGAGCCAACAGCAGCAGCCGAGAAGCGTCGCCGCTCGACTCAGCGTTCCTCGCCTCGGCATCTAGTCCGAGGAGTGCCTGCGTGTCGAGTTCGGGCAGCGCCGGTCGGACACCCACCAGGATCTCGTCCAACGTCTGATCTGCGACGTACAGCCCTCGGAAGGGATCGTCGGGGTTCGAATCCTCGGATCGCCGCAGGCCGACAAGTTTGCGGACCCGCTCGGCGACTAGGCCGAGGCGGCGGAGGAGGTAGGAGTCGATCGCCGGGGTGGTTGCGTCCATCACGCCGATCTCATCGCGATCTCTTGCGGGCCCGTGGACTTCGCTTCGGGGGACCGCTGTTGGGCGGTGCCTCACTGGGGCGGCGCGCGTCCTCGCGCGGCGGCCACCCAGATACGCCTTCAAGCGACATATGTGGAGATTCGGCGACCAGCGGGGCTGCCTCGAAGCGTCGACCGGTCGAGGTGGGTGCGCTGACGACAAGGTCGAGAGAGGGCTTGAGCTCCCCGCCGAGCGCTGACCAGACGTCGGCGAAGGCGCGGTCCTCTGGCGGGGGCAGCGCTACTGTCACTGGCACCTGCAGACCCAGGGCTGCCGTCGCTCCGGTGAGCAGGTCGTGAGGAATCGCATCGTGCAGCAGGAAGCAGGCGAGGAGGGAGGAGAGCAGACGATGTTCGTCCTCCGGACGCTGCGTCCAGGCGGTCAACAAGTAGGACAGCTTGAAGTACCGCGGGGGGAGATGGCGAGCCGCGATGCGCTGCTCTGCGTCGTACTCGTTGATCAGGCCACGTTCGCGTCGCCGCAAGTCCTCTCGGATGTCGTACAGATAGACGTCGATCGTGGGCGCGTTGCGACGGTTCGCCCAGTCCTTGGTGGGCGCGTCGAAGACGACCTCGACTTCTTCGGTCCCGACCGACTCGCGCTGGATGAGCGCGAGCAGCGCGGCGTCCACCTCGTGGATCATGACTCCATCGTGCTGGTCGAGCAATTCGGGTAAAACAGCGAGAGCGACGACTTCAAGGCAGCGAGCTTTGCCCGATAGGGCAAGCCGTTTGGGCTGCCGTGTCCACCACGCTCTCGATAGCCTCGATTAGGACAGAGCGCTTGGTTGCGCCGATGTGAGAGGAACCTCTGTGACAGATCCCATTCTGAGATTGGAATCCGAGCGGGTTTCCGTTGCGCCGGGAGCTCACGAGGTCCTCACACTCACGATCCACAACCCGGGCAACATCGTCGAGGGCTACGACCTGGACGTCGTAGGGGAGATCCCGCTCCCGTGGGTTACGGTAACGCCGGCTTTCGTGTCGGTCTACCCACAGCAGGAGGCGACCGCGACGGTGATGTTCAGTCCCCCGGAAGGGGGCGTTGCCGCCAGCGGGACGATTCCGTTCGGCATCCGCGCGCGGTCCCGGGTCGATGCGAACTCGAGCGCGGTGGTCGAAGGCGATATCGAGGTTGGCCAGCTGCTGGGGCTCCAGGCGAAGCTGACACCGGTGACGTCGACTGGTCGCTGGCGTGGGCGTCATACCATTTCGATCTCCAATTGGGGCAACTCGGCAGTGCAGCTCCGGATCGTTGCAAGCGATCCGGATGAGCAGCTGGGCTTCCTGGTTTACCCCGAGACGCTGACCATTCCTTTGGGTGGGACGGCCACGGCGCGCCTGAAGGCCAAGACCCGGAGACCGACCCTGCGCGGTACGCCTCGCCAGCTGCCGTTCGAGGTGGTTGCTGAGCGAGACCCTGCTCCGCCGGTCACCGGCCCTGTCAGTACCACGTCAACACCTGACCGCCCGGTGCTTCGGGGCGCCTTCGCTCAAAAGCCGATCTTGTCTCGCGGTGTCGTCGGCCTGGCGGCCGGTGCTCTGGTTGTCGCGCTTGTCGGAGGAGGAGCGGCATACGAGCTCTCCCGGAACACGGGAGTCAGCTCCGCGAATGTGGCCACTAAGACCGTCACGACGACAATCGGCGGCACTCCCACCACCATCACGACCACGATCACCTCATCACCGACCACGATCACCTCATCACCGACCCCGACAACCCCCTCATCACCGACCCCGGCAACCACGTCGTCGCCGACCACGTCGTCGCCGACAACCGACGGCACTGGCGGGTCCGATGGGACGGATGGGACCGACGGGTCCGGTGGTGAAGTCGCGCTGCAGCCGGGTCAGTACATAGCTGGACTGCAGTTCTTTCAAAGCGGGTTCGAGAGCAACGCGCAAACGCTGGTAACGGATCTGAAGAATGCCGGCGTGACAAACGTTGCTTTGATCTTGCCCACAGACAACGTGAGTTTCACGAGCGGCGAGGTTACTGACTCGGCGCTGGTCTACCTGGGGCCCTTCGATGAGGCGCAGAGCATTACCGCCGCCGGACAGGGCTGCACAGATGAGCTGTCGTCGATTGTCTACCCCGCTGGATTCTTGCCCCCTGCATGCCTCGGGCTCCAGGTGGCCGAGCCGCAGACTCCATCGGTGACTACGCCGCCGACGACCTAAGGGCGCGCAAACAGCATGGTCCACGTGGTCCGACCGACGACGCCGCTCGCCTCAAGCTTGTGGACCCTTTGATACTTCTGTACGACGTCTCTGGTTTGTGGGCCAAAGTCTCCATCGACGGCCAGTGTGTAACCTAAGTCCGCAAGCCTCTGTTGGACATGCGTCACATCACTCGTGTACTTGCCACGGATAGCGATCGACAACGTGTGGCCAGGGTACGGCCGACGCAACTGGGGGGATGCGGTGTTTGTGGTGGGTGTTCTTGTGATGGGAACCGTCTTGGTTGGGGTCGTGCTGCCGTTCAAAAGGTCTTTGACTCGGTTGATCGCGTCGTGCCGGATGGCAAAAACTCCGCCTCCGACGAGGATAAGAGCGATGGCTCCGAAGGCCACCCGCCGCCAGCGACGCCACCACGGAAGGCTCCGTCGATAGGCGCGACGAGAGCTGCGAGCGGTCGGGTCGCGGATCCGCTGCCAGAGACTGGGCATCTGACTGGCCGGGCCAGCGCCCGGCGTCCTGAGATGCGCGGGCCGCAGCGGCTGGCCGCACTTGCCGCAGAAGCGGCGGTTGGCCTCAGTGGGAGTGCCGCAGGCCGGACACACCCCCGCGTCGGTTTGCTGGGCGGTCGGCGTCACCGGTTGCGACCTGGTCGGGACTGCGTCCATCCTGCTCGTCATGTGCTCGGGTGGCGCACCCCCGCTGCTGAACGAGGGGGGCGGGTCCTCGGAAGGTTCGTTGATGGGAGGCGCGACGACACGAGTGGTCTCCTCGTCAGCCGCCTCTCTCTCGTCCCACCCGAGGTAGGCGCCACAGAACACGCAGAAGGCGGAGTTCGGCGGGTTGCGCTCGCCACACTCTGAACACACATCCTCGGCGGCCAACACACCCCTCCTCGGGCTGCTTCGTAGTGACCTGCAAGCGCATGCGCAAACCAGTATCTGCTCAGCCTCATTATGCTCGACAATGGCTAGAGCCAAGTGGTGGAAACGACGAGGACATCATGCAGAAGTGCAGCAACTGCGGAGTGGCTAACAACGACTCGGCAGTCTTCTGCGTCTCCTGCAACCACTACCTCGCCTGGTCGGACACGCCGAAGGACCGACCAGGACGGCCGAGGCGACCCCAACCCACGCCCGACCCGGCGCCAACCGCCGAGGTCACAGCCCTGTCGACCACCGAGGCCCCAGCATCGACCCAGGCGGATGGAGGCGCTGGGACGCCGGACATCCCTGTGCCCGTCGGGACGAAGCCGCTGGATGCGGCACGGCCTGCGGCGCGGGCTAAGTCCGTCGCCTCCACGACCCCGACCGTGACTGAGCCACCGCACCGACCCGAGAGCGGCATGCGCCGCGAATCCCCGCGGCCTCCTCACACGCCGCCCATCACGTCGAGCCCCTCGGCCGACGTCGCTACCTTGATCTCTGCCCTCGACCAGAGCCGATCGATGGCACAGGACCGCCACCGCCCAGACCTGGCAGAGCACCTCGACCGAGCCCGGCATCAGCTCGAAGGCAGGCAGGTCACGTGCGTCATCGTCGGCGAGTACAAGCGAGGCAAGAGCACGCTGATCAACGCCGTCATCCAGCGAGCGGTCTGCCCCGTCGATGCAGACATCGTTACGGCGATCCCGACACTGATCCGGTACGGCGACCAGGCCCGGCTGACGTCGTACCAGCAACTGCATCGCGGTGCGGATCTGGTTGCCAAGACGCACTCGCTGAACGAGATCACGGACCTGGTCTCCGAACACGGACGCAGGGAAGACGGCCAGATCCGCTCGGTCGAAGTACGCGTCCCTCATCGGGTGCTGCGTGCAGGGCTCTGTCTGCTCGATACTCCTGGCGTTGGGGGGCTGGAGTCGGGCCACGGCCAGATCACGATGGGGACGTTGTCGGCCGCCGACTGTCTACTGTTCGTCACGGACGCCTCGCAGGAGCTGACCGGTCCTGAGATGGAGTTCCTACAGGGGGCGGTCAAGAGGTGTCCAACGACCGCGCTCGTGGTGACCAAGACCGACGTCTTTCCGCATTGGCGCCGCATCGTTGAACTGGACAGTGCCCACCTGACCAAGGCCGGACTGGACCTGCCGGTGATCCCGGTGTCGTCCTTCCTCCGGCTGCGGGCGCTGCACGATCCGTCCCTCAACCCGGAGTCCGGCTTCGCTGCCCTCATGGAGTTCCTTGCCTCCGCAGTCGTCGATCTGGGAACGAACCGGGCTGCGGCAAGGGCGGCCGTTGACGTAGATTTCGTGGCCCGCCAGCTGGCTCACGAGTCCGACGCGGAACAGGTGGTGCTCGCCAAGCCTGACGAGCGCCCCGCATTGGTGGCGAAGATCAGTCAGGCGCAGAAGCGCGCTGTCCGCCTCAAGTCGCCGACAGCCACCTGGCAGCAGACCCTGTTCGACGGTATTCAGGACCTCAACGCCGATGTCGAACACGACTTACAGAAGAGGCTGCGGGACATCGGCAAAGCCGTAGGGTCTCTCATCGACCAGGGTGACCCTACGGAGATGTGGACGGACACCGAAGTCTGGCTGCGCCAGCAGGTCGGTATCGCCGCTGTGGCGAACCGTGACCTTCTCGTCACGCGGGCCAGGGAGCTCAGCGACGACGTGGCGGAGCAGTTCGAGCTGGAAGCCGGAACCGGCGTCGTGCTAGAGCTCGATGGCTTGTCCGAGAGGCTTCAAGACATCAC
Organism: Propionibacteriales bacterium; assembly: GCA_038327385.1. Taxonomy (GTDB): domain Bacteria; phylum Actinomycetota; class Actinomycetes; order Propionibacteriales; family Nocardioidaceae; genus JAWWPG01. The sequence continues at coordinate 7,452 of JBBQKY010000094.1, forward strand.
ACTGGGACCCACCACGCAGGGCATCCCGGGTGGGCGGTTGGCACCCATGCTCGTCGCGACGCGCATCTCGATGCTTATCCCGATGATGGCGCTCGGGGCAGCTCATTTCTTGAGTGGGGGTCTGCTGCTCCCGGTCATGGGTGTGGCCACGTCGCTCGGTGCCGGCGTCGGGGGGAAGCTCTTCAAGAGTGAGGGGCAGCGCCAGCGTACCTACCGACAGCAGTCCGCGAAGGCTGCCGCAAGCAAGTACCTCGACGAGGTCGCATTCCTGCTGAACAAGGAGACTCGAGATGGGCTGCGGCGGATCCAGCGCACGCTCCGCGACGACCTGCAGACCCGAGCCAATGCCATCCACCGTTCGACCGCCGCGGCTCTGGAGGCCGCGCAGCGGGCGAGTGCATTGCCTAAGGAGGAGCGCGGTGCCCGCTCGCGTCGGCTAGTGTCCGAGTCTCAGAAGCTGCGGTCCATACGCGTGTCCATGGGTCAATTTGCCGCCGTCGGGGCCCAGGCGGCGGTCGGTACCGGCGTGGCGCTCGGCGCCGGCGCCATCCCCAGTCACCTAGAGGGCACCGGCCGGAGCGATGTTGACCTTGCCCATCCAGCACCGGACTTCGGTGGGCACGATGCCTGACCTGCTGACCAACAGCATCCTTGCTCTCGTCGACGACGCTCGCCCGCGGGCCATCGACGCGACCGTCGCCGCTCAACTCGACGAGGTGCGGGATCGCGTGGCCGGCCCCCTGCGGCTCGCCATTGCCGGAAGGGTGAAAGCGGGCAAGTCGACGTTGATGAACGCGATGCTAGGTGAGGAGCTCGCGCCGACCGACGCCGGCGAGTGCACACGGATCGTCACGTGGTACCGCCAGTCGCATCGACCGTACGCCAAGGTCTTCCCGCACGCCGGACCAGCCATCGAACGTCCCTACCGACGAGAGGACGGCGCACTCCAGGTGGACCTTGGTGATCTCTCGGTAGACCGGATCGACCACTTGGAGATCGGTTGGCCGACCAGCAAGCTGCAGGCGCTCACGCTCATCGACACCCCGGGTATCGCTTCGATCTCCGCCGACGTGTCGGCGCGCGCCCATCGAGCGCTCGCCGCGGACGACGGGCGCGTGCCAGTCGCGGACGCTGTCCTCTACCTGCTTCGGCACACCCATGCGAACGACCTGCGCTTCCTCGAGTCCTTCCATGACGACGAGCTCGCGCAGGGCACGCCGATCAATGCCGTGGGGGTTCTTTCGCGTGCAGACGAGATCGGGTCATGCCGCCGCGACGCTATGGATGTAGCGCAACGCGTCGCGAGTCGCTATGCGAAGGATCCGCGCTTGCGCCGGCTATGCCCGGTGATCGTCCCGGTGAACGGTCTTCTCGGCTTCGCGGCAGCTACCCTTCGGGAGTCCGAGTACGCATCTCTTCTCCCGTTGTCGCGGAGCCCCGAGGACATCCTGTCGAGCCTGCTTCTCACCGCGGACCGTTTTCTCTCGGACGGCGCACGTGTCGATATTCCGCCCGGAGAGCGGGCCCGGTTGATCGACCGCCTGGGATTCTTCGGGGTGCGCATGTGCGTCGAGCTGCTGAGGACGCAGGCAGTGTCGACATCGACCGAGCTGAGCGTGGAGCTGACCAAACTAAGCGGGTTAGATAGGTTGCTGCTCGTCCTCACCCGACAGTTCCAAGAACGGACCCGTCTGCTCAAGGCCCGCTCTGCCGTCTCCGCTCTACAAGACTTGTTCGCCCGCAACGCGTGCAACGATGCCGACTACCTCCTTGGTCGTCTGGAAGAGATCACGGCCGGCGCACACGAGTTCGAGGAGGTGCGACTGCTTTTCGACCTTCGGGCAAGTGAAATTGCGCTCTCTGAGCAACGGTCGGCCGATCTCGACAAGCTTCTGGGTGGGTCGGGACATGATCCGGGCACGCGGCTCGCCTTGGGGGCAGATGCCTCGCCGGAGGACATCCGCAAGGCCGCGCTGGCGGCTCTCAGCACCTGGCGTACGCTCGCAGAGCACCCGCTCACTAAGCGCTCGGGGCAGATTGCGGCACGCACCGCAACCCGCACGTTGGAGGGACTTCTCGCGTCCGTTCAGCCGACCTCACCGTCTGAGATCGGCTAGTGCGGGGCGGCCCGGGTCGGGCCTAACCGTCGCAGGGCGTCTGCCCTCGCGACTGCCCCTTGGCGCAGGACCGGGCCAGTCGAAGGTGGCAGAGTTGGACCATGACGGGAGGCGATCATGGGCAGTCCGGCTCTGCGGGTGGGAGACATGGCTTTGTGCTCCCTTTTTGACGGCCCCAAGCCGCACGTCGGTGCACCTATCACCCCAGCGGCTGCGGCGATGACCGTGCTGATCGGCGGGCAGCCGGCCGC
>JBBQKY010000095.1:0-9694 GCA_038327385.1 Propionibacteriales bacterium
CGGACGACCGATGGACTCGTAGGTCCGCCGGCCCATCACGAGGACACCACCCATGGTCGTGCGACGGAAGCGCCGCATGTCCTCGCCGAGATGCCACGGCAACGCGCCGGCGCGGCCGATGACGCCATTGCGGGCGATTGCCGCCATGAGCGTGACGGTCATCCGGCGCGCCGCCTCGTCACCCGGGTCACCAGCCGGGTCATACGGCGATAGGTGCCTTGATGCCCGGATGGGGGTCATAGCCCGTCACCGTGATGTCATCGAGCGAGAACCCGTCGATGTCGCGCACTGCCGGGTTCAGCTCCAGCTTGGGCAGCGCGCGCGGCTCCCGCTCCAGCTGCCGACGGGCTTGGTCGAGGTGGTTGACGTACAGGTGTGAGTCACCGAGCGTGTGCACGAAGTCTCCCCGTCGCAGCCCGGTGACCTGGGCGACCATCGACGTCAGCAGCGCGTACGACGCGATGTTGAACGGCACGCCGAGGAAGACGTCAGCCGAACGTTGATAGAGTTGGCAGGAGAGCCTGCCGTCGGCGACGTAGAACTGGAAGAACGCGTGGCAGGGGGCGAGGGCCATCGCCGGCAGGTCGGCGACGTTCCAGGCGCTGACCAGGTGGCGGCGGGAGTCGGGGTTCCGCCCGATCGCGTCGATGACCGCGCGCAGCTGGTCGATGTGCCCGCCGTCGGGGGTAGGCCAGCTGCGCCACTGGTAGCCGTAGACCGGCCCGAGGTCGCCCAGCTCGTCGGCCCACTCGTCCCAGATGTGGATGTCGTGCTCCTGCAACCACCGCACGTTGGTATCGCCGCGCAGGAACCAGAGCAGCTCACCGAACACCGAGCGCAGGTGCAGCTTCTTCGTGGTAACCAGCGGAAACCCGTCAGCCAGGTCGAACCGCATCTGGTGACCGAAGACGCTGAGCGTCCCGGTGCCCGTGCGGTCAGCCTTCGCGGTGCCTTCGTCCAGCACCCGCCGCATCAGGTCGAGGTACTGCCTCATGTCGCCCGACCTTAGCAGCGCCCCTCAGTCGCTCCGTGTCATCGTGACCGCTCGGTTCTGCGGACCGAGCAGCGGTGCTCGACAGGAAGCATCCCGTTTCGTTCTTTTATTGCGAAATCCAGTTTGGACGAAAGAACATGTTAGGTTTGCCGTGGCTTTCCAGGTTGGGAAGCACGACAGAGTGGATTGACTGATGACGTCGCATGCGGCTTCGAGAAGACCGCCATCCGTTCGAGCCGACGGTGGCCGGGTTCTCGTAGAGATGAGCGGCCTGCGCGCACAGCAGCTCGCTTCGTCGATCTCTCCTGGCGCGGACGACGATGGCTGGCTCGAGGATCTCGTCCAAGGGTTGCTGATGACCTCCAAGCAGGTGAGGTCCGAGCCGCTGCTGTCACCGTCGGCCTTCTTCGGGAGCTTGTTCGGCGGCGAGGCTCGAGAGGACCGCGTCGATGACGGCGCATTCCAGCCTCTCGACGGTGCAACCGCCGTTCCCGGCACCCCTTCGACAGTCGCGACCGTGGCGGCGGCTGCCTTGGGCGCAGCCTTCGAGGCGAGGACAGTGATGGCCGCCGAGCTGGAGAGACTGGTGGCCCTCGAAGTCCTGATCGCCGAGGCTACAGTCCTCGTCGCCGCCTCCCGGGCGGCGGAGACGGCCTGGCACGCTCGCGAGACCCTAGCCGCCACTGCCGCCGAGGCGGCCGATGCCATCGGGAAGACGGTCTCGCGGACCGCTGCCGAGGTCAGGGACCGCACGGCGGCGTCTGCCGCGCGCGTTGCCGAGGCGGCGTCTCTTGCTGCCATCGTCGTCGAGGCCGCTGCGCAGACGCCTCATGCCGACCCCGCACTGGCGGCGGCGCGAGTCGCCGCGATCGTCGCCGAGGTCGCCGCAGCCAGCACTCTGGAAGCCGACCTCGCGGCGAAACAGGTTGCCGATGATGCCATCGGGGCGTCTCTGCGGACGGCTTCCGCGGCATCAGCCGCCGAGACCGCGTTCCTTTCCTCGGTCAGGCTCGCGGCGGACCGGGCGAAGGCGGACGCCGCCTTGGCCGCATCGCAGGTCGCAGAGGCCACCCGCGTGTCCCGACGCGTCATAGTCGCAGGGGTCGACGGCGCGGTCCTCTGACGAGTGCGAGCACGCCGGCTGCACCCTGAAGCCGAAGCTGCGACGCGAGCCCAGATCCGAACACCGCATAGCCCGCGAATCGACCCCGTCGAGCGGTCGATCCGCGGGCTAACGCATGTTCGGTGCCGCAAGCAGGTCCTCCAGATGAAGGGGGAGGCTGCGTAGCCGCACTCCGGTCGCGTGGTAGACAGCGTTCGCGATAGCCGCCGCCGTCCCGACGATGCCGATCTCGCCGATCCCCTTGGTGGCCGTCCCGCCGAGGTGTGGGTCGTCCTCCTCCAGCCAGCTCACGTCGATGTCGCCGATGTCGGCGTTCGAGGCGATGTGGTACGTGGCGAGGTCGTGGTTGGCGTAGTCGCCGAACTGGGCGTCCATCAGGCCCTCCTCGTGCAGCGCCATGGACAGGCCCATCGTCATACCGCCGATCAGCTGCGAGCGCGCCGTCCGGGCGTTGACGATCCGACCTGCGGCGAAGACGCCCACCATGCGAGGCACCCGGATCTCGCCGGAGTCCACGTTGACACGCACCTCCACGAACTGCGCGCCGAAGGCGTGCCGGCTGAAGGACTCCATCGCCTTGACGTCGGCGGCCGTGCCCTCGGTGACCTCCAGACCTTCGGGCCCGACGGCGCCGCTCATCGCGGCCAGCTGGTCAGCCAGCTTGGTCGCCGCCTTGTGGACGGCCCAGCCCCAGGAGTTCGTGCCCATCGAGCCGCCGGCCAGACCGGCACGCGGCAGCCGGGTGTCCCCGATGAGGATCGTGACCCGGTCGGTGCCGACCCCCAGCGCCTCGGCGCCGATCTGCAGGAGGGCCGTCCGCGCGCCGGTGCCGATGTCCGTGGCGTTGATCGACACCGTGTATCGGCCCTCGCCGTCGACGGCCACTCGCGCTGTCGCCGGAACGATGTTCACCGGGTACGTCGACGACGCGACGCCGCTGCCGACGAGCCAGCGCCCGATGCGCTGCCGGCCGGGTCGGGGGTCACGCCCCACCCAGCCGAACCGCTCGGCGCCTTCGCGCAGGCACTCCACGAGGTGCCGGCTCGAGAATGGCGTACCCTCCTCGGGGTCCACGGCCGGCTCGTTGCGGATGCGCAGCTCCACCGGGTCGACCCCGGCGGCGACCGCCAGCTCGTCCATCGCGGACTCGAGGGCGAACGAGCCCGGGCACTCGCCCGGTGCCCGCATCCACGACGGCACCGGGACATCGAGTGTGACGAGGGCGTGCGCCGTACGACGGTTCGGCGCGGCGTACATGACGCGGCTGATGATCGCACTCTGCTCGGCGAACTCCTTGGTTGTCCCGGTCTGCTCGATGACGTCGTGCGAGAGCGAGTTGAGGGCTCCGTCGGCGTCGGCGCCGAGGCGCATCCGCTGGATGGTCGGCGTTCGGTACCCCACCATCGAGAACTGCTGCTGACGCGTCAACGCGAGCTTGACCGGGCGTCCGACGACCCGGGCCGCCATTGCCGTCAGGACCACGTTCGGCCGCGGGGTCCCCTTTGACCCGAAGCCGCCGCCCACGTGCGCGTTGATCACGCGCACGTCGCCCGGCTCGATCGCGAACGCCTTGGCCAGCGTGTCGCGGACCACCTGACCACCCTGGTTGGAGTCCTGGACGGTCAGGCTGTTCCCCTCCCACGTCGCGGTGGTGGCGTGCGGCTCCATCGGGTTGTTGTGCTCCGCCGGCGTCCGGTAGGTGACGTCGACGCGGACAGCGCTCTCGCCGAAAGCCTTGTCGGCGTCACCGATCACCGAGTCGGTGTCCGAGTCCGGGTTCACCCTGTCCGGCTCGTACAGACTCGGGTGGTCCGCGCGCAGCACGCTGTCGTGGTCGGTGGTCGCATAGTGGACCGGCAGCTGCTGGGCCGCTTCGCGGGCCGCCTCTGACGTCAGCGCCACCACCAGCCCCACGACCTGGCCGCGGTAGGCGACGTCGGGCTTCTGCAGAACGGCGACGACGGGGTCGCCGGTGTCCCGCAGCCGCGGCGCGTTGCCGTGCCACAGCACGCCGATCACGCCGTCGCGCCCGAGGACCGAGTCGACGTCGACACCCGTGACGCTGCCCTTGGCGATCGTGGCCTGCACCGGCCATGCGTAGGCGGCCCCGTCGGCGTCGTACTCGTAGGCATAGCGCGCCCGGCCGGTGACCTTGTCGACCCCCTCCACCCGAGCCAGCGAGCGAGCGCCCACGGCCCGGTCGATGGTCGACGTCATGGCAGCTCCTCGGTCTGGGCTCCGCCGAGCTGCCTCAGCACCGCCGAGGTGATGCGAGCGGACAGCTCAGCCTTGAAAGCGTTGTCGGGCAAGGGCTCCGCGCCAGCCATCTCCAACCCGACCGCGGCGACGACGGCTTCATCGGTGAGCGGCTGCCCACGCAGGGCCTCCTCGGCAAGCCGGGCCCGCCATGGACGCGGCGCGACGGCGCCGAGCGCGATCCGCACGTCGGACACGACTCCGCCCTCGATGTCGAGGGCAGCCGCGACGGCTCCGACCGCGAAGGCGTACGACGCGCGGTCGCGCGCCTTGCGGTAGCCCGACGTGCGCGTCAGTGCGCTCGGCACGGGCAGCTCGACCGCCGTCACGAGGTCGCCGGGGTCCAGCGTGGTGTCCCGGGCCGGGTCCTCTCCGGGCAGCCGGTAGAAGTCGTCGAGCCTCAACATGCGCGTCCCGCTGGCGCCGCGCACATGGACAAGGGCGTCCAGGGCGGCCAGCCCCACCGCCATGTCGGAGGGATGTGAGGCGATGCAGTGCTCGCTCACCCCGAGGATGGCGAGGTCGCGGTGGATCCCGGTGCGCGCCGGGCAGCCGGATCCCGGCACCCGCTTGTTGCACGGCTTGGTGGCGTCCTGGAAGTACAGGCACCGGGTGCGCTGCAGCAGGTTCCCGCCGACGGTCGCCATGTTGCGCAGCTGTCCGGAGGCACCGGCTAGCAGCGCCTGCGACAGGACGGGATAGTCGCGACGTACCCGCGGGTCGGCCGCCAGGTCGCTGTTGAGCACGCCGGCGCCGACCAGCAGACCGCCGGTCGGCGTCTCGTCGATGGAGCGCGGAAGCAGGCCCGTGACGTCGACCAGCAGACGGGGCCGCGCGACACCGAGCCGCATGAGGTCCACGAGGTTGGTACCGCCGGCCAGGTAGGCCACGTCGCTGCCGGCCGTGCCGAGATCGAGCGCCTCCTCGGCACTCGCCGGGCGCTCGTAGGCGAAGGGCCTCACGCCTGAGCCCCGGCCACGTCGAGGATGGCGGGCACGATGTTGACGTACGCGCCGCAACGGCACAGGTTGCCGCTCATCCGCTCCCGCACCTCGTCTGCATCGAGACCCCGACGGCCGTGGAAGGTCGTCACGTCCGGCGCCGTGACGGCGCTCGGCCAGCCGGCGTCGGCCTCGTCCAGCATCGCGACGGCGGAGCAGATCTGACCCGGCGTGCAGTAGCCGCATTGGAAGGCGTCACGGTCGATGAACGCCTGCTGCATCGGGTCGAGCGAATCATCGCCCGACAGCCCCTCGATCGTCACCACCGTCCGGTCCTGCACCGCGACGGCGAGCGTCAGGCAGGAGTTGACCCGCCGGCCGTCGACCAGCACGGTGCACGCTCCGCACTGGCCGTGGTCGCAACCCTTCTTCGAACCGGTCAGCCCCAGGTGCTCGCGCAGGGCGTCGAGAAGCGACGTGCGGTTGTCCAGGGTCAGCGCTCGCGTCTCACCGTTCACCCGCAGGGCTAGCTCGCTCGTCGTCGAGTCTCGGCCGGTCGATGTCATGGAGCACTAGTACCACGCGACCCTCGCCACCAAACGAGCCGTTGACCTCAGGCGTCGTAGTCGAGGCTCAGCGTGTCCGTCGTCGGATGGCTCTGGCAGGTGAGCACGTAGCCTGCGGCCAGCTCCTCCGGCTCCAGGGCATAGTTCGTGTCCATCGCGACCGCCCCCTCGACGACCTTGGCGCGGCAGGTGCCGCAGACCCCGCCCTTGCAGGCGTACGGCGCATCGGAGCGGACCTGCAGGGCGGCCTCCAGCACCGACAGCCCGGTGCCCGACAGCCGGAACTGGGAGCGGCGCCCGTCGAGGTTGATCGTGACCTGCGACCCGGGTCCCTCGTCGGCGGCCGTCATCTCGCGGGCCGGCGCCGCCTGCTCGACGTGGAACAGCTCGGAGTGAATGTGATGCAGGTCGACCCCGAGCTCCACCAGCGCGTCCCGGAGGTCCATCACCATGCCGTACGGCCCGCACAGGAACCACGCGTCGACGGTCTCGGCCGGAACGAGCGTCTCGGCGATCTTCGTCAGCCGGGCCTTGTCGAGCCGGCCGGACAGCAGCTCGGCGTCCTGGGCCTCCCGGGTGAGCACGTGGATGAGGTGGAACCGGTCGGGATAGGAGTCCTTGAGGTCCTCCAGCTCCTCGAGGAACATGACGGAGCGGCTGGTCCGGTTGGCGAACAGCAGTGTCACGCGGCTCGCCGGCTCCTGCGCCAGCGTGGTCGCCACGATGGACAGGATCGGCGTGATGCCGCTGCCGGCGGCGATCGCGCAGTAGTGCTTGGCGTTCGCCGCGTCGAGGGGTGTAAAGAACCGGCCGGCCGGCGTCATGACCTCGAGCTCGTCGCCGACGGCCAGGCCGCCGGCGGCGAAACCAGAGAAGTGTCCACCAGGCAGCACCTTGACCCCGATGCGCAGCTTCCCCGAGCCCGCGGGCGCGCAGATCGAATAGCTACGGCGCACGTCGTCCCCTGCGAGCGACGTACGCACAGTGACGTGCTGGCCCTGCACGAAGTCGTACTCGGCGGCGAGGGCGGGTGGCACCTCGAAGCCGATGCTGACGGCGTCGTCGGTCAGCTCGACGATCTCGTTGACGCGCAGCGAGTGGAAGCGCGGCCGCCGACTGGTCGACGGCTGGGTCGACGGCTCGGTCGACGGTTGTCTGAGCGCCATCGTCAGTGCGCCTTGAAGTGGTCGAACGGCTCCCGGCAGTCGGTGCACACCCACAGCGACTTGCAGGCGGTGGATCCGAAGTGGCTCAGCTCCCTGGTCGCCGCCGAGCCGCACTGCGGGCAGCGCAGCGACAGCTGCAGCACGACCGGCCCGGGGGAGCGCTTCTGTGGGGGGAGGATGCCGTACTCGAGGAGCTTGCGCTTGCCCTCGTCGCTCATCCAGTCCGTCGTCCAGGCGGGTGACAGCACCAGCCGGACGGTGGTGTCGGAGAAGCCGGCGGCGCTCAGCGCGCTCGTCACGTCGTCTCGGATCGCGTCCATCGCCGGGCACCCGGAGTACGTCGGAGTGATCGCCACGTCGACGTGGCCCCCGGGGTCGACGCTGACCTCGCGAAGCACGCCGAGGTCCTCGATCGTCAGCACCGGGACCTCCGGGTCCAGCACGCCGGCCGCCGCCGTCCGGGCGCGCTCCAGAGAGGCCGTCGGGGTTACCACGTTGCCCCCGGGTGCGAGCGGTGCAGGTACTGCATCTCGGCCAGCAAGTACCCCATCTGCTCGGTGTGCACGCCCCGGCGGCCACCGGTGTGGCGCACGTGCGTCTGGGGCACCTCGACGCTCGCCCGCGCGAGCACCGAAGCGACGTACGCCATCGCCGGAGTCGCGATGCTCTCGGGGTCGACAGCGACGCCGGCAGCGACGAGACGCGCGATGAGATCGTCGGACTCGAAGAGCTCAGCGACGTACGGCCAGAGCGCGTCGAGTCCGCGCTGCATGCGCCGGTGCGACTCGTCCGTGCCGTCGCCGAGCCGAAGAGTCCACTGGGTCGCGTGGTCGAGGTGGTAGGCGACCTCCTTGACCGCCTTGGCGGCAACGGCGGCGATCGTCGCGTCCCGCGACTCGGTGAGCCCCGCGTACAGCTCATGCTGGTAGCTCGACGTCACCAGCATCCGGGCGATCGTGAACCCGAAGTCGCCATTGCCGAGCTCGAAGATCTGCGCGTTGACGAAGTCACGCTCGTCGCGCAGGTAGGCGAGGTCGTCCTCGTCGCGGCCGGCTCCCTCCACCGTTCCCGCATAGCCCAGCAGGGAACGGGCCTGGCCGAGCAGGTCCAGCCCGATGTTGCCGAGCGCGACGTCCTCTTCGAGCTGCGGCGCGGCGGCGATCCACCCGCTCATCCGCTGGGCGTAGATCAGGGCGTCGTCGCCGAGACGCAGTGCGTAGCCGGCGATGTCGGACTGCTCGGCAGTCGCCAGGCCGGTCGCGGTGCCGCTCGGGCGGGTGGGGCGGAGGTCAGCGTCGCTCGAGGCGGCGTCGCTCAGGCTGGGCGTCACAGGTGGCGCACCCCGTCGGGCACGCTGTAGAAGGTGGGATGCCGGTAGATTTTGTCGGCTGCCGGGTCGAAGAACGCGTCTTTCTCGTCTGGGCTGCTGGCGGTGATCTGCTCGGCGGGCAGCACCCAGATCGAGACGCCCTCCTGGCGCCGGGTGTAGAGGTCGCGTGCGTTGCGGAGCGCCATCTCGGCGTCCGGCGCGTGCAGGCTGCCGACGTGGACGTGGCTCAGCCCCCGCCGAGCGCGGACGAAGATCTCCCACAGCGGCCAGTCCCGCCGGGCCGCGCCCTGCGGGTCGCGCTCCGAGGGCACGCCGGTCGTCGGAACCGCGCCGTGCCCACCCGCAGCCGTGTAGTCGTGCGGCTCCTCGACGGTCGACTGCCCGCCGCTCGGCTGCTGCCCGGTCGGCTCCGGCGCGATCTCGCCGGTCGTCATGCCGCGATCGCGGTCGTACGACGCTTGCGGGCGTAGGCGTCTGCCGCATCGCGGACCCATGCACCGTCCTCGTGCGCCTTGCGCCGGTGCTCCATGCGCTCCGCGTTACAGGGGCCGTTGCCCTTGATCACCTCGAAGAGCTCGGTGAAGTCGATGGCGCCGAAGTCGAAATGCTCTCGGTCCGCGCTCCAAGAGATCTCCTGGTCGGGCAAGGTCAGCTCGAGGACCTCCGCCTGCGGCACCGTCATGTCGACGAAGCGCTGCCGCAGGTCGTCGTTGCTGAACCGCTTGACCCCCCACGCCATCGACTGCGCGGAGTTCGGCGAGTCCGTGTCGGGCGGACCGAACATCATCAGGCTCGGCCACCACCAGCGGTTCACGGCGTCCTGCGCCATGTCGTGCTGGGCGGGCGTCCCGTGCGAGAGCGTGTTCAGGATCTCGAAGCCCTGCCGCTGGTGGAACGACTCCTCCTTGCACACGCGCACCATCGCCCGCGCGTACGGCCCGTAGGAGCAGCGGCACAGCGGGACCTGGTTGACGATCGCGGCCCCGTCGACCAGCCAGCCGATGGCACCCATGTCGGCCCAGGTGAGCGTCGGGTAGTTGAAGATCGAGGAGTACTTCTGCCGACCGTTGTGCAGCATGTCGAGAAGGTCGGCGCGCTCGGCGCCCAGCGTCTCCGCGGCCGCGTAGAGGTAGAGACCGTGGCCGGCCTCGTCCTGAACCTTCGCCATCAGGATCGCCTTGCGGCGAAGGCTCGGCGCCCGGCTGATCCAGTTGGCCTCGGGCTGCATCCCGATGATCTCGGAGTGCGCGTGCTGGGCGATCTGGCGGATCAGGTTCTTGCGGTACGCCGACGGCATCGCGTCCCGCGGCTCGACGCG
>JBBQKY010000096.1:0-9654 GCA_038327385.1 Propionibacteriales bacterium
TGGCGGCGAAGTCCAATGGCAGCTGGCCCATCACCTGCACGGAGTCACTGTGGACGGGAATGCCATGCCGGCCGGCGATCTCGATGACGTCGTCCAGCGGCTGGAGAGTGCCGACCTCGTTGTTGGCCATCATCACGGTGATGAGAGCGACACTCGCCGGATCCCGCTCGACCGAGGCGGAGAGGGCTGCCACGTCGAGGCGCCCAGTGGCGTCGACCCCAAGCAGCTCGACCTGCGCACCGGCTTCGGCGGCCAGCCAGTGCAGAGAGTCCAGCACGGCGTGGTGCTCGACCGATGTGGACAGCACCCGCACACGCCGTACGTCGGCCTTGCGCCGCGCCCAGAACAGGCCCTTGGTGGCGAGGTTGTCAGACTCCGTTCCACCGGATGTGAAGACGACCTCGGAGGGTCGCGCGTTGACCGCCGCCGCGATCATCTCGCGGGACTCCTCGACGACCCGGCGAGCGGCCCTCCCCGAGCCGTGCAGCGACGACGGGTTGCCGAGCCTGGCGAGCTGGCTGCTCATCGCCGCGATCACCTCGGGGTAGACGGGCGTGGTCGCTGCATGGTCGAGGTAGGTCACTCGACCCGGTCGGGTCATCGCGTCGCTCATCGCGCCCCAAGCATAGGCGCGATCAGAGACGGTCCAGCCACGCGTGACCCGGGTGGATGCGCGCCAGGAAGCTGACGAGCCAACCACGAGCACGCGAGTCCAGCAGCGGGAGCGCGACGGCGAAGTCAGTCTCGTCCTTGGGGCGTACCACCTTCGCCTTGAACGCCAGCGCGACCTCCGGCTGCAGATAGGCGACCCCGTCGCGACGCCAGGTCACCTCGCCGAGGTCGACGACGTACGAACGGTCGCGGCGCGACACCCAGCGTCCGTCCTGGTCCGGGTTGAGCAACACGTCGGCCCGCCAGGGTGCGAGTGCATGCGCCCGTAGCCACACCTGGTCGGCGTTGTCGGGCATCTCCTTAGTCTCGTCATCGAGTGGCGTGAGGGCGCCCTCCCCTACTGCCCAGACATGGAAGCGGACGGCGAGCGTACGGCGCAGGATCGGCAGGTCGCGGCGGAACATCGAGACGTCGATGTCCTCGTGCTCGCGGGCGACGCCGGTGAACGCCTCGATCGCCCAACCGCCGGCCACCCACCACGGGAAGCCGAGCGGGTCGAAGACCTCCCGCGCGTGCTCCGGGCTGAACGCCTCCCAGGGCCCGTACAGCCGCTGGAAGCCGAGCTCTTCGGCTTTGAGGTCCCGGCGATAGCCCTCGTCGTCGTACTCCTGGCCGCCGGAGCCAGATTCACTGTGCCCGCCCTTCACCACGAAGACAAAGTAAACCGCGTTGTCGCCGCATATCCGTGCTCACCGTCAACGGCCACCTGCGCTCCGTCTACCGCAAGTGCGGCGTCACTGGTGGGAGGAGCTCCTCAGCCAGTTGGTCTGACGTTCTCGGTGCGGCCAGATTGTCGTCCGCCAGAGGTGGCGGATCGTCTGCAACAAGTGGCGGATCGTCTGCAACAAGTGGCGGATCGTCCGCCAAAGGTGGCGGATCGTCTGCAAGAAGTGGTGGATGGTCGGGTCAGGTGTGGCGGGCGCGGATCTGCTCGGCGGCCGCCAGCAGCACGCTGTGCACGTCGCCGACGACGCCGAAGTCGACAAGCTCGAAGATCGGCGCCTCCTCGTCCTTGTTGACCGCCACGATCGTCTTCGACGTCTGCATCCCGGCGCGGTGCTGGATGGCACCGGAGATGCCGCCCGCGACGTAGAGCTGCGGCGAGACGGTCTTGCCGGTCTGGCCGACCTGGTGGGCGTGCGGGTACCAGCCCGCGTCCACCGCGGCGCGAGACGCTCCGACGGCGCCGCCGAGCGCGTCGGCCAGCGCCTCGACCGACTCGAAGTTGCCTCCCGTGCCGCGCCCACCCGACACCACGATGGCTGCCTCGGTGAGCTCCGGGCGACCGGTCGCCTGGCGTGGTTGGCGGTCGACGATCTTCGCCGACGTCGCTAGGTCGCTCAGTGAGACCGTCACCGACTCCTCGACGGCCGCGCCCTCTGCAGGCTCCGGCGTCGTCGCGTTGGGCTTCACGGTGATGATCGGTGTGCCGGTGGTCACGTTGGCCTGCACCGTGTAGCTCCCCGCGAAGACCGACTGCCTCGTGACAGGCCCGTCGTCGCCGGCTTGTACGTCGACAGCATCGGTGATCAACCCGGAGCCGGTCTTGACGGCAAGCCGCGCTGCGACCTCCTTGCCTTCAGACCCGGACGTGACAAGAACAGCGGTGGGGCTCGTCCGCTCCATCAGCTGCGCCAACGCCTCAGCCTTCGGCACCACGAGGTAGTCGGTCAGCTCCGGTGCGTCGAGCACATACACCTTGGCGGCGCCATAGCGCTGCAGCGCTTCGCGCGCCTGCGCGATCCCGTCGCCTATGAAGACCGCCGACGGCTCGCCAAGACGGCGCGCGATCGTCAGCAGCTCGGTCGTGGTCTTGCGTACGACGCCGTCGACATGGTCGACCAATACGAGGATCTCACCCATAGCTGCCCAACCCTTTCACGGTCCCGCTCGATGAAGAACTGCCCGCCGAGCCCGTCCTCAGACGAACTTGCCGGCGACCAGGAACTCGACCAGCTCCTCGGCGGCCGCTCCGTCGTCGGTCACGATCGTGCCCGCGGTGCGCGCCGGGCGCGCCTCGTACGACTCGACCTGCGTCCAGGCAGCCGCAAGGCCGACATCACCCGCATCCACGCCGATGTCGGCGAGACTGAGCGTCTCCACCGGCTTCTTCTTGGCCGCCATGATGGCCTTGAACGACGGGTAGCGCGGCTCGTTTGCCTGGTCGGTGACGCTCAGGACCAACGGCATCGTCGCCTCGATCGTCTCGGTCGCCGCGTCACCGTCGCGGCGAGCCCGGACCGTCGTGCCGTCGACGCTCACCTCGGACGCGAAGGTCACCTGCGGCACGCCCAGCCGCTCCGCGAGCATGGCAGGGACTACGCCCATGCTGCCGTCCGTGGACGCCATTCCACAGATCGCCACATCGAACCCGGTCCGCTCCAGCGTCTTCGCCAGCACCAAGGACGTGCCGATGGAGTCGGAGCCGTGGATCGCGTCATCCAGCACATGGACGCCGGCGTCGGCGCCGATCTGAAGCGACTTGAGGATTGCCGCCCGCGCCTGCTCGGGGCCCATCGTCAGCACGGTGACCTCGGCCTCGCCCGCTTCGCGGATCTGCAGCGCCGCCTCGACTGCGTACTCGTCGAGCTCCGAGAGCACCCCGTCGACGCCGACTCGGTCGACGGTGTTGTCGGCCAAGAACGAGCGGTTCGCCGTGGCATCAGGAACGTGCTTCACGCACACCACGATCTTCATCGCCTGAGCAGCCTCCTCACGACCGATGATTCTTCCATGGCGCCACGAGCCGGCCGCCCTCCGGGGCGCCGACCGGGTCGCTCATGAGTAGCCTTACACCTCTAACAGAGGAGTCGTCGATGACCGAGGTCCCCCGCTCACCGAGCCCGGAGCATGACGAGCCCACGTCGGGTTCCACGGAGTTCATTCCGGGCAGACCGGCGTCCGGTTCGCAGTCCGCGAGCGGGTCGTCGAGCTCCCCGTCCGGCGCCCCCCAGCCCGCCGACTCAGCCTCCGGCGACACTCCCCCTGCAGGTAGCGGGGGTCCTGCGACGATCGACGACAACCCGCTGGCGCGTACCCGGGTCAGTGCCCTCTGGGTCGGCATCATCGTCTTCGCGATCATCCTGATCCTGTTGCTCGTCTTCGTGCTGCAGAACACTGCGAAGGTACCGATCACCTACTTCTGGCTGACCGGCCACATCCCGCTGGCCGTCGCCATGCTGCTGTCCGCGGCCGCCGGCGTGCTGCTGACCGCTATCGCCGGGACGCTCAGGATCGTGCAGCTGCGCAAACGGCTGAAAGCGAACACGAGCTAGCCGTCCGTCGACCCAAACCCTGCCGCCTCCGCGCGACGGCGTACCACCTTGGCCGGGATCCCAGCCAGCACGCAGAGATCAGGCGTCTTGTCACGTACGACGGAGTGCGCCGCCACCACCGAACGGGCACCGATCTCGGCACCCTTCAGCACGGTGACCCTTGCACCGAGCCAGCTGCCCGGGCCGATCCGCACCGGCGCCTTGACGATGCCCTGGTCCTTGATCGGCCGGCCCAGATCACTTGTCACGTGGTCGAAGTCGCAGATGTACACCCAGTCCGACACGATCGCGGCCTCGCCTATCTCGATGTCGAGATAGGCGTTCACGGTGTTGTCGCGACCGAAGACGCACTTGTCGCCGATGCGTAGCGAGCCTTCGTGGCAACGGATCCTGTTGTCGTCGCCGATGTGCACCCACCGCCCGATGACGAGCCGTCCGTATCCGTGACGAGCCGATACGTCGACCCGCTTGCCGAGGAACACCATTCCCTCGGTGACGACGTGCGGGTTGCGCAGCCTGAAGAGGAGGAAGCGCCAGTAGCGGACCAGGTAGTAGGGGGTCCAGGCCCGGTGGTCGACGACCCAGCGAAGGCTTTCAGCGGTGAGGAACCTTGCCTGCTTCGGGTTCCGGCGCCCGACGAGCCGTCTCACCGCACCGGCCCGCCTCGCTTCACCGCGGTGACGGAGACGTTGTAGAAGATCGCCGCCGGTACGACGTGTGCCAGCACCTTGTCGATCCTCGACAGCAGCAGCCAGGCCCGGAAGGCGAACATCCGCCAGCGGAAGCCGAGCCGCTCGGCGGGCACCGCCGCCTCGAAGGTGCGGATCGGCCAGCCCACCCAGGCGGCCGTGAGCTCCGCTGTGACGGTGCTGACGTCGGCGCCCCCGGCCCGCCGGACGACCGACACGAGGGCGGCAGGGTCGAAGGTGTGCAGGTCCACGACAGCCTCGAGCGCCGCCGCTCGGGAGGACTCGTCTAGCTCCTCGCGCGGGCGCGCCCAACGCTTTCGCAGTGGCCGCATCGCGGTCACCCGCGTGGCCAGCCACCAGGTCGCGCGGGAGAGCCGGCGGGCCACGACGTCGCCGTACCTGGTGGGCTCTCCGCAGATCACCACTCGGCCGCCTGGCTTGAGCACGCGCAACATCTCACGGAAGGCCAGCTCGACGTCCGGGATGTGATGGATGACGGCGTGCCCGATGACCAGGTCGAAGGTGTCGTCCTCGTACGGCAGCGTCTCCGCGTCCGCCGCACGGCCCCACACGGCGAAACCGAGCGCCGCCGCGTTCCGCTCGGCGGCCGCGACCATACCCGGCGAGATGTCGGTGACGTGTGCCTCGTCGAGAACGCCGGCGAGCTTGAGGTTCAACGTGAAGAACCCGGTGCCGCAGCCGATCTCCAGCGACGTCGGATAAGGCCAGCCGCTCGAGCCGGCCACCGCGCGGAACCTCTCGGACGCGTAGTCGATGCAACGCTGGTCGAAGGAGATGGACCACTTCTCGTCGTAGGTCTGCGCCTCCCAGTCGTGGTAGAGCACCTGCGCGAGCTTGGTGTCCTGCCAGGCAGCGTGAACCTGAGCTTCGGTCGGGAGTTGATGACCTATCGCCGCGGGAGCTTGGGGGGCTCCAGCCAGTCGACCACGCTCGGCTGGCATGTCAGCGACCCTCGAAGGTGGCCTTGCCTGGGCCGTTCTCGATGAACGAGCGCATCCCAGTCGTGCGGTCCTGCGTCGCGAAGAGACTGGCGAACTGCTGTCGCTCGATCTCCAGCCCGGTCTCGAGGTCGACCTCTAGGCCGCGGTCGATCGCCTCCTTGGCAGCTCGCAGGGCGAAAGCCGGTCCCGCGACGAACCGCGCGGCCCACCGTTGCGCCTCCCGGTAGACGTCGGCGGCCGGCGCCACCATGTCGACGAGGCCGATCCGCAACGCCTCCTCCGCCCCGACGAACCGTCCGCTGAACACCAGGTCCTTCGCCTTGGCCGGACCCACCAGGCGGGACAGCCGCTGCGTCCCCCCGGCGCCGGGCATGATCCCGAGCAGGATCTCCGGCTGGCCCAGCTTGGCGTCGTCGGCGGCGATCCGCACGTCAGCGCACAGCGCCAGCTCACAGCCGCCGCCGAGCGCAAATCCGGTGACAGCGGCAACCACTGGCTTCGGGATTCGGGCGACCGCGGTGAACGAGCTCTGCAGGGCACCCGAGCGCTGCACCATGTCGGTGTACGACATGTCGGCCATTTCCTTGATGTCAGCGCCCGCAGCGAACACCTTCTCACCGCCGTAGACGATGACCGCTCGGACGTCGTCGCGCCCGGACGCCTCTGTCGCCGCGGCCCTCAACTCCTCTTGGACGGCGACGTTGAGCGCGTTCATCGGAGGTCGGTCCAGCCGAATCGTGCCGATTCCGTCCTCGATGTCGAGACGCACGTACTCAGGCATGCCGGGCAGCGTATCCGACCGTCGCTCAGGCACCCGGCTGATAGATCGACACATCGGGCCGGAATGCCACCCGCAGCCGTAGGATCGCCCCGCGGATGCGCGTCTTGGCAGTGCCGAGAGGGATGCCGAGGATCTCGGCGACCTCGCGGGACGACCGCCCGTCGAAGTAGGCAAGCAGGAGAGCCTCTCGCTGTCCCGCCGGCAGCCCGTCGAGTGCCCGTCGGACGCCGACTGCCTCCTCGCGAGAGACGACGACATCGACCGGGTCCGGCTCTGCTGAGATCGGCGAAGTGACGTGATAGCTGTGGTCCCGGTAGGAGGCGCGCTCGACAGACCTGACGCAGTCGATGGCGCGTCGATGGGCGATCACGTTCAGCCAGGCTGTCGTGGTGCCCCGCGCTCCGTCGTACCGAACAGCCGTGCGCCAGACCTCGAGGTAGACCTCCTGAGCCACCTCCTCCGCCTTCGCGTGGTTCTGCAGCACGCGGAGCGCTACCCCGAAGACAAGCCGGGAGGTGGCGTTGTAGAAGTCGACGAACGCCTGCTCGTCACCTTGCTGGACCCGGCTCATCATCAACCTGAGGGCGTCCGCCGCAGGAGCTGCTTCCCGCCGTCCTGCCGATTGGACCCGACGTGGGGCGCTGAGGTCTCCAATCGGCACTTTTCAGACACTAGTGCCCGCGCCGCGGGCATGCCAGGCACAGAGACGGCTTCCTCGCGAGGCGGGTGGACCGCGCCGTTACGCCGAGTCACGTTTCGCCGGTCGTGTTGACGTCCGGTGGCCACGCGACCACCCCGAGGTCGGCCGGCGATGCCAGCAGGTCGTGCTTGGGACAGATCCGCACCGTGTACCCGAAGGGTCCGGTGTTGTCGAGCGACACCTCCGCCTCGAAGCGGTGCCGGCCGGCTTCGTACTCCTCCGCATGGGCAAGGCTGGCCACCTCCGGCTCCCGGAGCTCATCCTCCCCCGCCACCTTCCCGTAGAGAACCTGCACATCGACGTCCTCCAGGGACAGTTCACCGAGCGAGGCGTACACCCGAACGCTGAGCACCGAACCGAGGGCCGGTGAGTCACTGACGCCCGTGGACTCGACATGCTCGATCCGGACGTCGGGCCAGCTCTCCCTCACCCGCTTCTTCCATGCCGCGAGCTCGACAGCAGCAGCGCTGTCGGACTCGAGCCGTCTCGCGATGGCGACGGCGGGGGCATAGAGGTCGTGCACGTAGTCGCGCAGCATGCGGGTCGCCAGCACCTTCGGCCCCAGCGACTCGAGAGTGTGGCGGACCATCTCGATCCAGCGCACCGGCAGCTTGGAGCCGTCGACGTCGTAGAAACGGGGCGCCACCTCCGTCTCCAGCAGGTCGTAGAGGGCCGCGGACTCGATGTCGTCGCGCCGCTCACTATCCTCGACCCCGTCGGCCGAGGGGATTGCCCAGCCGTTGTCGCCGTCGTGCCACTCGTCCCACCAACCGTCGAGGATCGACAAGTTCAGGCCGCCGTTGAGCGCAGACTTCATCCCCGAGGTGCCGCACGCCTCGTACGGGCGCAGCGGGTTGTTCAGCCAGACGTCGCAGCCGGGGTAGAGCTGTTGGGCCATGGCGATGTCGTAGTTGGGCAGGAAGACGATGCGGTGGCGCACCTCAGGGTCGTCGGAGAAGCGGACGATCTCCTGGATCAGCTTCTTGCCACCGTCGTCCGCCGGATGAGCCTTGCCGGCGATGACCAGCTGGATCGGCCGCTCGGGGTGGAGGAGCAGCCTCTTGATCCGTTCCTGGTCGCGGAGCATCAGCGTGAGCCGCTTGTACGACGGGACACGGCGGGCGAAACCCACGGTCAGCACGTCCGGGTCGAGCACGGAGTCGACCCAGCCGAGCTCGGCAGGGCTGGCACCGCGCTCGAGCCATGACCTGCGAACGCGAACTCGGACCTCGCGCACCAGCCGCTCCCGCAGCACGCGCTTGGTCTCCCAGAGCAGATCGCTCGGCACCCGGTCCAGCACCGACCAGTCGCGAACGCTGTCCACCTCCGACAGCAGCGACTCGCCCTCGATGAGGTCGATGATCTCGCGAGCAACCCAGGTCGGCGCGTGCACGCCGTTGGTGATCGACCGGATCGGGACGTCGTCTTGGTCGAAACCCGGCCACAGACCGCGGAACATGTCGCGGGACACCTGGCCGTGCAGCTTGCTCACCCCGTTTGCCCGCCCGGACAGCCGGAAACCCATCAGCGCCATGTTGAAGACGGACGAGTCGCCGCCGGGGTAGCTCTCCGCCCCGAGCGACAGGAGACGGACGAGCGGCAGGCCTGGAATCGCGTTGTTGCCGCCGAACTGGCTCTCGATGAGCTCGCGAGGGAACCTGTCGATACCGGCGGGTACCGGCGTGTGGGTGGTGAAGACCGTGCCGGCCCGGGCCTGCTCCAGAGCCTCGTCGAAGGCCAGGTCATGGTCGTGGACGAACTCTCGGATCCGCTCGACGCCAAGGAACCCGGCGTGGCCCTCGTTGGTGTGGAAGACCTCGGGCGCGACGGCGCCGGTGATCTCGCAGTAGGTGCGGATGGCGCGAATACCACCGATGCCCAGCAGCAGCTCCTGCTGCAGCCGGTGCTCCGAGCCGCCGCCGTACAGCCTGTCCGTC
Organism: Propionibacteriales bacterium; assembly: GCA_038327385.1. Lineage (GTDB taxonomy): Bacteria > Actinomycetota > Actinomycetes > Propionibacteriales > Nocardioidaceae > JAWWPG01. Next base: position 9,017 of record JBBQKY010000096.1, read on the forward strand.
ACCTCGCGCATCGGCGCGGTGTTGTCCTCGATGTCGGAGTCCATCAGCAGCAACGGCACCCGGCCGACATGGGCCACCCAGACCCGGGCGAGCAGCTCCTGGCCGCCCGGCATCGCGATGGCGACTTGTGCCGGCGTCCCGTCCTCGTGGCGAAGGCGGGACAACGGAAGCTCGTCGGGGTCGATGATCGGGTAGCGCTCCTGCTGCCAGCCCTCGCGCGACATCATCTGGCGGAAGTAGCCGTGCCGGTAGAGGAGCCCGACCCCGATGATCGGCACCCCGAGGTCGCTCGCGGTCTTCAGGTGGTCGCCGGCCAGGATCCCGAGACCGCCCGAGTACTGGGGCAGGACTGCGGAGATCCCGAACTCCGGCGAGAAGTAGGCGATCTGGCGCGGGACGGCGTCGCCGAGCGACTGGTACCAGCGATCGCCGGTGAGGTAGTCCTCGAGGTCGTCGTGCGCCATGTTGAGCTGCTTGACGAAGCGCTTGTCGCGGGCGAGCGCGGGGAGGCGGCTCGGCGACAGCGCGCCCAAGAACCGGATGGGGTCGTGCCCGCTCGCCTCCCAGGCGCGCGAGTCGAGCGCCTGGAAGAGGTCCTGGGTCTCCGGGTGCCATGACCATCGGAGGTTGGCGGCGAG
>JBBQKY010000097.1:0-9651 GCA_038327385.1 Propionibacteriales bacterium
GAGCACGAGAACCTGCGCGTGGTGGGTTGGCGTGACGTACCCACCCGCCCGGAGACGATCGGCGCGAGCGCTCGCGAGTGCATGCCGAGCCTGACCCAGCTCGTGGTCACGGCGGCCGGCGCACCCGTGTCGACCCTCGACCTCGACCGGATGGCCTTCTGCCTCCGCAAGCGGGTCGAGCACGAGACCGACGCGTACTTCCCGTCGCTGTCAGCACGGACCCTCGTCTACAAGGGGATGCTCACGACCCATCAGCTCGACAGGTTCTACCCGGACCTGCAGGACGAGAGGTTCACCTCTCCGATGGCGGTGGTGCACTCGCGGTTCAGCACGAACACGTTCCCCTCGTGGCCGCTGGCCCACCCCTACCGCCTGGTCGCCCACAACGGCGAGATCAACACGGTCCGCGGCAACCGGAACTGGATGCGCGCCCGGGAGGCACTCCTCGCCAGCGGCGTCCTGCCGGGCGACGTCGGACGCATCTTCCCGGTCTGCACACCGGGCGCGTCGGACTCGGCCACCTTCGACGAGGTTCTCGAGCTCCTGCACCTCGGTGGACGGAGCCTGCCGCACGCGATGCTGATGATGATCCCGGAGGCGTGGGAGAACAACAGCGAGATGAGTCCGCAGCGGCGCGCCTTCTACTCCTTCCACTCGACGCTGATGGAGCCCTGGGACGGACCCGCCTGCATGGTGTTCTCCAACGGCCGGCAGATCGGAGCGGTCCTCGACCGCAACGGGCTGCGCCCGGCGCGCTACTGGGTCACCGACGACGGCCTTGTGGTCCTCGCGTCTGAGGTGGGCGTGCTCGACCTGCCACCGGAGTCGATCGTGTCGAAGGGGCGGTTGCAGCCCGGCCGGATGTTCCTGGTCGACCTCGACGAGTCGCGCATCGTCGGAGACGACGAGATCAAGGACAGCCTCGGGGCCGAGCAGCCGTACGACGAGTGGCTGCATGCGGGTCTGATCAACCTGGCGGACCTGCCGTCGCGCCAGCACGTGGTGCACACCGCGACGTCCGTCGCCCGCCGTCAGCAGATCTTCGGGTACACCGACGAGGAGCTGCGAGTGCTGCTCGCCCCGATGTCGCGCACCGGCCAGGAGGCAACCGGCTCGATGGGGACCGACACACCGATCGCCGTCCTCTCGTCGCGACCGAGACTGCTCTTCGACTACTTCACCCAGCTCTTCGCGCAGGTGACGAACCCCCCGCTTGACGCCATCCGCGAGGAGCTCGTCACCTCGATCGCCGGCACCATCGGGCCGGAGGCGAACCTGCTGGCGCCGGGCCCGTCCTCGTGCCGGCAGGTCGTCCTGCCCTTCCCTGTCCTCGACAACGACGAGCTCGCGAAGATCGTGCACATCAACCGCGACGGCGACCTCCCGGGCTATGCGACGCACGTGGTGCGGGGCCTGTACCGTGCAGCCGGCGCCGGCCGGGCGCTCGAGGCGCGGCTCGCCGAGCTCTGTGACGAGGCGGTCGACGCTATCGAGAATGGGGCGCGGGTCGTCGTACTCTCCGATCGCAACGCGACGGCCGAGCTGGCGCCGGTGCCGTCCCTGCTGATGACCGCGGCCGTCCACCATCACCTCGTGCGCAAGCAGCTGCGCAGCCGGGTGGGCCTCGTGGTGGAGGCGGGCGACGTGCGTGAGGTGCACCACGTGGCGCTGCTGATGGGCTACGGCGCAGCAGCGGTCAACCCCTACCTCGCGATGGAGTCTGTGGAGGATCTGGCTCGCCGCGGGGTGCAGGTCAGTGGCGTGTCACCGGAGCAGGCTGTGGCGAACCTGGTCAACGCGCTCGGCAAGGGCGTGCTCAAGGTGATGAGCAAGATCGGGGTCTCGACGATCGCCTCGTACACGGGGGCGCAGATCTTCGAGGCGGTCGGGCTGGGTCCCGAGCTCGTCGAGCGCTACTTCACGGGTACGTCGTCGCCCCTCGGCGGCGTCGGGATCGACGTCCTCGCGGAGGAGGTCGCGAGCAGGCACCGGCGCGCCTACTCCTCGGAGGCGACGGCGTCGCCCCGACGCGTCCTGGCGGTAGGCGGGGAGTACCAGTGGCGGCGTGACGGCGAACCGCACCTGTTCGACCCCGAAAGCGTGTTCCGGCTGCAGCACGCCACGCGCAGCGGGCGGTTCGACATCTTCCGCCAGTACACGGCGCGAGTCGACGAGCAGTCGCGACGGCTGATGACGCTGCGGGGGCTGATGTCCTTCAAGGCGCCGCTGGGAGCGGTTCCGCTCGAGGAGGTCGAGCCCGTCTCGGCGATCGTCAAGCGGTTCTCGACCGGCGCGATGTCGTACGGCTCGATCAGCCAGGAGGCCCACGAGACGCTGGCCGTCGCCATGAACCAACTCGGCGCCCGGTCCAACACCGGCGAAGGCGGGGAGGATGCCGACCGGCTCCACGATCCCGAGCGTCGCAGCGCCATCAAGCAGGTGGCATCGGGGCGCTTCGGGGTGACCAGCGACTACCTCACGAGCGCGGACGACATCCAGATCAAGATGGCCCAGGGCGCCAAGCCGGGGGAGGGTGGCCAGCTCCCCGGAGCGAAGGTGTACCCCTGGATCGCCCGCACCCGCGGCTCGACGCCGGGTGTGGGCCTGATCTCCCCACCGCCGCACCACGACATCTACTCGATCGAGGACCTCGCGCAGCTGATCCACGACCTCAAGAACGCCAACCCGGCTGCCCGGATCCACGTCAAGCTCGTTGCCGAGACGGGCGTCGGCACGGTTGCCGCGGGGGTGTCGAAGGCGCACGCCGACGTCGTCTTGATCTCGGGCCACGACGGCGGCACGGGGGCGGCGCCACTGACCTCGCTGAAGCATGCCGGCGGTCCGTGGGAGATCGGCCTTGCCGAGACCCAGCAGACGCTGCTGAGGAACGGCTTGCGGGACCGGATCGTCGTCCAGTGCGACGGGCAGCTCAAGACAGGACGCGATGTCGTTGTCGCGGCACTGCTCGGCGCCGAGGAGTTCGGCTTCGCCACGGCGCCGCTGGTGGTCGCCGGCTGCATCCTGATGCGGGTGTGCCATCTTGACACCTGCCCGGTGGGCATCGCCACCCAGAACCCAGAGCTCCGGGCGCGCTATGCGGGCAAGGCCGAGCACGTCGTACGGTTCTTCGAGTACATCGCGCAGGAGGTGCGCGAGCTGCTCGCCGCTCTCGGCTTCCGCTCCCTGGAGGAGGCGGTGGGTCACGCCGAGATGCTGGACGTCCGCACGGCCACCGAGCACTGGAAGGCGGCAGGGCTCGACCTCACCCCCCTGCTGCACGTGCCGCCGCTGCCGGCGGACGCGGCACGGCACCGCACGCGTGACCAGGACCACGGTCTCGTCCGGGCACTGGACAACGAGCTGATCGCGAGCTGTCGACCGGCACTCGAGTCGGGGGAGCCGGTCCGGCTGAGCCTTCCGGTCCGCAACGTCAACCGCACCGTTGGCACGATGCTGGGTCACCACGTCACCCGATCCCGCCCCGAGGGCCTGCCGGACGGCACCATCGACATCACACTGACCGGCTCGGCGGGGCAGTCGCTCGGGGCGTTCCTGCCGCGCGGGATCACGCTGCGCCTCCATGGCGACGCGAACGACTACGTCGCGAAGGGCCTCTCCGGCGGCCGGGTCGTGGTTCGCCCCGATCCCCGAGCCAGGTTCGTCGCGGAGGCCGAGGTGATCGCCGGCAACGTGATCGGCTACGGCGCCACCTCGGGCTCGGTGTACGTGCGCGGCCGCGTCGGTGAGCGCTTCGCGGTCCGCAACTCCGGCGCCACCTTCGTCGTCGAGGGGGTCGGGGACCACGCCCTCGAGTACATGACGGGCGGCGAGGTCGTCGTACTCGGGGCCGCCGGACGCAACGTGGCTGCCGGGATGAGCGGGGGAGCCGCCTACGTCCTCGACCTGGACGAGCGGCGGGTCAACCCGGGGATGGTCGACCTCCAGCCGCTCTCCGAGGCGGCGGCGGCGCGGGTGCGGGAGATCGTCACCGAGCACGGCGCTCAGACCGGCTCGACCGTGGCACAGCGGCTGCTCGAGGACTGGGCGGCTACCCGGCACCGCTTCACCGAGATCGTCCCCCGTGACTACCGACGGGTGCTCGACGCGAAGCGCGACGCCGAGGAGAAGGGTCTCGCGGACGACCAGGTCCTGATGGCGATGATGGGAGCCGGTCATGGCTGACCCGCGGGGGTTCCTGCGTCACGACCGCGAGGTCCCGTCGCGCCGGCCGGTCGCGGAGCGGCTGCACGACTGGCACGAGGTCTATCCCGGCGAGGTCGGACGGGCGCTGCTGCCGATCATCACGGAGCAGGCGAGCCGGTGCATGGACTGCGGCATCCCGTTCTGCCATGAGGGCTGCCCGTTGGGGAACCTGATCCCGGAGTGGAACGACCTCGTGTACCGCGATGACTGGGAGAGCGCGAGCGAACGGCTGCACGCGACCAACAACTTCCCCGAGTTCACCGGGCGACTGTGTCCCGCGCCGTGCGAGTCGTCCTGCGTGCTCGGCATCGGGTCGGACCCGGTGACCATCAAGAACGTCGAGGTGGCTATCGCCGACAAGGCGTGGGACGAAGGGTTCGAGCGTCCGCGAGATGTCGACTGGTTCAGCGGGCAGACGGTCGCCGTCGTCGGGTCCGGTCCTGCCGGGCTCGCCACGGCGCAGCAGCTCACGAGAGCCGGTCACACGGTCGTGGTCTTCGAGCGGGCTGACGACGTCGGCGGACTGCTGCGGTTCGGCATCCCCGAGTTCAAGATGGAGAAGCGGTACCTCGACCGCCGGCTCGACCAGATGCGGCGCGAGGGCACCATCTTCCGTCCCGGAGTGCACGTCGGCGTCGACGTCGACGTCACGGAGCTCAGGAGCGGCTTCGACGCCGTCGTGCTGGCTATCGGAGCGACCGTGCCGCGAGACCTGCCGGTGCCCGGCCGGGGATACGCCGGCATCCACCAGGCGATGACCTACCTGCCCCAGGCCAACCGGTCCGTGCGGGGCGAAACCGTGCCCGACCAGATCACGGCGAGGGGCCGCCACGTCGTGGTGATCGGGGGAGGGGACACCGGCGCGGACTGTGTCGGCACGGCGCACCGTCAGGGCGCGGCCTCCGTCACGCAGCTCGAGATCATGTCCCAACCCAGTGAGGCTCGTTCGACGGCAGACCCGTGGCCCACCTACCCGGCGCTCTTCCGCGTCTCCTCGGCGCACGAGGAGGGCGGCACCCGGACGTACGCGGTCACCACCGAGGAGTTCCTCGCCGACGGAGCTGGCCGGGTCCGGGCCCTCAGGCTGAGCGACTCGGAGCTTCGCGACGGCAGGTTCAGCCCGCTGCCCGGGACGTCGCGGGAGCTGCCGGCTGATCTCGTGCTGCTGGCGCTCGGCTTCACCGGCCCGGAGACGGACACGGTCGTTGCCCAGCTCGGTGTCGGGCTGGAGCCCCGCGGGAACGTGTCGCGCGACGCGTCGTTCATGACGTCGCTGCCCGGCGTCTTCGTCGCCGGCGACGCCGGTCGAGGACAGTCCCTGATCGTCTGGGCCATCGCCGAGGGCCGCTCGGCGGCGGCCGCCGTGGACGCCTATCTCGGCGGGTCGACGACGCTGCACCGCCCGATCGCTCCCGATGCCCGGCCGCTGCGTGTCTGAGCCGTGCTGATGCCGTGAGTCCGGGTGCGGGCGGCTACGCTCGACCGAGTGCGAAGAGCGAAGATCGTGTGCACGATGGGGCCCGCGACCTCGACGCCGGAGCGGATCCGGGAGCTCGTCGCCGTCGGGATGAACGTAGCGCGGCTGAACCTCAGCCACGGCAGCTACGAGGACCACGAAGCCGTCTACAAGATGATCCGCGAGGCGTCCGACGAGTCCGGTGCAGCGGTCGGCGTTCTCGTCGACCTGCAAGGGCCGAAGATCAGGCTCGCCAGGTTCACTGACGGCCCTGTCGTCGTGTCCGCCGGCGCGACGTTCACGATCACCACCCGTTCGGTGCCCGGCACGAGCGAGCTGTGCGGTACGACGTACCTCGGGCTGCCCGGCGACGTGACGGTTGGCGACTCGATCCTCATCGACGACGGGCGGGTCGTGCTGCAGGCCGTCGAGGTCACCGAGACCGACGTCATCACCCAGGTTGTCGTCGGAGGCCCGCTGAGCAACAACAAGGGCATCAACCTCCCCGGTGTGTCGGTGAGCGTCCCGGCGCTGGGGGCCAAGGACACCGCTGACCTGAGGTGGGCGCTGCACCTGGGGGCCGACCTGATCGCCCTCTCCTTCGTCCGGTCCGCATCCGATGTCGACCCCCTCCGCAAGGTGATGGACGAGGAGCGTCGGTGGCTGCCCGTCATCGCGAAGATCGAGAAGCCCGAGGCGATCGAGCACATCGACGAGATCGTCGATGCCTTCGACGCAGTCATGGTGGCACGCGGAGACCTCGGGGTGGAGATGCCCCTGGAGGACGTCCCGGTGCTGCAGAAGCAGGTGACCGAGACGGCCCGGCGCAACGCCAAGCCCGTCGTCGTCGCGACCCAGATGCTCGAGTCGATGATCTCGGCGCCCAGACCGACCCGCGCGGAGGCGTCCGACGTGGCCAATGCCGTGCTCGACGGCGCCGATGCGGTCATGCTCTCAGGGGAGACCAGCGTCGGCGCGTTCCCCGTCGAGGCGGTGCGGACGATGGCTCGGATCATCGAGTCGACCGAGGACCACGGCCTGGCCAGGATGACGGCGATCAACTGGCAGCCGGTGTCCCGCGGCGGTGTTATCGCGAAGGCTGCCGCCGAGGTTGCCGAGCGCGTCGGAGCGAAGTACCTTGTCGCGTTCACCCAGTCCGGTGACACCGCGAGGCGGCTGGTGCGCTACCGGTCCCAGGTCCCGGTGCTGGCGTTCACCCCGGAGCAGGCGGTGCGGTCTCAGCTGGCGCTGTCGTGGGGGGTCGAGACGTTCCTCGTGGAGAGCGTGCAGCACACCGACGAGATGGTCATGCAGGTCGACAAGGCGCTGCTGGAGATCGGCCGGTGCGTCGATGGCGACCTCGTCGTCATCGTCGCGGGCAGTCCACCGGGAATACCCGGTTCCACCAACGCGCTGCGGATCCACCGGATGGGTGACGCCATCAACGGTGTCGTCCCGGCGTACCAGCCGTTGGCGCGGGCCTGAGTTGTCTCGTCGGCCGGCGGACCCGGCGGGTCGTGGCCACCGCCTCAGGCGCGGCGGAGCCGTCCTGACAGGACTGCTGGTGCTGACCGTTGCGGGCTGTGCCGGTACGACGTCAGCCGCCCACCGGGGCCGCGCGCCGTCGCCCAGCGGTCCCAGCGGCACGCCGCCTGCGCCTAGACCTGCGCCGGAATCGGTGCCGGTATCTGCGCCGTCCGTGACACCGGCTCGAGCCGATGGCGCCGACCCGATCTGGGAGCGGGTCCACCGCATGGCCCTTCCGGACAAGGTGCGACAGCTGATGGTGCCCTCCTTCTCCGGCACCAGCGTGCCGACCGGGTTGATCGACGGGCTGCATCCGGGCGGGCTGATCTACTTCGACGACAACCTGACGTCCCAGACCCAGGCGCAGGCGTTGACGGCCGGGATCCAACAGGAGGCCCGACGTGTCACCTATCCGCTGCTGGTGATGACCGACCAGGAGGGCGGTCCCGTCACGCGCATCCCCGGCGCCGGCGCTGTCCCGGCCGGGACTCAGTTCGGCGGCAACGCGGCCGAGGCGAGGAATACGGCGCGGACGACGGGCCTGCTGCTGAGGCGGCTGGGCATCAACACCGACCTGGCGCCCGACGCAGACGTCAACACCGCCGGGTCGGGCGGCGTGATCGGCGATCGGTCGTTCGGGTCGACACCGGACGTCGTCTCGAGGCTCGTCACGGCACAGATGTGTGGCTACCACTCGGCGGGCGTCGCCACGACCGTCAAACACTTTCCCGGCCACGGTTCCACGAGCACGGACAGCCACCTGCGTACGGCGGTCGTCGAGGAGTCCCCCGCCACCTGGACCCGGACCGACCTGCCGCCGTTCGCAGCCGCAGTTCGCGCCAACGTGGACATGATCATGGTGGGACATCTGGCATTCCCGGCTCTGGACCCCAGTGGCCGGCCAGCGACGATCTCGTCCGTGCTGAACCGGGACTTGCTGCGCGGCAGGCTCGGCTACGACGGCGTCGTGATCACCGACGCGCTGAACATGGGCGGCGTCACGTCCTGGGGCTCGCCCGCCCAGGTCGCCGTACAGGCCATCCAGGCGGGCAGCGACATGCTCCTGTTGCCGCCGCAGCCGTCGGTGGCTGTCCAGGCGGTCATCGCGGCGGTGGCCGACCACCGCATCAGCACTGCTCGGCTGGACCTGCATGTGTACCGGGTGCTGAAGCTCAAGCAGTCCCTCGGTCTGCTCGGCCGGCCACCATCGCTCACGCAGTGTCGTCCGTGACGCGAATCCGACCGACCGCGTCGCAATGTCAGCTGCGGCCGAGTTGGCTGGTCTTAGCCTGTGCGCCTCGAAACCGCGGTGTTACCCAGCCGGCGAGTTAGAAGCGGCGTCGTCGGAGGGGTGCGCCTCCTCGGTCTCGACCCGCATCGCCTTCATCGCGACGGTGACGACGGCCCCTGTCGCGCCGAAGGCGATCAGCACGATGCCCAGCACCCACCAGGGGTTGCGCGGTGCGCTGCCGTACTTGACGCTGAGGATGCAGGCGAACCCCGCGATCAGGTCGACCAGCACGAGACCGGCAATGAACCAGAGCCTGTACGCCCGCATGTCGACCTCCGTCTCTGCTACCTGACCTCTTCGTCACGTGTACCCGCTGGAGAGCGAAGCATTCGTGCGAGGTCAGTGACCCCTGATCCGGCCCGGCAGGGGGTTGTTGATAGTCGTGCCATCACCCAGCTGACCGTCGGCGTCGTAACCCCAGCACCACAGCGTCCCGTTCAGGCGAGTGCCACATGCGTGCTGGACGCCTCCGCTGATGGTGTTCCAGCTGGTGAGCGTGCCGACCTGCACGGGGAGGTCGCGGTCTGTGTAGCTGCCGTCGCCCAGCTGCCCGAACAGGTTGTAGCCCCAGCACCAGAGAGTGCCGTCGGAGCGGGTCGCGCAGGTGTCTCTGTCCCCGGTGGTGATCGAGGTCCACCACGCGTCGCCGGCCACCTGCTCCGGATAGAGCCGGTCGACGGTGGTGCCGTCGCCCAGCGCCCCGTGCTCGTTGTTGCCCCAGCACCAAGAGGTGCCCGCGAGGCTCGTCCCGCACGTGTGCGTCTGTCCGGCGTCGACGGTGGCCCAGTCGGTGGCGGCCCCTACCTGAACCGGCGTCCAGCTGTCGAGGCTGCTGCCGTCGCCGAGTTGGCCGAAGGACCCCCATCCCCAGCACCAGAGGGTGCCGTCTGTGCGCGTCGCGCAGGTGTGCTCCGCGCCCGCGCTCACCGCGGCCCAGTCATTGTCGCGCCCCACCTGCACCGGCGTGTTCTGGTTCCTGTCGTCGCCCTTGCCGAGCTGGCCGAAGTGGTTGTATCCCCAGCACCACAGAGTTCCGTTGCGCTGGGTGGCGCACGTGTGCCGTTCCCCGGCGCTGACGCTTCTCCAGTTCGTGGCGAACCCGACTTTGACCGGGATGTGCCGGTCGGTGGTGGACCTGTCGCCCAGCTGGCCCATGTTGTTGAAGCCCCAGCAC